>NZ_JBBGZQ010000026.1:0-100054 GCF_037572595.1 Chryseobacterium sp. MYb328 | reverse complement strand
TTTCAAATTACTTAAAGTGAGATAGTTAGACTTTGTTGTTATTCAACTGGTGGTGATTTTTCATGTTGTTGATTTGTATTTTCTCTTGATATAAATGAGAAAATATCTGGAATTTTTCTGTAACTATACTTTTCCTTTACAAACAAGATAAAATATAAAGAGGTAAAGTGAAAGGATTTAACTTTTAAAACAAAAATATATCTTTAAAGAAAGTGTAACGAAAAACTACAATGATTAACTAATTAGTCAAATAGTGAATATGAAAAAAAATATTTCCTTATTTCTGATGCTTTTTATGATGGTATTCACCTTCGCGCAGAAAACAATTTCCGGGAAAATTACAGATGATGAAGGAGCAGCCATACCAAGTGCCAGTGTAACGATCGAGGAACCGGGTAAAGATGCTATTCTGGCTTATGGAATCACCAATTCCAAGGGAGAGTACAAAGTCACTTTTACCTCTTCAGAATCTAATGTGGATCTTAAAGTAAAGGCCTTCAATCAAAAGCCGCTTACAAAGCAAATCAGCAATAGCGAGCAAACCCTGAATTTTAAAATGCAGTCTGAAGCTACAGAAATTAAGGAAGTACAGCTGAAAACCAAAATGATCACTGCCAGAGGAGATACCATTTCTTATGATCTTAAAGCTTTCAACAGTAAAAACGACAGAACCCTTGCCGATGTAATGAAGAAAATTCCGGGAATTGAAGTCAATACAGACGGAACTATTCTTTATCAGGGAAATGCAATCAATAAATTCTATGTCAACGGAAAAGACCTTATGGAAGGCGGCTATGGAACAATCAACAACTCGCTGCCCAAAGATGCTGTACAAAAAGTGGAAGTCCTTGAAAACCACCAGCCGGTAAAGATTCTTCAGGATAAAGTACCTTCAGATCAGGCGGCGATCAATATTAAGCTTAAAAACTCAGTAACCATGACCGGTCGTGGCGAAGTCGGAACAGGCTTTGGAGAACCATGGCTATGGAATGTAAAACTGACTCCTATGTTTTTCGGACAGAAAAGCCAATGGGTAGTTAACTATAAGACCAATAATATGGGTGAGCAGGTAGAAAATGAGGGGAATATTTTGGCATTCGGAAGTGGATGGGAAGGAAGAAGGTCCAATATTTCCCAGAATAACTGGCTGAGTGTGGAAAATGCAGTAACGCCTGATCTTCCTGTGAAAAGATATCTATTCAATAGTGTACATTATCTTTCAGCGAATTACCTTACCAATATTGATAAGAAAAAAGAATGGGAGCTTAAGGTCAATGCCAATTATACCAATAATGCAGTAGAAAGAGAATCATCAAGCAACACGAATGATTTCCAGCAAAAGACTCAATATGGAACACGGTTTTTAAATAATTTTTATACAGATAAACTAAAAGGCGAGATTATTTTCACTAAAAATGCAAAGAAAGGGTTCTTCAAAAATACAACTACCTTTTCACAGTACTGGAACGGAGACCGTACCAACGCATACAGAAAAGACAGTGTTTCTGAAAGAAACGGGCTTGAAGCTGTACAATCTCCAACGTCCTCTTTCCAGAACTCATTAAGTACAATTATTCCCTGGAAAGAAAAGATGATCAACCTGAAATCCTATATCAGCTATCAGGATGATAACCAGACTCTGGAGATCTCTCCTGCTAATTATATGCAGATTCCGTACAGAAATTCAATCAAAGATTCAATGAAAACGATCGATTTTGTTCCGGGAAGTTTTGCATTACAACGATTCAGAATCAGGACATTAGATACATCACATTCTGCAAATATAAGCTTTACAAAGAAAGGCTGGACCTTTACTCCACAGGTAGGATTTGATTATTCTACTGATAAACTGGATACAAATTTTGACGGAATTACAACCTCCGGACAACCTGATTTTAACAGCCCGACTTATGAAAACAGCCTGAAATTTACTGAAATTACCCCTTCAGCATCTTTAGGAGTTAATTATAAATCAGAAGCCTGGAGTCTATTTGCCAGTTTTCCGGTAAACTTTAATAACATTAAGGCAGATGATGTCATTAGAAACGTTTCAAAAACATTGAATAAAACGACATTCACGCCTAATATTTTTGTGCAGTATTCATTTGCTTCTTTCTTTAAAGCAAGTGTCAATGGAAATATCAGTAATAACTTTGGAGATATAAAGACTGCTTACGGCGGATATATTATGACCAATCCGGGAAGTTTCAGCGTCATGAACCCGAACAACCCGATTCCTCAGACCACTACAAAAAGTTTAGGAGCAAGATTAGAATACAGAAACCCGTTGAATAACCTTTTCTTCAATGTAGGAAGCAGAATAGGGGATACCAAAAATAATCTTATCTCCTCCATTTTTGTCAATCCATTTGGATTCAGAGTGACTGAATATCTGGAAAGAGAAAATAAGAGAACCAGCAACAGCTATTATGCAGAAATAGGAAAATATTTTCCAAAATTTAAAACCAATGCTTCTTTTACATTTAACAATACCCTGTCTAAATCACAGTTAATAAGAAATACTGCTTTTATTGATAATAAGACCATTGCAAACACAGTAGGCTTTAAATTCAATAATAACTATTTTTCATGGATGAGTGTAGACTTTAACGCCTCTCAAACATGGAATAAGCAGTCTAACATCTTCATGACAGGAAATTTAGGAAAAAGCGAAGGGTACACCCATAACCTGAATGTCTTCTTTTATCCGATAGAAAACCATACCATTGGATTTTATTGGGATCAGATCAATTCAAAATCAGGTGATGCAAAGTATAATAACGGATTCTTTGACCTTTCCTATCAGTTTTCCTGGGCTAAGAAGAAAGTAGATTTTGAATTGAAATGGATGAATATTGCCAATAGAAAAGTATTTGAAAAAATTGATTTTGACAATGCTGCGATTACTTCCACCTCCATGCAGCTTCGCCCTAGCCAGGTCATGTTTACTGTAAAATTCAACTTTAAATAAAATAAAAAAAACCAATCCGAGTGGATTGGTTTTTTATTGAGATATATAAGGACTTAAAAAGCCTGGTGATCAGCAGAAGGACCATAGCTTCCCGGTAAAGGAATATCATTGATCCTGTAATACACGCCTAATTGTGCCCTGTGATGGGTAATTTGATTAAGCGCATGGCGGATGGATTCATATTTAGACCATTTTGCAAGCTCTTCTCCATTGTTTTTAAGTGCCCAGCTTGCAGTAAGGTCATTCTCATTTGCACTTTCCAGAGCTTCTTTTCCAGATTTAAAATTCTGATCAAGAGTTTGAAGAAGGTCTGCCTTCGTAGAAAGCTGTTTAGGCTGATAATCTCCTTTGCCAAAATCAAGCTCTGAAGTGGTAAGCATAGTGTTGGGCCATTCAAAAACTTCAGCGATGTGAGTGGCAAGGGGCAACATTTTCATGCTTTTCTCATGAGGAGCATAATCATTTTTTTCTTCAGGATAAATTTCAAAGAATTTTCTGGTCGTCTGATATTCAGCTTCCAGCTCATTTTTAAATTGCGATAGAGTATCCATAATATTTTGTTTTTGAGAAGTTTAAAGGTAAAAATTTTATATCTTAAAATGTTTTAAGAGAATCATAATTTTTATACATTCCTTAATTTTATAGTGGAAATTACCGTTTGCTCAGATAAATTTCCCCCTTCCTGATTTTATCTTTTAAAAAATAAATTGAAGAAAAACTGTAACAAATTCTTAACAGTGATTACTAATTATTAAAATTGAGGAATGAAAAAGCTATTTTCAGTATTTCTTATCATACTTTTTGCCTTTGCTAATGCTCAGGGCAGCAAAGAAACGGCAAACCGATTCTTTTATGAATTAACCTTTAAGCCGAAGAAAGACTCTGCAAAACTGGACAAGCTCATTACAATTTTGGATATTACGCCCAAAAAGTCCATTTATCAGGATTATACCATGCCCGCTCAGGATTCTATTATCAGGCTTGCTGTTGAGGAAATGGAGAAAGCAAAAGTATGGAAAGATATTTCTAAACTTATCAAGACTCCTAAATTTGCTTACAAGATTGTAAAAACTTATCCGGAAATGAAACAACAGTATCTTGATAGAGTAAGCATGAATTTATTTGGATATGATGCTCCAGTTAAGTTTGTTTGGAATATCCAGCCGGAAAAACAGAAAATAGGAGAATACAATACCCAGAAAGCAACTACAGAATATGGAGGTCGAAAATGGACTGCATGGTTCAGTTCAGATATTCCTTTTCAGGATGGTCCGTATAAATTCTATGGCCTTCCGGGGCTCATCGTTAAGATTGAAGATGATGAGAAAAACTATTCATGGATGCTGAGCGGAAATAAGAAGATTGAAAATTATGATGAACTAACCTATTCGGATAAGATCAATGCGAAATATGGTGTTTCCAATACAGTGACATCTACTACAAAAGAAAAATTTGACAAAGCATACGCCAGCTTTAAGCAGGATCCAATGGCTGAAATCCGCCAGAAAGTGAGCCCCGAAATGATGAACATGAAAATGCCGGGATCAGATGTTACCATTGGAGATGCACTTAAAAAGCAAGAAAAGATGGCGAAGGATTACTTTAACTCAAATGATAATCCGATTGAAAAAGATCAGGATTCTTCTGATAAAAAGAAAAAATAAGCATTCATATCAACTAAATTATATTCCGAGTCAACCCAGGTACAGTAATGTATTTGGGTTGATTCTTTTTATAGCCAAAACGTTATTTAGATTAAATTTAAATAGCGTATATTTGCGCTACAAAATAATAGGGCTTTGAAAGAGAAAGAATTACATAAATTAAGTGGATTTCCTAAAAACAAAATGGGAAAGATATTGGGATATGATAATGACCATCTGAAAATGCCCAATAAAATTATTGAAATGGGACTTCTTCCGGAGACCATTTTCAGAATTTTATACCAGGCTCCGTTTAATGGACCGATGTATGTGGAATTTGGAGCCGAAAAAAGCCGGATTGCTCTTCGTGAGGAAGAAGGAGATTATATCATTGTTGAAGAATTGAATTAATGCAGGCAAACAAGAAAAAACAGATACTTTTAGTCGGAAATCCTAATGTAGGAAAATCAACGGTTTTCAATGCGCTTTGTAACAAAAAGCAGAAAACCGGAAATTATGCAGGGGTTACCGTTGCAAGCCATTCAGGACATTATACGCATAAGAATGAGGACATCGAAGTCATTGATCTTCCAGGTTCTTACAGCGTTTATCCAAGTTCAGAAGATGAGGCTATTTTTTCAAAATACCTTATTGATGAGCAGAAAAATTATGAGGGAGTTGTTTATATTCTTGAAGCATTAAGTTTAAAAAGAGGCCTTCTTCTATTCCAGCAGATACAGGATCTTGGGATCCCAATGATTCTGATTGTCAATCAGATTGACCAGGCTGAGCGAAGAGGAATTACCATAGACATTCAAAAGTTTTCTGATGCATTAGGCATTAAGATTATTCAGACCAATGCAAAAGAGCAAATCGGGATCAACGAAGTGAAAGATGCTGTTTATAACAATGAGTTTGTAAAAACAGAAAAAGTTTCTTTTGAAACCCCGAACGAACATAAAGATTTTATTCAGAAACTTGTCTCTCAAAAAGGGTTTGATAATGAATATAAGGCCTGGATGAGTCTTTCACTGGGAACAAACCTTGAAAAAATAGATCCTGAAATGGATCAGATCAATAGTTCTGATGTTAAAAGTCTGGTTCCTAAAAGATTACAGGTTCAGGAGACCGTTAGGAGATATCAGAATGTAGATAAAATATTAGACAACGTTATTTCCAAACAGCCTCAGTTCAAAGAATTGCTTACAGAGAAACTGGATAAAGTTTTGGTGCACAAATTCTGGGGATATGTGGTTTTCTTACTGATTTTATTGGTGATATTCCAAAGCGTTTTTTTCCTTGCAGAATATCCGATGAATTGGATTGAAGAGCTTTTCTCATGGCTGTCAGCTTTTACAGGAGAACATCTTCCGGAAGGACCAATCAATTCGTTAATCTCTAACGGAATCGTTCCGGGAATAGGAGGAATTGTAGTCTTTGCACCACAGATTGGTATTTTACTGTATTTCCTTTACCTATTAGAAGATTCAGGATATATGGCTAGAGTTGTTTTTCTGATGGATAGGCTTCTTCGTCCATTTGGATTAAATGGTAAAAGTATTGTACCCCTTGTTTCAGGAACCGCTTGTGCAATTCCGGCAGTGATTTCCACAAGAAATATTGAAAACGTTAAGGAAAGATTACTGACGATATTGGTAACTCCTTTTATGACATGCTCTGCAAGACTTCCGGTATACAGTATTATCATCGGATTAATTATTTCAGAAGGATCGTTTTTGGGAATAAAATATAAAGCTTTGGTTCTGATGGGAATGTATCTTTTAGGATTCTTAGTAGCTTTGTTCTCTGCAGCTATTCTGAAAAGATTCATTAAAGACAGTGGAAAAACATATTTGGTAATGGACCTTCCAGCTTATAAAAAGCCACTTTTCGGATATGATCTTAAAATGGTTTTAGGGAAAGTATGGGATTTCATTACCGGAGCCGGAAAAATAATCTTTATTGTAAGTATTATTATCTGGGTTTTAAGCTATTTCGGTCCAAAACAACAGCCGAATGAGTTTGTTGCTTCAGACGTTCACTTAGATCATTCTTATCTGGCCAAAATGGGTAAAGGAATAGAACCGCTGATCGCTCCACTGGGATACGATTGGAAAATGGGAGTAGGAATCCTGACCAGCTTCGTAGCAAGAGAAGTATTCGTAGGCACTATGTCAACGCTGTATAGTCTTGAGGATGATGCTCCGGAAGTAAAGGTAATTGATAAAATGAGAAGAGATGTAAAGCCCAATGGAGAAAAAGTCTTCAGCTTTGCAACCGGAATTTCCGTTCTTCTGTTTTATGCGTTTGCAATGCAGTGTATTTCTACACTTGCAGTAGTCTATAGAGAAACCAAAAGTTGGAAATGGACAGGCTTTCAGGTAGCTATGATGACAGGTTTGGCATATTTTGTGTCGATGATAGTATATCAAATTTTAAAATAATGGATTCTTCCTTAGTTATTCAGTATGTACTTATTGCTTTATTGGTAGTATTTGCCTGCTATTCTTTATTCAAAGTGCTTAAAAAGAATTTTGCCCCTAAAAAATTCAGCTCCAAAAGATCAAGCTGCGATAAAGATTGCGGTTGTTCTTAATATAAAACTCACATGGATAATTGAAAAAAATGTAGTATTTTCATTTTTTTAATTTAAAATATCCAGATTGAGTCTTACAAAAGGAATATTTGTTGTATTATTTTTACTGTTGATCATTCAGGTCGATGCACAAAGAGATACCACAGATATTAAATCTTACGCAGATCAGGTGATGATTCGCGCCAATCTGGATACCAATATTGAAAGCTATATCTTTACAGAAGGCGAAAAAGGAAATGAAAAAAAACAGATTTTCTCCATCAATAATAAAACAAAAGTTTCATTTTCCGTAGACTATAGGATTATAAGTGCTACCATATCCTTTGCACCCCGTTTCTTTGAAGGGAATAATGACAATGATCTGAAAGGAAATAGTTCTTATACAGACTTTAGTGTCAGATTTTTCCCCAATAGACTGATCCAGAATCTTTATTACAAAAATGTAAAAGGCTTTTATATTGAAAATATGAAAGAGCTCTTTCCAGCTTGGAAGGAAGGAGATTCTTATATGCAATTCCCGGATTTAAGAGTACAAAGCTTCGGAGGCTCTACGGCCTATATTCTTAATAAAAACTTTTCTGCAAGAAGTATCTACACCCAGGGCGAATGGCAAAAGAAGAGCAGTGGCAGCTGGGTTCCGTTTCTGGATTATGACCTTACTATTTTAAGAAATAAAATAGAAGATCAGAAAGCCAAAGAAACACAGTATAAATTAGGAGCCAATATGGGCTATTTCTATAACTGGGTACTTGGAAAAAATGTAAATATTGCCCCTTATCTTGCTCTCGGACTCGGAGGGAAATTTTCAACCTATCGCGATGTTTTTGGGGATGGTTCGATAAAGAACGTCCAATATCTGACGTTAAGAATGGAAGGAGGTCTTCATATAGGATACAATACAGACCGGTTTTTATTTGGCGGGAAAATGAATTTCAGTGCCTATGCCTATAACCAGACAAGAAATCAGGCCGTACAGAATAACAGCCTATATGGTTTACTGTACATAGGTTATCGTTTTGCTCCTCCAAGAGTTGTAAAGAATACTTATGATAAAGTTCAAAAAAAGATTCCTGTTTTATAAGGTCAATGTCTTTTTAAGTATCTTTGTTTCGCATAAATTATTACACTAATCAATAAGAAATAAAACAGAATGTCGTTAATAAAATCTATTTCGGGAATTCGCGGAACCATCGGTGGAAAAGTAAATGATAACTTGACACCATTAGATGTGGTAAAATTCGCTTCCGCATTCGGAACATGGCTTCAGAATAATAAAAATAAAAAAGACTTAACGCTGGTTATCGGAAGAGATGCCAGAATCTCAGGACAGATGGTCTCTTCACTGGTAACAGCAACATTACAGGGATTAGGAATCAATGTGGTTGATTTAGGACTTTCTACAACTCCTACAGTAGAAATAATGGTTCCTGAGCTGAAAGCAGACGGTGGAATTATCCTTACCGCATCTCACAATCCAAAACAATGGAATGCCCTTAAGCTTTTAAACGAAAAAGGAGAATTCATCACTGGTGAAAACGGAGCAGATGTACTTGCGTTAGCTGAAAGCGAAGATTTCAACTATGCAGAAGTAGATCATCTTGGAAAATATGAGACCAGAGAAGATGCTTTTGATATTCATATTCAGCAGATCCTTGATTTGCCAATGGTAGATGTAGAAGCCATTAAAGCTAAAAACTTTAAAGTGGTGTTGGATGCTGTAAACTCTACTGGAGGAATTGCCATTCCAATGCTATTAGATAAATTAGGTTGTGAAACGGTTAAATTATACTGCGAACCAACAGGTCATTTTCCACATAACCCGGAGCCGTTAAAAGAACACTTGGGAGATATCTGCGAATTGGTAAAAAAAGAAAATGCAGATGTAGGAGTCGTGGTAGATCCGGATGTAGACAGACTGGCTCTGATTGATGAAAAAGGAGAAATGTTCGGTGAAGAATATACATTGGTAGCCGTTGCCGATTATTTACTAAAACATAAAAAAGGAGCTGCAATTTCTAACCTTTCTTCAAGCCGTGCATTGAGAGATGTTGCGCAGTCACAAAATTCAGAATACTTTGCAAGTGCTGTAGGAGAAGTAAATGTGGTTACCCTAATGAAAGAGAAAAACGCCGTAATCGGTGGAGAAGGAAACGGAGGAATTATTTATCCGGATCTTCACTACGGAAGAGACTCTTTAGTAGGTGTAGCCTTATTCCTTACCCATCTGGCAAAAGAAAATAAGACAGTTTCCGAATTGAGAGCAGGATATCCAAGTTATTTCATGGGTAAAAAGAAAATAGAGCTGACTCCGGAGATCGATGTAGATGCTATCCTAAGTAAGATGGAGAAAGAATATGAAAACGAAGATGTTTCTACTGTTGACGGTGTAAAAATTGACTTCGAAAACAATTGGGTACATCTTCGAAAATCCAATACAGAGCCGATCATCAGAATTTATACAGAAGCAAAATCTCAGGAAGAAGCTGATCAATTAGGAGATGACATCATCGCGAAAATTAAAAGTTTAATTTAAATACTTTATAAGAACGGACTTGTTCCGTTCTTTTTTTATACCCGAATGTTTGAACACATCAAAAACAGATTCCCTTTTCCAAAAGAAAAATGGAGAAAATTTTTAGGCAACTTCGAACGGATGGAAGTTCCTGCTAAAACCCTGCTTCTAAACGAAGGAGAAGTTTCAAATAATGCGTTCTATCTTGAAAAAGGAATTGTAAGAGCCTGGTATAATAACGATGGTAAAGATGTTACCTTTCAGTTCTTTCTTGAAAACACAATGTTTTCTTCTCTGGAAAGTTTTAAAAAAGGTCTTCCCAGCATGGTCTCCTTTGAAACAGTGGAACCCTGTATTTTATATAAAATTAAAAAGCCTGATGTAGAAGCATTTCTTGAAGAGGCTTACGAAACCCCCGAACTCAGAAACCTATTGATGGACGCGCTGTTTGAAAGAATCTTCGATTATATGAAGCATTTTTTTTCCTTCATAAAAGATACCCCACAGCAGCGGTATATTCAGCTTACCCAGCAAAAACCGGAAATCATCAAAAGAGTTCCCCAGCATTATATTGCTTCTTACCTGGGTATTACCACTGTGCATCTTAGCAGGATAAAGTCTAAAATATTGAAAGAGGAGAGTTCTTAAGCTGGAAGATGGATGCTGGAGGTGGGAAGTTTCTTGCAGACGGTATGCAGATGAAGGAACAAATGAATTAGATTTTAACGCAGCTGCAAAGAATTAAAAAATGATGCTCATAAAACGTACGCAAAGGCGTTTCACTCAACGATGTTCGCATTCTTAGCTGAGCAAAGCGCCCTTGTGGACAAAAAATAAAACAGCATGATAAAGAACCTTGTGGTCTTCGCTTTTTAGTCTTTTCACAAAAATCTTTAACGCAGTGTACGCAAAGAATTAAAAATAATATTTATAAAAACATTCGCAAGGGCGTTTCACTTAGTAATGTTCGTCTTCTTAGCTGAGCAAAGCACCCTTGCGGACAAAAAATAAAACATAACCATAAAACCCTTGCGAACCTTGCGTTTTTACCCTTTTCATTTATACTCACGACTCATATAGCCTCCAGCCTCCCTCTTCCAGCTTCCAGCCTTTCTTCAACTGATAACAAATGTTATCGTCTCACGGTTTTCCTCGTCATAATTTTGTACAAAAATTTAAAACAATGAAAGCAGCAGTAGTATTTGAAAAAGGAGGTATTCCTCAGTATGCAGATTTTTCTGAGCCGGTAATATCCAATGAAAATGAAGTATTGGTTACGGTAAAAGCAGCATCCATTAAAAATCTGGATAAAGCAAGAGCCAGTGGAAAACACTATTCTACAGAAAATGAAGTTCATCAGCCAACAGTTGTAGGTTCAGATGGAGTAGGGATGCTCGAAGACGGGACAAAAGTATATTTTTTCAGTAAAAAAGGAACGGTGGCTGAAAAAGCCCTTGCAGATAAGAAAATGATGGTTAATGTTCCTGCCGGACTTGATTTTTCCATTGCAGCAGCCCTTCCCAATGCAGTGATGGGGTCGGCGATGGCATTAAAATTCAAAGCAGGTATACAACCGGGAAATGTTGTTCTGGTAAATGGAGCAACCGGAATTACAGGCAGAATAGCGGTTCAGATTGCGAAGGTATATGGAGCCTCAAAAATTATTGTTACCGGAAGAAACGAAGAATCTCTGCAGGCACTCCGTGAACTGGGAGCAGATGAGGCTGTTTCCCTGCAGTTAAGTGACGAAGATTTTAAAAAAAAAATAAAGGAAATTCATAATGAAACTCCTATTGATATTGTTATCGATTATATCTGGGGCCATTCTGTAGAAATGATTTTATCAGCATTTAAAGGAGACGGAACATTTTCTCATAAAACAAAACTGATTACTATTGGCGGGATGAGCAGCGATACGATTCAGCTGTCTTCTCAGATTCTAAGAGCGACAGATATCCAGATTTCAGGATCAGGATTGGGAAGCTGGACAAAAGAAGAATCAGCACTGTTATTTTCAGAAATTATTCCCGAAATGTTTCAGGCTGCTGTGGAAGGAAAAATTAAAATAGAAACAGAAGAGGCTGATATAAAAAATATCGAAAAAGCATGGAATGCTGAGATACAAACAGGAAAAAGGCTCGTAATAAAAATTTAACCCCCAATTTTCGTTTTTTTATCCACAATCCTTTTATCGGTTTTCTTTTTTTACTATTTTTATAATAGAAATTTATGAAAAGGATATTTCAAAAAAAAGTTGCAACTTTGCATAAATATTTGAATATCAGTTTCAGATATATTATTAATTAATAAAGTTTGCCGGGGTCTGCAAGCAAATTCAGGCATCGGGCCGACAAAGAGGACACTATTGGAAGAGTATTTTGGAAATGAACTTGTAAAAAAGTTCGAAGAAATGATGGAAAACAATGACGAATTCTACTTCGATACTGAGGAGTTGGAAGATATTATTGTTTATTATTTGGAGCTGGGTGATTTTAATTACGCTGATAGAGCTGTTAATTATGGACTAAAGCTTCACCCCAATTCATTAGATATCAAGATCAAAAAACTTGAAATTCTTCTGGAGTGGGAAGAATATAATACAGCGAAAGATCTTATTGATGAGTTAAAAGGTTCTTCCATGGAGAATACAGACTTTTTAGTTTGCTACGCTAAGTATTATTCGAACCTGGGTAACCCTAGAAAATCCATTGAAATCTGTAAAAAAGCTCTTACGCTGGAGGAAGAAGAAAACTTTCTTCACAACTTTATTGCAGATGAATATGTAAATCTGGGTGATCCTTTTAACGCTCTTAAACATTACAGAAAAGCACTTAAAGAAGATCCTACGGATGAATATTCGCTGGAAAATGCAATGGTGTGCTTCAGTGATCTGAATAAGAGTGAGGAGGCTATTGCCTTTCTTAATGAATATTTAGATGAATTCTCTTATTCTGAAACCGCATGGTTTGAATATGGACAATTCTACTTCAACCGAAAGAACTTCGATGAAGCCATAAAAGGGTATGATTATCTATTGGCTATCAATTCAAATTCTGTAGGAGTATATGCCAATAAAGCAGCATGTTATGAGGCTTTAGGACAATACCAGAAAGCTATTGATACCTATGAGGAAATGCTTGAACTGGAATATACCAAAGCATTTACTTTTTATAAAATCGGATTGTGCAACAAAGCATTAAAGCAGCCTATTTTAGCTTTAAATTCTTTTCAGAAATCGTTGAGAGAAGACCCCCAGTTTTATCTGGCGATGATGGAGCAGTCTTATTTATATGAAGAAATGGGTGGTATGTCTGAAGCACTTCATTTTGCTAAGGAAGCAACACAGTTGAATGAAAATAATCTTGATTATCAGAAAAGATTAGCATTCCTGTTCATTGATTCAGGGAAATTTGAAGAAAGTCTTGCCTGTCTTAAAAAACTGGTAGATGCTGAACCATCAAGGTTTTACAACTGGTATGCTTACTCAGAAGTTCTTATGCTTGTAGGGGAATATGAAGACGCTGTTACTGTTTTAAATGCAGCAATAAAACATCATGACAGAGCAGAGCTATACTATCAGTTAAGCAATTGTTTTTTCAATCTGAAAGATCAGGACAAAGGAATAGAATCCCTTCAGAAAGCTTTAGAGCTGGATCCGTCTCTGGTAAAGGATATGCAGAAGAAATACCCGTTCATCAAAGATGAGGTGAAAAAGGTGAAGGTGAGTAAAGTAAAGAAAAAGAACTAAACATACTCCAAATAACGAAAAAGTCTGCAGAAATGCAGGCTTTTTTTATTGATAAACGATTTTGTAAGCTCGAAGCTGAGAGTTGGAAAAGAAAGCGGAGAATAATTATTGTCCTTTCTGTTTAATCGTTTTTTAGGAAGGTTTTGAAGTAAGAATCATTAATGAACCGGAGTTCAGATTAGGATATTTTTTAACGCTAAGGATACGCAAAGAAGCATCAAACTATAGGAATGTTTTCGCCCGCAAGGGCAGCTCATTCAGCAAAGAATGCGAACATAGCTAAGTGAAACGCCTTTGCGAACGAAATTTTTTCAATCAAACCCTTTGTGAGTTTTGCGTTAAAATAATTCTGGAATAACCATTAACAAATAATCAGTTAATCAGATCACTAAAAATAACTTACAGCCTCCTTCTTCCAGCTTCCAGTCTTTTCAACTAGACCTTTATTTCTTCGGATTACTTCTTAAAAAGATCAGTCCGGCAATAATAATTCCCGCACCTATAAATTGGAAAACAGTTAGCTTTTCACCATCAATGAGGCCCCAAATAATAGCTACTATAGGCATGATAAGCGTGACCGTTGAGGCGAAAAGAGGAGTGGAAACTTTTAATAACCGATAATTCATGGTCATAGCAAGCCCAGTTCCGAAAATAGAAAGTAAACTTACAAACATAAGCCCAAGCATATTGTCCTTTGAAAAACTGAACTCAGAAAAAAAACCTGTACTTGTAAGGGCAATAATGGAAGGAAAAATTAAAACAAAAGAAAATATAAAAGAAGATAAAACTACGGAAGAAACCTCCATAAGCTTTGATTTTACGGTGGTTGTACTCACAGCATAGCATAAGGTAGCGAGTAATAACAGTAAAATTGGGATTATTTTAAGTTCACCACTGTCACCACCGCCAAAAGCCAGAATACAGACTCCTGTAAAGCTTATCAGCGTTCCTATGATCTGTTTCTTTGTGGTTTCAAACTTCCATACCAAAGCTCCTACAATAATTACAAAAATAGGCATCATAGAGTTGATGATTCCTGCAATGCTGCTGCTGACTTCTGTTTCTGCAATAGGAAACAGGAACATAGGGATGAAGTTTCCGGTAAAAGCAGCCAGGATAAGCCACTTCAATTGCCTTTTCGGAAAAAGTTTATAATTGGATATGGCAATTGGCAGCAGAACAATACCGGCAATAAGGACTCTTAGTGACCCTACCTGATACGGGTTGAAATGATCCAGTGATTTTTTGATCAAAATAAAAGAAGACCCCCAAATAATACTCAGGATTGTCAGAAGAATCCATTTTTCTTTATCTGCGTTCATTGTTTTCGTGTAGGATTTTTAAAAATTCTTTCTTAGGAATCATTTTTGCCCCCAGGCTTTCCAGATGTTCGGTATGAGACTGGCAGTCAATTAATTCAATATAATCTTTATTGCTTTCTACAAAGTGAATAAATCCGGCTTTTGAGGCATTACTTACTTTTGTAAACATACTTTCACCACAGAAAACATTACCAATCTGTAAACCGTAAAAACCACCTACCAATTCGCCATCCTGCCATACTTCAATGCTTTTGGCCAGACCATATTCATGAAGTTGAATGAAAGAATTCATCAGCTCATCAGAAAGCCATGTCCCGGATTGCCCTTTTCGTTCGGTTTGCTGACAGTTTTTGATGACCTCTCTGAAGTTTTTGTTTTCCGAAAAAGTAAAAATATTCCTGTTCAGGATTTTTCTCATCGATTTGGAAACCTTTATTTCATCTGGAACCAGAACAAATCTGGGATTTGGGCACCACCATAGAATTTCCTCTTCCGGATTGTACCAGGGGAAGATACCCAATTGATAAGCGAACCAAATGCGTTCTACAGACAAATCTCCACCAAAGGCAATCAGCCCGTCATGTCCATCATACACTTCCGGATCAGGAAATGAAATCTCATTTTCGTCTAGTCGGACCATTTTTTGGAAAAAAAATCCCACTTTTAAGAAAGCAGGATTATATTTGATTTTAATTCTTTAATTAGAAAGGTAAATCGTCGTCATCGTCTCCAGCAAAAGGATTTTCGTTGGAAACAGGAGATGCTGATTGCTGAGGCATAGCCTGAGTAGGTTCTGATCCATTATCAAAAACCTTCTCTACTTTCCATCCTGTAATAGAGTTGAAGTATTTAGTTTCACCCTGTGGAGAAACCCATTCTCTACCTCTGATGTTGATTCCTATTTTTACGTTTTCACCTTCTTTAAGGTTATCTAATAAACTAATTTTATCAGACAAAAATTCTATGTTTATCGGCTGTGGATACTGTTCCTGGGTTAAAATAACCAATTCTCTTTTTTGAAATCCACTTGCAAATGTTTGAGTTTCAAAAAGTTTCTTTACCGTTCCTTGTAATTCCATATCGTAATTATTAACGATGTAAAAGTAAGAAAATGAAATGTAATAATAGCTGCTGCTGAAAAAAAATCTGGAAATTTTAATTTTTTTCCTGAAAAAGTTTGGAGGTAAAGGAAATTGTCCTATATTTGCACTCACAAAAACGAAGCAAGCTCTTTAAAACTTACAATACAAAAAACCAGCGGATGTGGTGTAATTGGTAGCCACGCCAGACTTAGGATCTGGTGCCGTGAGGCGTGGGGGTTCGAGTCCCTTCATCCGCACTATGCGAAAATAGCTCAGCTGGTAGAGCACAACCTTGCCAAGGTTGGGGTCGCGGGTTCGAATCCCGTTTTTCGCTCCACACCATGCCCTGGTGGTGGAACTGGTAGACACGCAGGACTTAAAATCCTGTGTCCGCAAGGACGTACGGGTTCAAGTCCCGTCTGGGGTACAAAGCCCTCTGTATTTGCTACGGAGGGTTTTTTGTTTATATAGAGAGTGTTCTTTAATAGAATTTCTTATATTTGTAAGAGAATTGATTTTGAATCTGTGAAAACAGATCAATATAACCAGCGGATGTGGTGTAATTGGTAGCCACGCCAGACTTAGGATCTGGTGCCGTGAGGCGTGGGGGTTCGAGTCCCTTCATCCGCACCATACAAACAATAGGATTTGCTTTCAAATCCTTTTTTTGTACCACACACCGGCCCTGGTGGTGGAACTGGTAGACACGCAGGACTTAAAATCCTGTGTCCGCAAGGACGTACGGGTTCAAGTCCCGTCTGGGGTACAAAACCCTCTGTATTTTGAATACGGAGGTTTTTTTTGTTTATATACTTATTTGTAAATAAAAGAATAGTTTCTAAGGGCTTTATGTTTTAAAGTGACTCGACTTATTTAATTTAAAAAATAAGCTCCTACATTCTACGGTAAGAGCTTTATATATTATTTTCCATTATTGAATCCAGTATCTGGATCTAGTTGTTTTAGCTATTTCTTTCCAGTCTTTCCAATCTTTCCAAAATATCAGTAAAGATATTCTTTTCAGCAGTAGAAACATGCCCTACAATTTTATAAAGATCCTGATTCTCAGTATGAGTAGTGTATTTTAAATTTCCATTAACCACTGCTAATAAATGATGATTGGGATCTTTTTTCAGATCTGCTTTATTCAAAAATAGAATATCACCATAATGATAAGGGGAAAGCAATTGCTTTTCTTGGGTAAATTCATAGACCAGATCTACGGATGCTAATATTTTTTGCACAATAGAAGTGCTTTCAGAATTATTTTCTTTTGGATTTACTGCTTCTTTCTTTTCGTTGATAGCCAATTCAGGGAAAAGCATCAACTGATCAATGTCTGAAACGCTAGCTAACTGATTCACTTGCAGGGTTTCAGTTAACAGTTTGTCAAGATCAAGATTAAAATGGCTGGCTACCTTTAGTATGGTTTCGATCTTTGGTTCTGCGCGGCCTTCTTCATAAGAGCTTATCACCCCTCTGTTTAAGTCAAATAAATCAGCAAAAGCCTTTTGGCTCAAGCCTTTAACCTGCCTTATTTTCTTAATATTGGATCCAAAGAAGCTCATTATTTGTCTAATCTTTTTTGCAAATATAGAGAATCTTAAACAAATGATTGCTAAAAATATTTGCAATTTGAAAATTTTATGTTATATTTGTGTAGAACGAAAAATCAAAACACTAAACCAGCCTGCATGAAGAATCAAATATTTAGAACAGTCAAAGAGTGGTTGTTAGATTATGAGTTTAACATCATCCTGGAAGATGAGGCTCAGAGAATCTTAATCATTGAAAAAGAATCTAACGGAATCAAAAATATGATCCTTATTATATCAGATTCTATCCTTATTATGGAACAGTTTCTTTTCGAAATAAAAAATCCTACAGAACAAATCTTTAGAAGGCTGCTTCAGAAAAACAGAGATATTGTGCATGGAGCTTTTGTTTTAGACAGCACCGGAAAACGGGTCATTTTCAGGGATACCCTTCCTACAGACCATATGGCACAGAATGAAGTGATGGCATCCATCAATTCATTAGGAATTCTGGTAGGAGAGTTTACCAACGAGATGCTTGAAATGAGTAAGTAATTCACAAAAGATATTTAAAATGAACATTTTCAAAAGATTATTAACAATAGGAAAAGCAGAGATCCATTCCGTGATCGACAATTTTGAAGATCCTATCAACTTAACGGAACAGGGAATCCGTGAAATGAAAGAAGAACTGGGGAAAAGTGTAGAATCTCTGGCTCAGTTAAAAGCTCTTACCATCCGAAAGAAAAATGAAGCTGAAACAGAAGAACAAACCTCAAAAGATTATTACAATAAGGCGATAGTGATTGTTCAGAAAGCCGAAAAAGGAGAGGTGGAAGCTTCAGAGGCGGACCGTCTTGCTAAAGAAGCTTTAAAAAGGCAGGCTTCTTCCCAGCAAAATGCAGACCAGCTGCATAAAGAGCATGAAAAGCTTCACTCAGAATGTGAAAAGATGCAGGCAACTATTAATCACTTGAAATCCAGTATCGCCAAATGGGAAAATGAATTAAAGACCCTTAGAGCGCGAGTACAGGTAAGCGAAGCTACAAAAGATATTAATCAGAAAATGACCCAGATGGATACCGGAAGTACGGTAAGCATGCTTGAAAAACTGAAAGAGAGAGTTGTACAGCAGGAAACACTGGCAGAAGCCTATTCTGATCTATCGAAATCGGGAAAGACGATTGATGAAGAGATTGATGCTATGGTAAATAACAAAGACAGTGAAGCTGAAGAAGCATTGAACAGATTAAAGGAAACACTTAAAAAAGGCTAATATGACCTTTCAGGAATTTTTAAATATAGCATTTTCACCGGTAAATACTGTTTTGAGTGTATTGCTGGGGCTTTCGGTTGTGTATTGGTTATTTACCATTATTACGGGGCTGGATATCGATGTGGGACTACATTCTGACTTGGATATTGGTGCAGATACCCATGTTCCGGATGGACATTTTCATACCCCTGATCACGATCCTTCTGCATGGATGCATTTCCTGAAGTTTCTTAATCTGGATATTGTTCCTATTACCTATTTCCTGACACTTTCATTATTGATGACATGGCTTGGGTCTTTTTATCTGAATTATTTCATTCCATTGCCGACATGGTTAGGAATACTGATCTTGTTTCCATTGTTTATTGCCGGAATGCTGCTCACCAAAGTAATCCTGAAACCCTTAAATCCTTTTTTCAAGGAAATTAACCATAAAGGAGAAGTGTCGTATGCATTTCTGGGAAGAGAAGGAAGACTGAAGTCTAGCATTCAAGATGACAAAATAGGAATGATGGAGGTCTTTATCGGAAGCGATCCTATGACCCTGATGGTAAGAAGCCATGACGGAACCAAGCTGGAACACGGAACCCGTGTTATGATCGTGGATGAAGATCTTGATAAGCGAATCTACTATGTACAGAAATCCATGAGGTATTAAAAACAAATAACCATGCTCAGCTTATTTTTAATTATGTTGAACTATATGTTGAAGATCTTTCTCAACACCTTTTAAAAAAACACATTTATATAAACTACTAAACTTATAAAACTATGAACTTACCATTAATTGCTGGAATTATCATTGTTGCGGTAGCATCAATCGGATTGATTTTCTGGATTTTATCCATGTATAAAAAAACTGTTCAGGGAATTGTTATTTTAAGAACCGGTTATGGTGGCACAAAGGTTTTCTTTAACGCTGGAATCGTAATTCCTGTCATTCACCGTATGGAATCTATGGATATTTCGGTGAAAAAACTGGAAATATCAAGAGAAGGAAGAGCCGGATTGATCTGTAAAGACAATATGAGAGCTGATATTCAAGTGGCATTCTTTATCCGTGTTAATAAATCAGTAGATGATATCGTTAATGTAGGGCAAACAATTGGATGTCAGAGAGCTTCTGATGCTCAGACCTTAAGAGAGCTTTTTGAAGCTAAATTCTCGGAAGCCTTAAAAACTGTAGGAAAAAAATTTGATTTCACTGAACTATACGAAGCAAGAAGTGAATTCCGTCAGGAAATCCTTGATATCATCGGGACAGACTTGAACGGATATGTTTTGGATGATTGTGCGATTGACTATCTGGAACAGACTTCCATTGATAAATTAGATAAAGATAATATCCTAGATTCTGAGGGGATTAAAAAGATTACGGAATTAACCGCAACACAGAATATTAAAGCCAATCAGGTTCGTCGTGACGAAGAAAAAATAATCACAAAACAAAATGTAGAAGCAAGAGAAGCTATTCTGGAGTTGGAAAAACAACTGGCAGAGAAAGAAGAATCTCAGAAAAGAGAAGTGGCCAATATCAAAGCCCGTGAAAATGCAGAAATTCTGAAAGTAGAAGAAGAAGAACGCCTGAGATATGAGACGGTACGCATTGCAACAGAAGAAAAACTTCAGATTGCAGAAGAAAATAAACTTCGTCAGGTAGTTATTGCTGCTAAAAATAAAGAACGTGCAGATCTGGTAGAAACAGAAAGAGTATTAAAAGATAAAGCTTTAGAGGCTACAGAAAGAGAAAGAATTGTTTCCCTTGCTCAGATTGAAAAAGAGAAAGCGATAGAGATAGAAAAGAAAAGCATTCAGGATGCAATCCGCGAACGTTTGACTATGGAAAAAACAGTAGTGGAAGAGCAGCAGGGAATTAAAGATCTGGAAGCTTTCAAAACTGCAGAAAGAAATAAGCAGGTTGAAATTACAGTTGCTACTCAGGAAGCAGAGAAAAAACTGATTGAAGAAACCAGAGCAGCAGAAGCACGCAAGCTGGCCGCAGAAAAAGATGCTCAGAAATATGTGATTGAAGCTCAGGCGAAAAGAGATGCCGCAGAAAAAGAAGCAGAAGCACGTAAGATTATAGCAGATGCTAAGGCTAAAGAAGAAGCTACTGTAGGGTTATCCGAAGCTCAGGTGATGCATGCAAAAGCAGACGCTGCAGAAAGACAGGGTATTGCAGAAGCCGTGGTGATTGAGAAAAAAGCTGATGCCGTAAAGAAAGAAGGCATTGCCCAGGCAGAAGTAATCAAAGAAAAAGCATTGGCAGAAGCTGCCGGAATTAATGAAAAGGCAGAAGCAATGAAGAAACTGAATGAAGCAGGAAAAGATCACGAAGAATTCCGTCTGAGACTGAATAAAGAAAAAGAAGTTGAATTGGCTGAAATTGCGATTCAGAAAGACATTGCAGAAGCTCAGTCTCTGGTATTGGCAGAAGCATTCAAAACAGCGAAAATTGATATCGTAGGTGGAGATAATACCTTCTTTGATAATGTGATTCGCCAGGTATCCGCAGGAAAAGGTCTGGATAAGTTCGTAAACCATAGCGAAAATGCACAGATGTTGAGAGAAAACCTGTTAGGAGACGGTGAAAATATCATAGCCAAGGTAATGGGAATGGTAGACAAATACAATATTTCATCAGACGATATCAAAAACATGAGTATTGCCTCCCTGATCTTTAAGCTGAACGGTGTTGCCAATCAACAGGAAAAAGGAATTCTGGAAAGAGCTCTTGATATGGCCAGACATTTGGGTGTGGACAATAAACCGGTAAACAATAACCATGTTTAATATACAAAAACAGTTAATCTTTTGATAATCAGTTTAAAAAATAGATTGACTGTTTGCCTGACAAGCCTTATAGGTTTCCAAAACCTATAAGGCTTATATGAAGATAAAGGCAAAGTATAATAAGTTCTACCCAAAGATCTGCTGTCCAGTAGCAGTCATGACCATCTAATCTAACACTATGTCAGAAAAACTTAATTCCGGAACTTACGAAATTATTCAGAACCGTCTGAATGAGCAGAAGAATGACCTTATACAAAGGCTTCAGCAGCTTAATGAAGACCGTAAAAATATCTTCGGTGGAATAGATTTTTCGTTGATTGCCAATGAAAGGATTTCCACAGAACATAGCTGTATTGCCAAGGATATTTATTCTTTAGGTGACCATTTGATATTTGGCTCCAATGCGCATTTAGGCCTACAGACTGAAATCAATATTTCGGATGTTTTTTCCGTTTATAAAATCAATAAAAACAGGTTCGAACCTCAGGATTATGCTCTTATCAATGATGAGATCTTTATTGATGAGTTTAAAAATCTTTACAAATACTACAGGAATACCTTCTTTGCCCGATTTAGTTTTACAGAGAACTATCTTTATATGGTGTTCCAGCTTTCAGAAAGCACTACAGATATTAAAGCATTCAAATGGTTGATTAAAGATAATCAGCTTATTTATGTAGATTCCAGAAGCGCTTCAGAAACATCATACCCGCCTCAGCATGGTTTTGCATGGACAAAAGCGACAAGAGATATGCAAAGATCCGGAAAACATCCGCATATTTCACTGGCTGATAAGGTTTTCGTAGAAAGCATCGGTGGAGATATTACGATCAAGGTTGAAGATAATACAGATACCGGGAAAGGAATCTATTCCGAAGATGTGATCCATAAAGATCAGAACCTGGATGATGCTGAGATCCATTTTTGCGATCTGGATAACCTTGTTTTGTTTAAAATAAAGCCGTACCAGGAAACAGAGCGTTATTTCATTTATAACCATAAAGAAAAAACCGTTTCAAGAGCTGATGCTCTTAAATATTCAGGTTTGCTGCTGCCAGAAAATCAGGGAGTACTATTTTCAAACGGATATGCTCTCCAGACCGGTGGGCTAAAGGTGATTTCACAGGATCAGAACAGACTGTATTACCTGAAAACCGTTATAGAACCCAACGGAGAAAACTTCTTGTATGTTTTCTATGATGATAAAACGAATAATTATCAGCTGATTTCCTATAATATCATCACCCAAACGATAGAAACACCCATCCGATGCAGCGGTTTTTCGCTTCTCAATGATGGAAAACTGATCTATCTTCGGGAGAGTATTGAAACAACTAAGCACCATCTGACCCAAATCTGGCAGACTCCTTTCTCAAAAGAACTACAGCCGAACGCTGAAAAAGCCGACAGTCTGATTTACAAGATCGGAAACAAAGATATTGTAAGAGTAATGGCAGAAAGTCAGGAACTTATCACGCTTCTGAATAAAAAAGATTCCTACAGCGGATTATACGATGATATTGTAAAGCTTTCCACTTTTATTCTGGATAATTATTACTTTTTGGGTGAAAATGAAGTTCAGAAACTGGATCAGCCGCTAAAAGAAATTCGTAAAATTGCCCATTCAGCGATCAACGAATATGAAAAAGTAGTTGAGCAGAGGAAAAACACAGAAGAAGCTTTAGAAAAAATAAAACAGTCCTGTGATAAGATCCTTGATGATACCAAAAGGCTTCATTATTCCCAACTTACAGAATATATTGATGCTCTTTCACAAATCAGGGCGTTAAGAGGAGAAGTAACAGGAGCCAGAGAGCTGAAATATGCAGATACAGCTTTATTGGATTCACTGGAAAAAGCTCTTTCAGACCGTTATACCGAACTTTCCAATGCCTGTGTGGATTTTCTGCTGCAGGAAGGCGCTCTATTGCCTTATGAGGAGAAAGCTCAGACAATTTCAGAGGATATTATCGCATTACAAAAAGCTATTGATGCTAAAACCATTGATGAAAACATAAGCACATTATCCGGGCAGTTGGAACTGTTGGTAGACATCGTTAATAATCTTAAAATTGAAGATACTTCACAATCTACCCAGATCATTGAAAACATCTCTTTGATCTTTGCCCGACTCAATCAGGAAAGACTGGAGCTTAGTAAAAGGAAGCGGGAGATCTCAGGAAAAGAACTGGCCTCAGATTTCCAGGCCCAGATTACATTATTTGATCAGTCTGTGATTAATTTTCTGGAACTTTCACAGACTCCGGAGAAATGTGATGAATATCTAACCAAACTTTCCATTCAGTTGGAAGAGATGGAAACTAAATTCATTGATTTTGATGAGTTTATCCAGCAGATAGGAACCAAAAGAGAAGAAGTCTACGGACATTTCCAGAATAAAAGAGTACAACTTACAGAATCAAGAAACAAAAGAACCCAAAGTCTCTTTGATGCGGCGCAAAGAATCCTGAAATCCGTTCAGACTAAAGCAGAATCCTTTGATTCAGAAAATGAGATCAACGGGTATTTTGCCTCAGATCTGATGGTGGAAAAAGTGAGGGATCTTGCAAGGCAATTGGCAGAATTAGAAGATTCTGCAAAATCAGAAGAAATCCAGACCCTTTTAAAAACAAGTCAGCAGGAATCCGTAAGAAAGCTTAAAGATAAAAAAGAGATCTATGTAGACGGTGAAAGCATTATAGCGTTAGGAGATTATAAATTTGCGGTCAATCAGCAGAAACTGGATCTTACACTTGTTGTGAGAAATGCTCAGTACTACTATCATCTTACCGGAACCAGCTTTTATGAACCCTTAAACTTCAATACTGCAGATGAATTCAAAGAGGTATGGACTCAGGAATTTGTCTCAGAAAATACCTGGGTAAAAAGATTTGAATACCTTGCCTGGAATGTATTTTCCAACCATAAAGAGCTTGTTACAGAACAGCAGAATGAGCAGGTGGTTCAGCAGTTTACAGCAGAACATTTTGGTGAAGGGCTGGTAAAAGGAATTCATGACAAAGACGCCCAGATTATTGTTACGAAGCTTCAGCAAGTACATAATGAATTAGGACTGATGAGGTTTACAGCTCAGGAAAGAGGGTTAGCACAGCTGTTCTGGTTCTTCCTGAATCCTGAAAGAAAAGAATATTACGCCAAACAGTTTGCAGCTACAGCAATTATTTCACAATCTTTTGCTGTAAAACAAGGATTTGATTACCTAAGCAAAGAGCTGGCAGAAGAAATGAAATCATTTGCATCAGTGAATGGTATTTTTACAGAGACAGATTATATCAATGCGGCAGTATATCTGAAACAGGAAGACAAGGAAAATTTTCTGATTTCGGAAAAAGCAGGGGCACTGTATGGATTATTTTTAAAAGAACTTAAGGAAAAAGGGAAAGATCTGGAGTTTTTTGTTCAGATACAGGCTATGTATCAGTATCCTTCAGCATGTTATTATATTGCGGAAGGAGCATTAAAAGCCTTTGATCCGAATGCGGAGAAAAATATCATAGATGAGGTTCTTGGCTTTATCATTACCCAGAAATTTGATCCGAAAAATATCAGAAGCGTTTCCTATGAATCAGCCATTAAAGGTTTGAAATCCCTTGAAAAAGAGGCAGAATACAATCTGAATTATTTTGAATTTGTATCCAGACTGAGCCATTTTAATACCGTTACTGTTCCGAAATATAAAAGACTTCAGGAATTGAAATACAGCTGGGTGAATGAAAAGAAAAAAGCACTGAAGCTGGATACTTTCCAACCACAGATATTAAGTTCATTTGTCAGAAATAAACTGATTAATGATGTTTATTTTCCTTTGATTGGAGCTAACCTTGCGAAACAGTTGGGAACAGTGGGTTCAGATAAGAGAACAGACAGAATGGGAATGCTTCTTCTGGTATCCCCTCCGGGATATGGTAAAACCACCCTGATGGAATATATGGCAGAACGTATGGGACTGGTGTTTATGAAGATCAATGGCCCTTCATTAGGCTATGATATCGTTTCCACAGATCCGGCAGAAGCCAGAAATGCAGGCGCAAGACAGGAATTGGAGAAACTGAACCTTGCTTTGGAAATGGGAGATAATGTGATGTTGTATCTTGATGATATTCAACATTGTAACCCTGAATTCCTTCAGAAGTTTATTTCACTTGCTGATGGACAGAGAAAAATTGAAGGAATCTATAACGGAGAAAGTAAAACGTATGATCTCCGCTCGAAAAGATTCTGTCTGGTCATGGCAGGAAATCCATATACGGAAAGCGGTGAGAAATTTAAAATTCCTGATATGCTGGCGAACCGTTCAGATACTTACAATTTAGGAGAAATATCCGGCTCAAAAACAAACCTTTTTGATCTCAGCCTCATTGAAAACTCGCTGATGTCCAATGAATATCTGACCAGACTGACCCAGCCGGGAATGGAAAATCTTTACGAGCTCTATGATTGTGTGGTAACCGATAATCCTGCAGACAATCTGAAAGGAAATTTCAGTTCCAATGAAATATCAGACTTCAGAGCGGTACTGAAAAATACCATCATGGTCAGAAATATGATTCTGAAGGTCAACAAAGAATATATTGCTTCAGCAGCAATGTCTGATGATTACAGAAATGAACCTCCGTTCAAGCTTCAGGGATCCTATCGTAATATGAATAAACTGATTACTCAGATTCAGCCTATTTTAAAGGAAAATGAAGTGATCCAGATCATACTGAACCATTATCAGAATGAATCTCAGACGCTGACAACAGGTGCCGAATCGAATATGCTGAAGTTGAAAGAATTGATGGGTATCCTCCAAGAAGAGGAAACAGAACGTTGGGAAGAGATTAAGAAGACTTTTATAAAAAATAAAACTTTAAAAGGGCTGGGAGAAAATGATAGAATGTCTCAGATTGTAGCTTTGCTGGCCCAATTCGGAGACGGGCTGGAAGGAATTAAAGAAGCTTTGAAAAAAGTAGAGTAGCCCTCCAGATCTCATAAATCTAAAAATAGTCGGCTGTTTCTTTGAAGCAGCCGATTTTATTTTAAATATTCTTGCAGATAACGTAGATTTTACAAGAATATCTGCTTAATCAGCATCAGCAAGAGAAAAGATAATACCTCTGTTGGAAAATCGCAAGGATGCAAGGTTTTTAAATAATATGCTTCTTTTAAGGCACAAGAAAATCGAAGATTTTCAGCAAGCGTATATTTTAGTAGCAATATCTCTGTGGTTTAAATCTTTTACCACATAGGCTTATAGGTCGTATAGAATTATTTTATTCGTGAATTAGTGGGCATCTAAACATAGCTTTAGTATTTAGTAGTATTCAATTTTATCGCAGATAAAATCTTTGCGTCTTAAAAACAGTAGGCTAGGTAAATCCTTTTGCGTCTTCGCGTTTTCCAACAAATCTCTTCACGTATAAAAATCTGTACCCACAATATTCAATACTTCTGTATCTGTGTCCAAACTAGAAGACTCCATAATTTTGTTTTGTCAAGAAGAATACTATGGAAACCAACATTCAACATCAGGAACCTTTTCAATATGCAGAAGTTTATATTTCAGACATGTTCGCTTTGAAAAATATATTTCAACAGATACAGAATACCAGAAAAATCAATCCGGAGTTTGGTATTCCTTTCCTTTTAGTCAGAAAGAAAAATGAAGTGATAGGATTTGCAAGTTTGGTTTTTCAGGAAAAGAATGGAATAGCTTTTAAAATTTTCGAACAGAAAGCAATGCCGGAAACTGAAAGAAAGAACTTTGTATCAAGAGCAGAGAATTATATTAAAGCCAGTACAGCTCCTAACTTCCGGAATCCGGAGCAGCTAAAAAGCAGCATCCAAAAGATGATCAGCTGGCTGAATATGTAATAAAACAGGGATAAAATTGTATTTTTACTTAAAACTGTGATCAATGCCTAAAGATGTTCTGTATCTTAAAATAGCCAATTCTGTCACTGAACAGATCAAAAGTGAGACCTTGCAGTTTGGAGACAGATTGCCCTCGCTGAGAAGTGCTCAAAAACTATATAATGTTAGTTTAAATACTGTAAAACAGGCTTATATGGAGCTTGAGAGCCGTTCGCTTGTAGAGTCACGCCCGAAATACGGCTATTATGTGAGCCAGACCTCTCAAAGAAAGCTGGCGTTACCTTCTGTGGCTAAAATGAAGGTTTCGGAAGAAAAGAACAGCCCGGAAGATCTTATCGGAAAAGTGTTTGGTGCCATTGGAGGAACAGATATGACGCAGTTTGCGTTGGGAATTCCAGGAAAAAGCCTTCTTCCCGTTGCCAAAATGAAGAAGTGCATGATTGACGTAATGAAGCGGAAGAATGACAGCGGAACCAATTATGAGCCGGTGCAGGGAAATGTAGGGCTCAGGAGGGAAATTGCCAAGTGGTCTATTGTGATGGAAGGACGAATTACTGAAGATGATCTGGTCATTACTTCCGGTGCTATGAACGGAGTGTACAACTGTCTGATGGCTGTTACCCAGCCGGGAGATTATGTAGCGGTAGAAAGTCCTGTTTATTTTGGAATTCTTCAGGCTATTCAGTTGCTGGGATTGAAGGCCGTGGAAATTCCTACCCATCCTATTACCGGAATAGATCTGGATGCTTTAAAAAAAGTAATGCCGAAGCTTTCAGCCTGTTGTTTTGTGGTAAATTACAATAATCCTTTAGGCTTTCAGATGCCGGATGAAAATAAGAAAGAACTGGTAAGAATGCTTACTGAGCATAATGTTCCATTAGTGGAAGATGATGTTTATGGAAACATTTATTTCGGAGCAGGAAGGCCAAAACCCTGCAAATTTTATGATGAGGCAGGCATTGTAATGTGGGTAGGTTCGGTATCTAAGACTTTAGCTCCGGGATATCGGGTAGGTTGGGTAGCTCCGGGAAAATTTAAAGAAAAGATTATCAGACAAAAATTGGTACAGACCGTTTCCGGCCCGTCTTTATTCTCAGATGTGATCGCTGATTTCCTTGAACATGGGCGTTATGATCATCATTTGAGGATGTTCAGAAAAAAGCTTTATGCCAACTATCTTCAGATTCAGAAGTCGGTAACACAGTATTTTCCGGATAATACCAAGATTTCAGAACCAAAAGGAGGATTTATGTTATGGCTGGAACTGGATAAAAGAATATGCACTGAAGATCTTTATGATGAAGCAGTTAGCCAGAAAGTAAACTTTGCTCCGGGAAGAATGTTTTCACAATACAATCAGTATCAAAACTGTATGCGATTAAATTATGCCCTGGAATGGACAGACCGTGTAGAAAGCGATCTCGAAAAACTGGGGAAAATGATAAAAAACAGAATATATTAAACTAAGAGATGAATGATATGAATAATGAAGTAAAAATTATAAGTTATGAACCTCAATACAAAGAGGCTTTTAAGACTTTAAACGAAGAATGGATCAAAACATTCTTTGTGATGGAGTCCGGTGATTATAAATTGCTTGATAATCCTGAAGAGTACATTATCAACAAAGGCGGATATATTGCTTTTGCCTTGTTGAATGATGAAGCAGTAGGGACGTGTGCTTTAGTGAGAGCGCAGGAAGAACCTCTTGCTTTTGAACTGTCTAAAATGGCAGTAAGTCCTAAAGCACAGGGAAAGAAAATCGGGTATCTGCTCGGAAATGCTCTTGTTGAAAAAGCCAGAGAATTAAAAGCAGAAAAAATCTTTCTGGAAACCAATTCTATATTGGTTCCTGCTATAAAGTTATATGAAAAACTAGGGTTTAAGCATACTGAAATTACCAATCCGGGTTACGACCGTGTAGATGTGCAGATGGAGCTGGACCTTAAGTCATAGGCAAAAAAAATATTGGAACTCGGATAATCATATCCTTGTTCCAATATCAAAATTTAAATCTAATTGTTTTACTGTTTTATTTTTAGATCGTAGGGGCTGGATACACAATCCGTAGCTGAATGAAATGCCTTTACATATATTTTTTTAAATTCTTTGAGTACGTTGTGTTAAAAACCTCAATAAATAATCTTCAGTTCTACATGGCCTTCAAGAAACCTCCAGCTTCCAGCCTCCCTCTTCCTGTCTAAAAAGCTTTTTCCTTCAATATTCCTCGCCCAATAAAATTTCCCTATTTTTGTAAAACTCGTTATTTCATTTATGAAAAAAATAATTCTCATCGAAGACGAAACCAGTGTAGTATCTTTTATTAAAAAGGGACTTCAGGAAAACGGATATGAAATTTCCGTGGCTTTTGACGGGCGTACCGGTGTACAGCTGGTACAGGCCAATGACTTCGATTTGGTGATTTTAGATATTATGCTGCCGGAAATGAACGGACTGGATGTCTGTAAGGAGATCAGAAAAACGAATCAGAGTGTTCCGATTTTATTTTTAACCGCTTTGGGAACTTCTGAAAATATTGTTCTGGGATTAGAGAGTGGAGGTGATGATTATCTGGTGAAGCCATTTAAATTCATCGAGCTGGTTGCCCGTGTTAAATCACTTCTGAGAAGAAGTCATAATAATGGTCCTCAGGAAATTACAGAATCAGAACCGGATAATGAGCATGTTTTTCAGTTTTCAGATTTAACAGTAAATGATTATACCAAAAAGGTGACCCGCTCCGGAGAAGAAATTACCCTTACGTCTACTGAGTACAAACTGTTACTTTATTTCCTTAATAACCCGGAAAAAGTAATTTCCAGAGCCGAAATTCTGGATGCTGTCTGGGGGGTAAATTATGAGCTGGGAACCAATGTGGTAGATGTATATGTGAATTATTTAAGAAAGAAGCTGGATGACCGGGATGATAACAAATTGATTCATACTGTTATAGGAATGGGGTATGTTCTGAAAAAAACATAATAGATGTTTAATAAAGTGATTACAAATCAGACCAAGACGATGGTACTTTTAATGTTGGTTTTTACCGTCATTGTTCTGTTGTTCGGTGGTTTGGTTTATTTTTCAATCGTTAACTTTTCCCATCAGAGGTTTTATGAGCTTTTAAAGATCCGTACTGCTACTATTATTCAGATAGAAAAAAGTAAGGGGCATCTTGATCTTCCCGAAAACTATATTCTCAGTAACCTGAATGATGAAGAGCTTCCAATGGAAAAAGACTATGTTTTTGCAGTTCCTACGGATTCTAACTTCAAGAAGATTTCTCAGGAAGTTCATATTCCCGATTATTTCTTTAAAAATGTTCTCAAAAAAGGAGAGGATAACTATAATGATAAAGAATTCTATTATATCGGGCAGAGCTTTAAATATGATGATAAAGATTATATTGCTATTGCTTCAGCCAAAAACCACTATGTAATTTACTACCTTGGATTTTTAAAAAGAACACTGCTTACCTGTATTGTATTATCATTGTTCTTCAGCATGATCTTTTCATTTTATCTGTCGAAAACACTCTTTAAACCTATTCTTAAAATTACAGGAAAAGTAAAAGAGATCAGCTCGGAAAATCTTCACCTGAGACTGGAGCCACATCCTGATAATAAGGAATTGAATGAGCTGGTAGATACTTTCAATGGAATGCTGAACCGTATCGAAACATCTTTTGAAACCCAGAATCATCTGATCGGAAATGTTTCCCATGAATTGAGAACTCCGCTTACCTCAATTATGGGGGAAGCTGATGTTGCTCTTTCTATAAGCAGAACACCGGAAGAGTATAAAGAAACCCTTGAAATCATTCTGGATGAAGCTGAAAAACTGGACAGAAAGATTAAAGCCTTATTAATGATTGCACAAACTGGCTTTGATGGGAAGATCCAGAAAATGGATAAAGTAAGAATGGATCAGTTGCTTTGGGATGTTATTGAAACCCTGAGAAAAATTGATTCCAGAAATAATATCTATCTGGATATCAGTATGCTTCCTGATAATCCTAAAAAACTGAAAGTACAGGGAAATGAGCAGCTTCTACATCTTGCTGTTGCCAATATTATCAGTAATGGCTGTAAATATTCTAATTTCCAGCAGGTTAAAGTTTCTTTGGGGGCAACAGATGCAGATGTTTATATCATTGTGAAAGATAACGGAATTGGAATTCCTCAATCGGAAATGAATAAAATCTATGATCCTTTCTTCAGGGCTTCCAATACCAATAATTACGAAGGGTATGGAATAGGGCTCCCATTGGCCAGAAATATTGTAAGAATGCACCATGGTGAACTGATTGTTACGTCAAATGAAAATCAGGGAACTACCGTACAGATGCGTTTCCCCAACTTTTACAGTACACAAAAAGAAACCATGTAAATATCATTTTCAATGCTAAGTCATAAGGCTATGTGCCTATGTGGTTTAATTTTCTAACCTCATAAATGGTACATAGAATATTGCTCTTGGAAAAACGCAAAGTCGCAAGATTTTTAACATGGTGAGCGCTTTTAAGGCGCAAAGATTTTATCTATGATAAAATTTGACAATATTGATATAATTTATTGATAGTTAATATTTTGTGTTGTTTTTCTCTATGCCCTTTCTTCTTATATTAATAGCTATTAACAATTTTCTAATCTCATTTTAATCTCTTTAATGACATTTTAATTCCGTTCCAAAGAACTTCTAATCTTGCCGTTTTAGTTTTGTATCATCAAAAAAGATAAACACAATACAAAATAATAAGACATGGCTAAAACAATTTTAATTGCAACAGATTACTCTCTTGAGTCATTAAACATACTGAAAAAAGTTCTGAGAGAAAAAGACGCTTCTGAAGATCAAAATCAGTATAACATCCTTTTGGTTTCAGGATATGATTCAGGAGATTCTATCAGAGATCTTTTATTCAATACCAAAACAACAATTTTCAACAAGATCAGACCTGTAGAGTTTTGTGATGGCTATGAAATCATCAAGAATAAGTATCCTCATTTAATTAATAAAATTACTTGCGACATCTTTACAGGAAGCTTTCAAAGAACGTTTAACCAATATGTAGAGGCTAATACAATTGAAGAAGCTTATTATTCTAACTCTATTAAAAGTAAAGGAAAAGGAAAATTTGATCTTGTTCCTTATATCAAAAAATGCAAAGGGCTGCAGTCTGAAGAAATTACACTGGAAATCAGAGAAAGGCTTCCTGAAAGGGGCAGACTGGCAGAAATCTTTGTGGAGGTTTAATCATCATCAACACAATTTAAAAAAAATAAAAAATGTTAAGAAATTATAGTAACAGCAGAACATTGGGAGACAATATCAGGTTGGGGACGCTGACTGCCTTTACAGCAGGTACTATAAATATTGCATCCCTACTTATATTTCTCTCTTTTACATCGAACGTAACAGGTCACTATGCGATTTTAGCAGCAGAAATCAGCAAAGGAAACTGGTCTCAGGTGGCCATAATGGCAAGCTGGATCTTTTTATTCTTCTTCGGAAGTTTCCTGTCTAACTTCATTGTGATTAATTTTAATAAAAAGAGTAAATATTTTGCCCATGCAATGCCTCTGGTATTGGAAATACTATGCCTGTTTGGAGTAGGAGTGTATGGACAATTATATTATCAAAAAACACTGATGGAAACGGAAATTTTAGTTGCAGTGATGCTTTTTGCGACAGGCTTGCAGAATGGTTTAACGGCAAGTATTTCCAACTTCTCGGTTAAAACAACTCACCTTACGGGAACTACGACCGATTTGGGGATTCTGGTTTCCATGTTTACCCAAAAGAAATACAGGAAAAACGGAGAATTAATTGGAAGGGCAAAATTACTTTTAAGTATTATGATAGCCTATGTTTTAGGGGCTGTTTTCTCCGGGCTAACCTATTACTACCTGGAATTTAGAGTATTCTATGTAATCAGTCTATGCCTTATGATTGTGATAGGATATGATGCTTATAAAATTCATGTACGACACTTTAACACTAAGTACAGATATAACAGGATCTATAAAAAACCGAATCTTTTGGCTTATCTGTATGAAAAGATCCACGGGATCCCTAAAACGAATAAGAAAAGAAAATTAGTCTTTGAAGACTAAATCTCCGGTGCAGGGGAAATATTACTATTATTTTTTGTATAAACTAGCTGGTTCAATCCTCTATTGATGTAAAACAATAGGGGATTGTTCTCTTCAAAAAGATAATATTTCAAATAGTTTGGAGCAGAATTTGCTGAAAGCTGTATTGTTGAAATGTTGATAATTAAATATTAATTCACGGTTTTAATGTTTTAATTCCCATTTTCATTGACTATTTTTGTAAGTTGATTTACGTTTTTATGTCAGATATTATTCAGCTTTTACCGGATCATGTAGCCAACCAAATTGCGGCGGGAGAGGTGGTGCAGAGACCTGCATCCATCGTGAAAGAACTTTTGGAAAACGCTATAGATGCAGATGCAACAAAGATTGAACTGATCATCAGGGATGCCGGCAAAAACCTTATCCAGGTCGTAGACGATGGAAAAGGGATGTCCGAAACAGATGCCAGACTGGCATTTGAAAGACATGCTACTTCCAAAATCAGAGGAACAGAAGATATCTTTAAGATCGTAACAAAAGGCTTCCGTGGGGAAGCGTTAGCTTCTATAGCTGCCGTTTCACAGGTTGAGCTGAGAACAAAACAAAAGGAGGCCTCCATTGGCACCAACATATATATTGAAGGTGGAGTTTTCCAGTTTCAGGATCCTGTGCAGACAGCAGAAGGGTCAAATTTTCTGGTAAAGAACCTTTTTTATAATGTTCCTGCCAGAAGAAAGTTCCTTAAAAACAACAATATCGAATTCAGACACGTTATTGATGAATTTCAGCGTGTTGCATTGGCTCATGAAGGATTGGAGTTTTCTCTGTTTCATGATGATGAAGCTGTTTTCAGATTAAGAAAAGGAAGCCAGATGCAGCGTATTGTGGATGTTTTCGGAAGAAAACTGCAGCCGCTTCTAATTCCTATCAAAGAAGATATCATCTGGTGTAAACTTCATGGATTTGTTGCTAAACCTGAAGGAGCGAAAAAAGCAAGAGGTGAGCAGTTCCTTTTTGTCAACGGAAGATATTTTAAGAGTCCATATTTTAATAAAGCAGTACAGGAAGCTTTTGAAGGCCTTCTTCAGCCGGGATATGTTCCGTCGTTCTTTCTTTATCTGGAGATGGATCCGGAGAAGATTGATGTCAATATCCATCCGCAGAAAACTGAAGTGAAGTTTGAGGATGAGCATCTTATTTTTGCTTTACTGCGTTCAACCATCAAGAGATCATTGGGAATCTATAACGTTTCTCCAAGTCTTGATTTTGATAGAGATCCGGAATTGGATGAGATGATGAATAAACCTATTCCCAGTAAAGGAAATGGGGGAGGTAGCGGTGTTATAAAAATGCCTGAAATTATTGTAGATAGAGATTATAACCCCTTTTTAGAAGAAAGAAATGTAGTACATCCTGAAGAAATTCAAAATCTTACGGAGATGTATCATCAGAGTATTACTGCAGAGCCTTCAAAAATCAATCTGTTTGAAGATGAGGACTTTGATGAAGATCTTATGAGGCTGCCTAACGGATACTGGCTATTTAATAAAGGAGATGTTACCCTGATGCTTGATTTGGGAAGAATGCACAGGCTGTTAGTTTCAGAAAATAATAAATCTACCAGAAAAACAAATACAGGGACAAATAGCCATGCCCTGCTTTTCTCTTTGGAGTATCATATGAACGAGATTGAGAAAAATAAATACGAATCTATCAAAAAATATCTTCCTGAAATTGGGTTTGACATGAAAATTGCTCATGAAAGCGTGCTGAGAATAGATTCGCTTCCTGAAGGGTTGAAAGAAACACAAGCTATGAAGTTTCTGGAGAACCTTTTTGAGATCCTGGATTACAAGACAGAAGATGAGTTTATGCAGTACTATCATAACCAATGGAGCAAAATGCAGTCGAAATCAAGATTTGACTTTATTTATAAAAAAGATGCGGAACAGGTAATCAAAGACTTTACAGCATTAGGATTCCCGGAGTTTTTACCAGATGGGAAAAGGTGTTTCTATGAAGTTCCGTTTAATGATTTTAAAAACAAATTTTAAAAATATGTTTAATAATATACCGCCAATTACAAGAAATATCATCATTATCAATGTGATTGTATTTATTGTTACCTCTTTAATGGGAAATCAGGTGATTGGTTATCTTGCCGGATTTTATCCTTTCTCACCGTTCTTCCACTCGTGGCAGGTGATTACCCATATGTTTATGCATGGAAGTATCATGCATATTTTGTTCAATATGATGACGCTTTTTAGTTTTGGTCCTATCCTGGAACAGACACTAGGCGATAAAAAATATCTGATTCTATATTTTTTAAGTGGTCTGGGAGCTTTCTTCCTGTTTAATTTATGGAATTTTGTTGAGGCTCAGCAGCTTTCCAATGAATTGCAACAGTTAGGCTTTAATGTTGATGCTTATATGTCTGGTGCCAGTGTCCAATTTGCAGGAAGTGCAGAGGCAATTATGAAGCAGAAAGAATTATTGGATAGTTTAAAAGGAATTGTAGCAACTCCTATGGTAGGAGCATCCGGAGCAATTTTCGGAGTGGTAGCTGCTTTTGCAACATTATATCCTGATTCAAAAATCGGAATCATGTTTATTCCGGTTCCTATAAAGGTAAAATATCTTTTGCCGATCGTTATTGTAGTTTCTGTATATCTTGGGATTTCCGGAAATGGAGGCGGAATTGCCCACCTTGCTCACGTTGGTGGAGCTCTAGTTGGCTGGCTTTTGGCAATAAGCTGGAAAAAGCATTTGTATAGATTCAATTAATTATTTCCTGTGAAGATTTTCCGACTTATACTCCTGATCCTACATGTAGGAATCCTATTTTTATTGCTGGGCTCTTTATTGAATGCCTATGTTCCACCTAAGATATTTCCGTGGTTTAATCTGCTTTCTTTAGGGTTTCCTGTTCTGATGATCCTGTATATTGTTTTAACAATATTCTGGGTAATCAGCTGGAAAAAAAGAGCATTTATATTCATGTTTATAGGATTGGCTTTTATTAATCCTGTAAAACGATGGGTTAATTTTTCTTCCGAAAAAAGGAACGATTCCAGCACTATAAAAGTTGTGTCTTTTAATATAAAAGCAGGACTTATGGGGAAGGAAGAGGTATTGAGGTATCTAAAAGCTCAAGATGCAGATGTTATTCTCTTACAGGAAGATGGAGGAATGGAATATCCAACACTTAAAGGCTATAACAGAACCCAGACGAATGGGATCTTAACCATTCTGACAAAGTATAATCTGTCTAACGAAAAATTATTTTTTTCTGAAGATGAAAATATGGAATTACAAAGTGGTCTTCAGGCAGATATTGAAATAAAAGGCAAGACCTATAGATTTGTTGATATCTATCTTTATCCGTTTCAGTTCGAAAAAAAGATGGTCAAGCTTGATGGAGATTCAGAAGCTAATGAGCGAAAAGTGAAGGGTGTTATAAAAAAATTAATTCCTACTTTCAAAATACATCAGGATCAAACGAAGAAAATCCGGGAGGCTGTAGAAAACTCTCCATATCCTGTTGTAGTAGCGGGAGATTTTAATTCTGTACCCAATTCTTACGAATATTATCACCTGTCAGAAGGGCTTGAAGATGCATTTATGACATCAGGAAAAGGAAGTGCTACCAGTTTTCATGATTATAAATTTCCACTTAGGATAGATTATGTTTTTTCTTCAAAATCTTTGAAGGCGCTATCTTACGTCGTTGACCGTTCTGTCAGTATTTCAGACCATTATCCGGTCATTACTGAATTTTCTGTGAGCGATAAATAATCATAAAAATAGTTAAAATTGGTTGCTTGGTAGGCTTTTTGCTTAAAAAAATGCGTACCAAGACCGTTTTTTCATGAAGTCGAATCAGATATTACTATTTATACATATCGCTGTTGCTGTTTTATTGTTGTGCACATTGGGAAATGCATGGGTTCCACCTAATATTTTAGGTAACCTTAATTTGCTTTCTCTTGGTTTTCCCTATCTCATATCTGCACACATTATTCTTACACTGGTATGGATTTTCAAAAAAAATAAAATTGCCATTGCTTTTGCATTGGGAACATTACTCTTTTATAACCCGATAAGAAGATGGGTTAATTTTTCTCCCAAAACAGATCAGGTAAAAACAATCAGGGATATCAAAGTATTGACTTTTAATGTGAAATATGGCGATTACGGATGGGATAAAGTAAAAAACTATATCAAAGAACAGGATCCGGATATTATTCTGGTTCAGGAAAAAGACACAAACCGTGCCCTGAGACAGGATTTGGTAAAATATCCTTCAGTCATTCTTAAAACAAAGCATAAAATTGTAAGACAGGCAGAGATTATAGAAGATAATTCAAGAGGGAATTCTTTCTATGCAGATGTAGACATCAATGGAAAGATCATCAGAATTGTAAATGTTTATCTGGAACCTTTCCGACTTCAGAAAACAATGTTTACAAAGCTGGATGCTATGGGAATTGGAAATCTATCCACTCTTCTTTCTCATATGATTCCTACTTTTCAGGCTCATGAAGATCAGATTAAAAAAATCAGAAAAGCAATTGATTTTTCTCCTTATCCGGTAATTTTAGCCGGCGATTTTAATTCTGTTCCGAATTCATACGAATACTATAGCTTGGGAAAAGATCTTCAGGATGCTTTTTTAACTGCTGGAAAGGGAAGTGCTTCCAGTTTTCATGATTATAAAATTCCTTTAAGAATTGATTATATTTTCAGTTCAAAATCAATCATTCCACTTAGCTATAAAGTAGACCACTCTGTGAAATTGTCGGATCATTATCCTGTAATTGCAGAATTTCTGTTAAATTAGTTCCATGAAAAATTTACTGTCTGCAATATTCATTTTTGCCCTTCTTTTTACGGCTTGTTCCAAGAAAGAATCTCCTGGATTTGCCGTTGAGCAGGATGTAAAAATCCATTATGATACAGTTGCTGTTGATTCCTTTTCCAATGGGGCTGTTACTGTGGATATTGCCCGTAAAATCAAAATGTCTTCTCCCCAGTATCTCGACTCTGTAAAACAGGCTAAAAAGCTTGTGGAAGAAGAGAAGAAACTTAAAGCAGAAGTGGAAAAAGAAAGCAAAAAGAAAGAAGAGGAAGAAAAGAAAAAAGCAGATGCTGAGAAAAAGAAAAAAACTGGCGAAACTTCTCCTTCTGCTGAAACCAAACCTGAATAAATCCAAAAAACATCTTTAAAAATATACAATATGAAAAAACAAATTCTGACGGCATTAGTGATTTCTACATTCACTGTTGCTTGCACAAAATCAACAACAAAGACAGAGCAAGTGGAAAATACAGATGGAACTGTAACTACCACAACGACAACAGTTACTGAAACTTCTCCTCATGGGGTTGATTCAGCGAAAGTTAACGAAGCTAAGGAAAAGGTTGATGCAAAATTAGATCAGGCCGGAGATAAGATAGATAATGCTGCTCAAAAGGCTAAAGATAAAATTGATGCAACAGCAGATAAAACAAAACAGGACCTGAACAAGGCAGGTAATGATATCAAAACTGAAGCAAATAAAGTAGGAAAAGATATCAAAACAGGGGCTCAGGAAGCAGGAAAGGATGCAAAAGAAGCTGCTCGAAAAGGTGCAGCGAAAGTAGAAGATGCTGCTAAAAAATTAAAAGAAGATTTAAGTAAATAAAAAAAGAAAGCCGCAGTTATTCTGCGGCTTTTCTGTTTAGTGATTATTTATTATATATTAAATTCGTTGATAGGCATTTCGTGTAATTCTACAACTGGAAACAGAGAAATAAATATTTCTTAACTATACTATCAATTTTTCCCCATACTATTATTTTGTATTTTTTTATTTAATAAAAATTAAAGTATTTGTATTTTATTATTCATTTATTTTATTTCTGTTGCATTTTTATCAATTTATTATGTTAAATAATGTAAAGTTGTTAATTTATATATTTACATCTGTTTAACACATTAAGTAAAAAAACATGAAGAAAAAAGTTATAATTTTATTGGGATGTCTGTTTTTGTTACATTCTTGTAAATCAGAAATTGAAGATACTTCGGGGAATCCAAACTCCACGAGCGTCCAAGAATCAAATGTTATTACCCATAAACTGATGATTAATGGTAATCCAACTTATGTTAATGAGGTGGATGGTAAATACTATTTTGCAGATGATGTGATTATTTCACCAGACCAATTTAATTATTTAAAACAATTAGCTGCAGGAAGTACTAATGGACGCAGCACTATTGCTAAGTCTTTTGCGAGAACCTGGCCTAATGGAATTGTTTACTACAGAATTCCGGATCAGGGGACACTTAGCAATGCAAACTACGGAATGTTTAAAAAAAATCTTGACAGTGCATTTAATATCATTTCTTCAAGAACAAAAATTGAATTTGTAGAAAAAACCACACAGCCAGAATATCTGCATTTTCAATATTCATCATCTGCTAATAACTCTCCTTTAGGATGGAGAGGGAGTGAGGCATACGGACAAATCTTTAATACCATTAATATTTACAATTATAATATTCCTGCTATTATTGCTCATGAAACAATGCACTCTATGGGGATAATGCATGAACAATGCAGACCGGACAGGGGGCAATACATGATTGTGAATTTAAATAGAGCGGATCAACGATATTTAATTAATTTTAATATAGATCCTACAATGTCTGGATATGGAGATTTTGACTTTGAATCAGTAATGATGTATGGGCCTACAGATTTTGCAATAAACCCAACTCTTCCAGTCATGACCAGGTTAGATGGGTCACTTTTTACCAAGCAAAGAGTTCGTCTTTCTGATGGTGATTATAATGGGATTAACCATTTATATGCTCCTGTTAATGATGGTATTGTTGGTGTTTATAACTTTGCCTCTGCATTAGGCAACGGGCTGAATATCGCGTCTCAGAGAGATGCTGCTGATCAGAATAAAATCAATGTTGTTTTGTCTCAGGCTGCAGTAAATAATAACCAGAAGTTTATTTTACGTAAATCAGATCATGGATATTATACTATAAGATCTGTTTGGGATGCAACAAAGGTGCTTACAATTAGTGGTACAGCAAATGGCTCAGCTGTTGAATTTCGAAGAAATACCAATGGAAATAATCAAAAATGGAAGCTATACAATTTAGGGAATGACGGCTATAGTTTTGAACCACTTAATGCTTCCGGTTTAAGGCTGGAAGTAAGAAACGGACAGGCTGTTAACGGAACATTGCTTGTTGTTGGAACTGATCAGAGTAATCCTACAACCGGTCAGGTTCCTGATAGACAGAGATTTAAATTGAATAACGCCAATTGATCAGAATAAGTATAAATAAAATGCAGTTGAATGATTGATTCAACTGCATTTTTATTTTCAACGAATGAAATTATCCGGCTGTATTTATGATTGTTTTTTACTTATTTGTTGAGTGCTAGTAAGGGATCAATATATTCCCTGTCATTACTCAATCTCGGCACTTTATTCTGCCCGCCAAGTTTTCCTTTGGACTCCAGCCAGTGATAGAATAAATTATCTTTGGCAATATGAACGATGGGTTTTCTGAGAGTGATATTATTATACCTTTTCGCTTCGTAATCCGAATTGATTTTCTTTAAATGCTGATCAAAGGCATCAACAAAACTATCCAGGCTATCCGGTTGCTGGCTGAATTCAAAGATCCATTCATGGGCACCGCCCTCATTTTCTTTCATGAAGACAGGAGCGCCTGTAAAATCTGTAATCTGAGCCCCGGTTAGCTCACATGCTTTGGAAAGAGCAGATTCTACATTGGTAATCATTAGTTCTTCCCCAAAAGCATTGATGTAATGCTTGGTTCTTCCCGTTATTTTTATTCTGAAAGGGTTGATAGAAGTAAATACAACTGTATCACCGATCAGGTATCTCCATAATCCGCCGTTGGTAGTGATGACCATAGCGTAATTTTTCCCAATCTCTACATCTTCCAGGCTTACTACTTTTGGATTGGAAAAATGAAACTGATCCATTGGAATAAACTCGTAGAATATACCATAATCAAGCATCAGAAGCATCTCGTCACTATTGGATCTGTCCTGTATCCCGAAGAAACCTTCAGAAGCATTGTAAATTTCGTAGTAATTGATGTTTTTTCCGATGATCTGATGGAATTGCTCCCTGTAGGGCTTAAAACTGATTCCGCCGTGAAAAAACACCTCCAGATTAGGCCACAGCTCTGAAATATTGGCTCCATTGGTTTCCTTCAGTACTCTTTGTAAAAGAACCATCATCCAGCTTGGAACTCCAAGGATACTTCCCACGTCTTGATTTTTTACTTCAGAGGTGATGGCTTTCAGCTTGCTTTCCCATTCACCCATTAAAGAAACCTTCTTACTTGGTGTGGTGGTAATTTCTACCCAAAATGGGAGATTATCAATTAAAATAGCGGATAGGTCGCCAAATTTAGTGTTAAAATCAGCATATAGTTCAGAGCTTCCGCCCAGACGCAAATTTTTATAGTTGAAAAGTTGATTTTCCGGGTGATTGTTGGCGTAAATAGAAACCATGTCTTTCCCTGCCTTCATATGGCAATATTCAAGGCTTTCTGCAGAAATGGGGATGAATTTGCTTTTTGCATTTGTTGTTCCGGAGGATTTTGCAAAATGCTTAATCAGTCCTGGCCAGCTTACATCTTTTTGTCCCTGTCTTGCTTTTTCAATATAAGGCTCCATTTCTTCATAGGTAACAACCGGAACTTTATTTTTAAAGTCCTGATAGCTTGAAATGGAATTAAAACCATACTGTCTGCCATATTCTGTGTCTTCCGCATGAAACAGTTGGGAGAATAATATACCCTTCTGAGTCTCAATGGGATGATCCATAAAGTTCTGAATCTGATCTATCCTTTGGCGGATAAACCAGTTGACTACAGTATTAAAAAGTGCTTTGGTTGCCATTCCAACAAATATAATAATATTTGAATGTTTAGAGAATTTTTTAAGGAGCTAAATAAAAAAACCGTTACAAAATCTGTAACGGTTTAGTATTTGGTTTATTGTTTATCTTAGCAGTACTCATCATAAGCAGCCTGAAGGTTTGCAGCGATTGCTCCTGCAGGATTTCCTTCAATATGATGTCTTTCCAGCATATGAACCAATTCTCCATCTTTGAAAAGTGCCACGCAAGGTGAACTTGGAGGGAATGGTGCAAGGTGTTTTCTTGCCTCTACTACAGCTTCTGTATCAAAACCTGCAAATACAGTCGTTAAATGATCTGGTTTTTTATCTCCTGTTAAAGAATATACTACTCCCGGTCTTGCAGCACCTGCCGCACATCCACATACGGAGTTAATTACCAATAATGTAGTTCCGGATTGCTTGATAGCGTCTTCTACCTGAGCAGGAGTTGTTAAATCCTGGAAACCTTTATCTGTAAGTTCAGCCTTCATAGGCATTACTAAATCTGTTGGATACATATATTTTGTTTTTATCAGCACAAAGTTACGTAATTCTTTACGTTTGTTCAATATATAATAACTATGAATGGTTTAGGTATATAAAATTAACCAAATATTAATATTGTAATAATATTCATAAAAATATGAAATAAAACTAGGAATAATGAAATATTATTATTAAATTTGAAATGATTCTGAAAAACAAACGACCATGAAAAAAACATTTAAGGCTTTCCCTCAAGCAATCAATCACTTAATACCATCTGAAATATGATCGTATCTAAACTCTTTTTTTAAAGTTTTTTGAATCAAAGACAAGTAGACTTTAATATCCAAAAAATGAAGCCCGAGACTAACTGTCCCGGGCTTCTTAATCAAATCGATATGCAAAGGTTGTATATCCTTAGTTATGGCATGAGATACGAGCTTATGACATTCGGAATCAATCCGAACCTCAGGACCCGGATCACATTATGAAAGGAGCTTTTTAACCATCTCAGAAATGCTTTTTCCGTCTGATTTTCCTGCTAATGCTTTTGAGGCTGCTCCCATTACCTTCCCTAAATCTTTAATAGATTCAGCTCCGGTTTCTGAAATAATATTTTTAATTTCTGTTTCTAATTCTTCTGCAGAAAGCTGTTTTGGTAGAAACTTCTCAATGACTTTCATCTGAGCTTCTTCCACTTCCGCAAGGTCTTGTCTTCCCTGAGCAGAAAACTGCTCAAAAGAATCTTTACGCTGCTTAATCATTCTCTGAAGAATGGCAATTTCCTGTTCTGCAGAAACTTCAGCACCTCTGGCTTCTGTTTTTAAAAGAAGAATTTGTGATTTTACAGCACGAAGAGAATCCAGAGCAACTCTGTCTTTCTCTCTCATGGCTGTTTTTATTGCTTCGCTTATTATATTTTCTAAACTCATGTTTATATGCTTTTGGCTTTTGGCGGCTGGCTGCTAGCATGACTAAAAAAGCCATTAGCTAGTAGCCAGCTGCCATCAGCATTAGTCTACGTCTTTATTTAAAAATCTGTTTTCCCTGATCTGCATAGAACCGTTGTTGTCAGACATATAGGTGTTGATATTTTGGTCTGATGCATTGGTTCCGTCAATAGAGATATTTTTTCTCTTGAAAGCAGGAATAGATTCGAATTCACTTGTGCTATCGAAACTTTGATAACGGGAATTGAATTCTTTTAATTTATTTCTTCTTTCTATTACTCTTTCCTGATCGATCGTTTTATTAACGAAAGTGAATTCTGATTCTTCAGCTTTCGGTTCTTCTTTCTGATAGAACGTTTCGATTTTCTGAGCAGGTTCTGCTACAGCACTTGCCGGAGCATTAAATTCTGCTTTTGGCTGTCCATAATCAGATTTAGGTTCGTTTCTGCTTGGTTCATTAACGAAGAAATTGAATTCAACCGGCTTCTCCTGTGAAGAATTGTTGTTGAATACATTACCAGACTGAGGTTCTTCTTTTTTATTATCAAAATCGAATGAGAAAGACTGAATTTCCAAATCGTTCGGATCTTCCTCTTCTTCAATGGAAAGTAAACTGTATTCTTCCTGTTCGTCTTCATTTCTCCATTCTTGTTCAGGAGTATTGATTGTACTTTCTTCCTTGTCAAAGAATTTTATCTCTGTTTTGATCTCCTCTTCTTCAATAATCATTTTTCTTTCAATAGAAGTTGCATTGAAGGGAGCGTCATGGTCTTCATCATCCAATCTGAAAAGATTTTTTCTACTGAAGTCATGTGTTGCTTCAGTGGCAGAATCCCTTTCTTCTCTTGTTTTAAATGGAGAAGATTTTTGAGATTCTAAATTATCATTAAGACTGATTCTGATCTTTTCTGTAGGACCGGAGAATTTCTTATTGTCATTAGAGAATCCTGTAGCGATAACAAGTACACTTACTGCATCTCCTAATTCTTCATCAGCACCCACCCCGAAAATAATATCAGCAGTATTTCCTGCCTCTTTCTGGATATGGTCCATAATGATACCGATTTCGTCCATGGTCACTTCTTCTGCACCACTTCTGATCAACAATAGTACATTTTTAGCACCTGTAATCTTGTTGTCATTCAATAGTGGAGAATCCAATGCTTTTCTTACGGCTTCTTCAGCTTTATTTTCACCTGAAGCAGAACCTGTGGACATCAATGCTGTACCGGAGTTTTGAAGGACAGATTTAGCATCTCTAAAGTCAATGTTTACATCAAAATAACCGGTAATAACTTCTGCCATTCCTTTTGCAGCATTGGCTAATACTTCATCAGCTTTGGAGAATCCCTGTTTGAATCCAAGGTTTCCAAATTGCTGTCTAAGTTTATCGTTGTTGATTACAATGAGTGAATCAACATTATTTTTTAATTTATCAAGTCCGTTTTCAGCCTGTTCCAATCTTCTTTTTCCTTCGAAGCTGAAAGGTACGGTAACAATACCTACGGTTAAGATTCCCATATCTTTTGCTACCTTAGCAATAACAGGAGCGGCTCCGGTACCAGTACCACCACCCATTCCGGCAGTGATGAACACCATTTTAGTGTTCTGTCCCATAGCAGCCTTAATATCTTCAATACTTTCGATGGCTGATTTTTCTCCTACTTCAGGGTCAGCTCCTGCTCCTAAACCTTCAGTAATAGTAGTTCCTAGCTGAACTTTATTAGCAACAGGGTTATTATCCAGAGTCTGAGCATCTGTATTACAGATCACGAAGTCAACCCCGTGGATCCCTTTTTCGTACATGTGCTTTAGCGCGTTGTTTCCACCGCCTCCTACACCGATTACTTTTATGATGGATGAATTTCCTTTTGGTAGATCAAATGAAAATCCTTGTGTACCTATATTTTCCATAACTATACTTTTAATAATTATAATTGATATTTGACTGATGATAATTGATAAGGAAAAGATCGTTTATCGCTTATCATTCATCATTTATAATTTACTCTACTTCTTCAAAGAATTTTTTTACTTTTTCCATAAGCGACTGTCCGAAGGTCAATTTCGCTTTTCTGTTTTCCTGTCTTTCATCAGCCACCGATTTCTCCTGAACCGGAGCTGCAGTCTGCTGAACGGGCTGAACAGTTTCTGCCTGTACAGGAGCTGCTTCGGGCTTAGTCTGCTCTTTTACAACTTCTTCTATATCATCAACAGTCTGCTTTTTGTCTCTGATCTTCAAACTTTCCATCAGTAACCCAATAGACGTAGCAAATTCAGGGCCTTTCAGGTACTGATTTTTATCGTTGGCAATATATTCATTTGCGAAACCGATTCTGCTGTCAAAACCTGTGGTATAGTTGGCCAGCTGTCTAAGATGCTTAAGGTTTGATCCACCACCTGTAAGAACAATTCCGGCAATCAGCTTTTTTTTCTGTTCAAAGGCTCCATAAGCTTTAAGCTCGGTGTTTACCATTTCCAAAACTTCTTCTACTCTTGCATTGATGATCTGAGCAAGGGTTTTTAAAGAAATTTCTTTATCTGGTCGCCCATGAAGTCCGGGAATTGTTACAAAAGTACTGTCTTTTTCCAATTCTGGAACAGCCGAACCGAATTTTACTTTCAATTGTTCAGCATGTTTTTCAATAATGGAGCAACCTTCTTTAATATCTTCCGTAATAATTCCTCCTCCGTAAGGGATTACACAGGTATGACGGATGATATTGTCTTTGAAGATCGCAATATCTGTAGTTCCTCCTCCGATGTCTACAATAGCGACTCCGGCTTCCTTCTCTTCTTTGGTAAGAACAGCTTCTGAAGAGGCTAATGGTTCTAAAGTAAGGGCTTCCATTTCTAATCCGGCTTCACGAACGCATCTTGCAATATTTCTGATGCTTCCCATTTGCCCGACTACAACGTGGAAGTTAGCTTCTAAACGTTTTCCGTGCATTCCGACGGGCTCTTGAATTTCGCCTTCGGAATCCACTTTATATTCTTGTGGAAGTACATGGATAATTTCTTCTCCAGGAAGCATAACCAGTTTCTTGACCTGATCTTTTAATGCTTCAATATCATCATCTGTGATGAATTTATCCGGATGTTCACGCATAATATAATCGGAGTGCTGCAGAGAACGGATGTGTTTTCCTGCAATACCTACCGTAACTTTGCGGATAGGAACCCCGGCACTGGATTGTGCCTCGGATACTGCAGCCTTGATTGAATTAATTGTCTGTGAAATATTATTCACAATACCTTTATGAACACCAAGACTTTTAGCTTTTCCTACACCGAGAACTTCTATTTTCCCGTGTGCATTCCTTCTTCCGACAATCGCGACTATCTTCGTTGTCCCGATGTCCAGACCTACTGAATACTCTTGATTTTCCATTTTTTATATCGATTTGATTTTTTCTACTTTTTCCATACAGGGCCAAGTCCTGTTTTGTGTTAAATTGCCTTTTTGAGACTTTTTTTATTCTATTTTCACCTTTGGTTTCGGCTTTGGTTTGGACTGTGCCGGGGCCGTTGTTTTTTTCTCTGTTTTCTTTGTTTCTTTTGCCTGTGTTTTAGGCTTTATGCTCTCTTTCTTTTTTACCGGAGGTGAGCTTGTCTTTTTTACTTCTGCAATTTTTGGCTTTATATCCGCCTTTTTAGCAGCAGCAGTGAGCACAGGAGCTTTTGCCATTTCTAATTTACCAGCTTTCAGGATACTGTCGTTTTCCTTAAAGTGTGGGTTTAGAGTGGTTACAATCTGGTTCTGATATTTTACAGAAACCATATTGTACTTTTGAGGATCCTGATAGACCAGGTATTTTTCTACAAAAGTTTTAAACCCTTTTACTTTAAAATCAATATTCTCCAGATCTCCAATTTCCACTCTGTAATTTCCTTCGCTGGTAAGGAGATTGTAGCTGTCTTTACTTTTTGAAATTCCAATGAAGAACTTCTTGCTGAAATCATCGTGATCAATTTTTCCAACTAATTCTGCCAGTTTTTCATATTCATCCGGTTGTACATTTCCTGTTACCAGCATACAAGGATGAGAATAGGTTCTTGAAATAGGAAATTCAATTCCTTTTTCATCTACATAAAAGTCTTTTCCATCCTTGTTAAGTCTGAATACCGGAACTCTCTGTTTGATATCCAGATTCAATTTACCGTTTAGGTTCAGATAGACATTGGCACTGTCAACAGCCGGAAGTGAGTTGATCTTTTTTTCCAAAGCCGGAATGTTCAGATCTCCTACTTTCCCTGATGGGTTTTCCTTTTTTACAATTTCTCTGATGTCTTTTTCATCAACAAAGTAAACAGGCGTTTTTTCATTCATTTTTACAGAAATCTTATTATCCGTAATCTTTTGACCACCGAATCTCTTCAATGAGAAACTCAGTAACAATCCAAGGATGATTACCGTGATAACAATTTTTAATATTCTGTACTTATTTTTCATATTTTTCTTTAAACGCTGGGCTTAAAGTATTTTTATTTCTTTTTCGTAGAGATGTTCCGCTCTCCATTACAATTTATTTACAACTCGTTTTACGCCGTCTTTGAATAACATTGAATGAAAGTTTAAAATCATTCCTAATTTCATACCTGTTATCCTCAAATAATTTAAAAGCTGAAAGAAATGATAATCATTAATTTCCGGAACTGCTTTTATCTCAATTATTACTTTGTTTTCAATTAATAAATCGACTCTGAACGCATTAGAGATATTTAATTCTTCATATTTAATATCAATATTTTTTTGATATTCTACATTCAATCCTCTTTTCTTCAATTCATAGACTAAGCATTCTTCATATACATTTTCATAAAGTCCTATCCCAAGGGTACGATGTATTTTCATTCCAGCATCGAAAACAATACCTGAAATTTCATTTTCTATCATACGTTGTGTTTTTTTTTATTTTTAACGCTATGATCGCAAAGGATCCTTATTCTTTTTCCGTTCGCGAGGGCGTTTCACTCAGCGAAGGTTGTAAGTTTTATACTTTTATTTTTAATATATCTGTTTTTACAGAAATCTCTGTTATTTTATCTTTATTGCTAAGTGAAACGCCTCTGCGTTCGAAAAATATTTTCCTTTTTAAATTTTCTTAGCGTACACTGCGTGTATGTTAAATTTTCGTTATCCATTCGCAGATTGGGTCATATAGGGTATCTATATTTCCGGCTCCTACGGTGAGAAGGATGTCAAAATCTTTTTCTTTTATGTTTTCAAAAGCATCAGATAAAGTGGATACTTCTTTTTTATCTAATGTTACTTTTTCCAACAGCCATTTTGAAGTGATTCCTTCAAAATTTTCCTGAAGCTCTCTTGCTGGATAAATATCCAATAAGATCAATTCGTCTGCATTGCTTAGGCTTTCTGCAAATCCATCTGCAAAATCTCTTGTTCTGCTAAACAGGTGCGGCTGGAAGACTACCAATAGCTTTTTATCGGGATAAAATGTTTTGATAGAACCCATCACAGCATTGATTTCTGTTGGATGGTGCGCATAATCGTCTATATAAATTTTACCATTTTCATAAAAGTGCTTGGTATATCTTCTCTTAATTCCCTTAAAATTGGCAATTGCTTTTTTCAGCGTATCAAAATCTACGCCCAAATTGTGCAAAATTGCTAATGCAACTGTAGCATTTTCCACATTATGAATCCCCGGAATTTCCCAAACAAAATCTTTTATAGTTTCTGTAGGGGTATGGAAGTCAAAATAAATCTTATCATGATCCATTCTCAGGTTATCTGAATAGTAGTCAGCTTTTTCATTTACAGCATACGTCTGATGTGCTCTTCCGATTTCAATTCCTTTTCTTACGAATAGTTGTTTATCTTCCGGAACTAAGGCTGCAAATTGTCTGAAACCTTCTTCAATATGGCTTTTATCCCCATAAATATCCAAATGGTCTGCATCGGTTGAAGTAACTACTGCCCAATCCGGAGATAGGTTTAGGAAGCTTCTGTCATATTCATCTGCTTCCACTACTGAATAAGTGGAACCGTTATAAAGGAAATTTGACTTAAAGTTCTCGGAAATACCTCCTAAAAAGCATGAAAACGGAAGGTCTGCTTCTTTGCATAGATGAGAGACCAGGGTAGATGTAGTGGTCTTCCCGTGAGTTCCAGCTACTGCGATGCAGTCTGTATTTTCAGTGATTAATCCTAAAACTTTGGCACGTTTCAATACTTCAAACTGATTTTGGTTGAAGTAATCTAAGATTCCAAGCGTTTTAATAGCAGGAGTATAAATTACCAATGTATCTTCTTTTTGAAGGGATGTAATTCTTTCGTCAATGAGATCTTCGAAAACAATATCAATCCCTTCTTGCATCAGATTTTGGGTAAGTTTGGTGTTGGTTTTATCGTAACCCAATACTTTTTTTCCGGACGCATGGAAATAGCGTGCTAATGCACTCATTCCTATACCTCCGATTCCAACGAAGTAAAAGTTTTGATATGTTTCTAAATTCTTCATTTTTCCTTTATCTATTAATCACTTTAAATATCTCATCTACAATCTCTTTTGTGGCATCTGGCTTAGCAAAATACTCAAGATTGTCAGACATTTCTTTTCTTACGCTTTCATTTTCGCAGATTTCTGATAGTGTATTCCAGAATTTTTCCTGCATTTCAGAGTCTTTTACCATTCTGGCTGCATTTTTTTCAACCAGATTCATGGCATTTTTGGTCTGATGGTCTTCCGCTGCAAAAGGGAAAGGAACCAACAATACCGGTTTCTGTGCTACAGCCAACTCTGAAATGGCAATGGCTCCGGCTCTTGAAACGATGATATCTGCTGCAGAATAAGCAAGTTCCATGTCTTTGATAAATTCACGGATTTGAATATTTCTGGTATCAATACCTTTTGTTTCTTCTAAAATATCTTTATAATCAAGCTTTCCTGTCTGCCAGATAAGCTGATAATCTTTGTCTACAATTTGTTTTAGATGAGATTTCCATGCATTGTTTAATGTTCTGGAGCCTAAAGATCCACCTACTGATAAAATGGTAAGCTTATCTTTACTTAATCCCATTTTTTGTTTTGCCTGAGCTGTATCCTGCATCCCTGAAATAATAACAGAACGGATAGGATTTCCCAGAAATTTTATCTTTTCTGCCGGGAAGCCTGCCACTTTGGGATAGGCTGTAAATATAGCTTTAGCAGCTTTACTTAAGATCTTATTGGTTACTCCCGCATGAGCATTCTGCTCCTGAATAAAAACAGGAACTCCCAATTTGGTAGCTTCATATAAAGCGGGTCCGCTTGCAAATCCTCCTGTTCCTATCGCAACATCCGGTTTAAAGTCTTTGATGATCGCTTTTGATCTGCTTAAACTTTTTATAATCTTGAAAGGAAGTCCTAAATTGGATAATAGGTTTCCTCTGTCGATTCCAGCGATATCAATTCCTTCAATTTTGTAGCCTGCTTGTGGAACTTTTTCCATTTCCATTTTTCCGTTGGCCCCAATGAACAAAAATTCTGCATCAGGAAATCTTTTCTTGATCTCATCAGCGATGGCGATGGCAGGGAAGATGTGTCCTCCTGTTCCTCCGCCTGATAGTAATACTTTTAATTTTTTGTTCATTGTCTAATATAATAGGACTGCGTCCAATTGTTTGTTAAATCGTCCCTTTAGGACTTGGTTTATGCGATATCGTTTATTTCTGCTATGCTTTGTTTTTTGCCCATTCCTTCTTCATCGTAAATCTGAATTCTGGAGCTTATATTTAAGATAATTCCTAACTGTAAATAGGTCACCAGCATTGAGGTTCCTCCATAACTTATCAAAGGTAGCGGCTGCCCTGTTACTGGGATCAGATTCACAGCAACGGCTATGTTTACCGATAGCTGTATGAAAATCATTACCCCGAGACTGAGCACCAGCAAAGATCCGAAGAAGGCTGGCATTTTACTCGCTATCATTACGATCCGTATCATCATAATCAGATACAGACTGATCAGAAAAGCGGCTCCGATTACTCCATATTCTTCTACGATAACGGCGAAGATAAAATCGGAGGCAGATTGTGGCAGCATTTGTTTTAATGCACTTTTTCCAGGTCCCATTCCGGTAATTCCACCATGTACGATGGCGGCTTTGGCCTGCATTACCTGATAGTTCTTGGCTTTTACACTTTCATCATCTGTATCTGCTGATTTGGCTTTGCTTGATGTAAATGTTTCAATACGGCTCATCCATGTGTGCACACGGTTTCCGCCGATCATATTGGTATTCAATGCAATCAACAGAAAGAATACGATGGCTACAAATGACGCTGAAATAAAGCCCGCAATGTATTTCCAGTGAAGCTGTCCGATAATCAGAACAACCACCGAAACCATCAAAATCATTAATGCGGTAGAACCGTTGTCTTTTGCCACCAGTACAAAAACAAGAAGAATAGGCCCGAAAATATACATGATATTCTCTATTGGAAGTCGTTCTCTTGTAATCTTCTTGGTTAAGTATCTGCATAAATAGATAATCAACATCAGGAAGGCAAATGATGACGGCTGGAATGAGATAGGTGTTCCCGGAATTTTCAGCCATCGGGAAGCACTGGCTCCATCAATGGTCTGGCCGGTAAACATAGTAACTACCAATAATACGATCATCAGGCCAAGCAGAATACTGCTGAGCTTTCCGATGTATTCATATTTTATAGTTCCTACAAGCCGCATAATGGCTAATCCCAGGACTACAAAAAACATGTGCTTGATAACGTGACCTGTGGTGGTTCCGTTATTTACAATATATTCCAGGTTTGAACTTGCAGAGTAAACAGGGAAAATAGAGAAAATGGAGATCACAAGAATGACCATCCAAAGTACTTTATCGCCCTTTAGAAATTCAAATCTGGTTTCTGTATTCTGCTCGTCCATAATTAATGTTATTGGCTTTTGGCTAATTGCCATTGGCTTTTAATACCTGTTCTTTAAACTGGCGTCCTCTGTCTTCATAGCTTTTGAATAAATCAAAGCTTGCACAGCATGGAGAAAGCAGAACGGTATCTCCTTTTTTAGCCAGTGATTTTGATATTTTCACGGCTTCTTCCATGCTTGAAGTATCATAGATGAACTCTTTTTTATCTTTAAAGAAATCTATAATCTTCTTATTATCAATTCCAAGACAAACAATTGCCTTTACTTTTCTTTTGACTAAATCTTCAATTTCGGTATAGTCATTTCCTTTATCTAATCCGCCAACGATCCATACGGTTGGGGTTTTCATACTTTCCAAAGCGTAGTAAGTGGCATTCACATTGGTTGCCTTACTGTCATTGATGTATTTTACACCCTCTGTTTCTGTAACGAACTCCAATCTGTGTTCTACAGCCTGGAATGTCATTAATGAATGTCTTATGCTTTCGTTATTTATTTTCAATATCTTACCGGCAATAGATGCAGCTAAGCTATTGGCAACATTATGGTTCCCAAGTAGGGATAATTCCTCAACTTTCATTGAGAATTCATCCTTCATTTTTACCACAATCTGATCGTCATTTACAAAACCCCCTTCAGGAAGTTGTTCCTTTGTGGAGAAAGGAATCATCTTCGCTTTTATTTCTAGTTTTTCAAGCAGGTTTTTGCTCATTTCATCATCTTTGTTGTAGATGAAGAAATTATCATTTTCCTGATTTTCAGTAATTCTGAATTTAGCCAAAGCATATTCCTCATAGTTGTAATTATACTGATCCAGGTGATCCTGAGACAGGTTCAACAATAAAGAAATATAAGGTCTGAAGTTCTGAATATCATCTAACTGGAAAGAGCTTACTTCCAGCACATAATATTCGTGGTTTTCATCAGCAACCTGTTTTGCAAAGCTGTAGCCTATGTTTCCTCCTAAACCTACATTTAATCCATCATTTTTCAGGATATAATAGATCAGGGAAGTGGTGGTGGTTTTTCCGTTGCTTCCTGTAATGGCAATGATCTTAGCATCTGTAAATTCAGAAGCAAATTCAATTTCTGAGGAAAGTCTTATTCCTTTTTCATGAATTTTATTGATGATCTCAGCTTTTTTCGGGATTCCCGGGCTTTTTACGATCCAGTCAGCATTTAAAATCCTTTCTTCATCGTGGTTTCCTTCTTCAAATTCAATTCCATTTTCGGTAAGAAACTGCTTATAGTTATCTTTAATGGCTCCTTTATCTGAAAGAAATACTTCCAGACCTTTATTTTTAGCCAAATAAGCAGCTCCACATCCGCTTTCTCCTCCTCCTAAAACAACTATTTTCATATTATTTTGATTTAATGATTAAAAGACTCAATCTTTTAATTTTTAAATTAAGGTTTATCTCATTTTTAAGGTGATCAGACAAACAATTGCGAGTATTACTCCAATGATAATCATTCTGTTTACGATTTTACTTTCGTGAAATCCATCTTTCTGATAATGGTGGTGTAATGGTGACATTTTGAATAGTCTATTGTTTTGGGCATATTCCAGCCCGTATTTTTTCTTTCTGTATTTGAAAACGATTACCTGAAGCATTACAGACAGGTTTTCGATCAAAAAGATTCCACATAAAACAGGAATCAATAATTCTTTTCTCAAAATAATCGCTAACACGGCAATAACTCCTCCCAGCATTAAACTTCCTGTGTCTCCCATGAAAACCTGGGCAGGATAGGTGTTGTACCAGAAAAATCCAATTACAGCTCCTACCATTGCGACTGCGAAAATGGTGGTTTCTCCCATATTCGGAAGGAACATAATATTGAGATAGTCTGCAAAGATGATGTTCCCTGAAAGATAGGCGAATAGGGCAAGGGTGAGCAGTATTATGGCACTGGTTCCTGCTGCGAGACCGTCTATTCCATCCGTTATATTGGCTCCGTTCGAAACAGCCGTTACAATAAAGATAACGATAGGGATAAAGACAATCCATGCCCATTCGTGGGCATCTTTTTCATTCATCCAAAACAGGATTCCGCTATAATCGAATTCATTGTTCTTTGCAAAAGGTACTGTAGAAACTGTGATTTTCTCTGTAGGCATGAAATTCTGCTCTACATTGTTTCTGTTCACTACTTTTGCATCAGCATATTTTCTCTTAACGGTAATGTCCGGGTGGAAATACATTGTAATTCCGACAATTAAGCCTAAACCAACTTGTCCTACAATTTTGAATTTACCGCTTAGTCCGTCTTTATTTTTCTTTATTTTCTTTAAATAATCATCCAGGAATCCAATAGCTCCCATCCAAAACATTGAAACCAACAGTAAGACAATATATACGTTGGTAATTCTTGTAAATAACAATACCGGAATAATGGTTGCCAAAATAATGATAAGCCCTCCCATAGTAGGAGTTCCTTCTTTTTGTTTTTGGCCGTCCAATCCAAGATCACGGACTAGTTCTCCCATTTGTTTTGTTCTCAGGTAGTTAATAACTCTTTTTCCGTAGACAAGAGCAATAATTAAAGAGAACAATACCGCCATTCCGGCACGAAAGGAAATGTATTTCAACAATCCTAATCCCGGAATGTGAATTCCATGGTCGGTTAGATATTCGTATAGATAGTATAGCATGTTTCTGTTTTTTATTATTTAAAAATTTAATTTATTTAAAGATTTAAAGATTGGGTTTCTCAATATTTTCACTTAAATACTTAATAAAGTTTGATATGTTTGAAGAAATTTCTCTCGAAAGGGTAATGATTTCTTCTGCTTTATTTTGGCCACCTAATTTTAATCTTCTGCTTACAATCAGCATGCTTCTTACTTCAGCACAGCTGCCTTTTGCAATTTTTAAATATCTAATAAATTGTCTGTTATTGTTATATTCTGAGCCTTCCGCAATATTGTTGCTAATTGAAAAACTCGCTCTTTTTATCTGGTTATTAAATTCAAATTCTTTTTCAAAACTTTGACTTTGAAGAAATGAATAAACTTTTTCAATAAGATCTAAACTTTTGATATATACTGGAAAATTTTTAAAATTCTTAGTCATAATCAAATTTTTAAATCTTTCAATGAATTCAATCTTTCAATTTACTTGGACATTAATTTCCAAAGCTCATTAATTACTTCTTTGTCATCAAAATGATGTTTTACACCATTTATCTCCTGATAATTTTCGTGGCCTTTTCCAGCTACGAGAATAATATCTTTAGGTTCTGCAAACTTTATGGCCATTTTTATGGCTTCTTTTCTGTCCGGAATTGAAGTGTATTTGCTGAAATACTGAGGTTCAACACCTGCTTCAATTTCCTTTATAATCTGCCCCGGATCTTCTGTTCTCGGGTTATCTGAAGTGATGATTGCCAATGTTGATTTTTTAGAGGCAATATTTCCCATTTCAGGTCTTTTGGAGTGGTCTCTGTCTCCTCCGCAACCGAAAACGGTGATTAATCTTTCGTTTTTGGTTCTGATATCGTTGATGCTGTCCAGAATGTTTTCTAAGGCATCCGGTGTGTGTGCATAGTCTACAATAAAGAAAATCCCACCGTCTGACTTCATCGTTTCAAATCTTCCGGAAACTCTTTTTAACTTACTGATGGCTTGCAGGATTTCGTCCTGTTCAAAACCAAGTTCTTCTGCAATTCCAAATACAAGCAATAGGTTGTATACATTGAATTTACCAGTCAATGTTGTCCAGAATTCTTTTCCGTTGAAGTTCAGCAGCATTCCGTTGAAATCCACTTCCAGTAATTTTCCGTGGTAGTCTGCCATTGTTTTCAAAGCGTAAGACTTCTTTTTAGCCTTTGTGTTCTGAAGCATGACATTACCGTTTTTGTCATCCACATTGGTGATGGCTACAGCCGTATCTTCTAATTCATCAAAGAATCTTTTTTTCGTTTTTAAATATTCTTCGAATGTCTTGTGATAGTCTAAATGATCGTGGGTAAGATTGGTGAATCCTGCTACTTTGAAGTATAATCCTTCAATTCTGTTTTGAGCAATTCCGTGAGAACTTACTTCCATGAATGCAAATTCACATCCTTTCTCTACTGCTTCAGCTAATATTTTGTTGATGGTAATAACATCCGGAGTGGTATGAGTAGCCGGGATAATTTCTTCTCCAATTCTAATTTCAACGGTTGATAATAAAGCAGAATCATATCCTAAATTTCTGAAAACATCAAAAAGCAGGGTAGAAACAGAGGTTTTTCCATTGGTTCCTGTAACTCCGATCAGTTTCAGTTTTCTAGACGGATTTCCGTAGAAGTTAGAAGCAAGGTGACCTAAAGCTTTAGAAGAGTCTTTCACTTTGATATAAGTTACGTTTTCTGCCAGCGTTTGAGGGAATTCTTCACAAACAATTGCTGTTGCTCCTTTTTCAATAGAAGAAGTTATGAATGAATGTCCATCCACAACTGTTCCTCTCATCGCAATGTAAAGAGAGTTCTCGGTAACCTTTCTGCTGTCGAATACCAGTTCGGATACCTCACGGTTGTTGTCACCGTGGATTTCTATTACTGGGATTCTGTTTACTAATTCTGTTATTATCATTTTATATCAATAGGACTTTATCCTATTTTGGCTTAAATTGTCTCTTTGAGACTCTGTTTTTAATTCTGCAGAGATAAATATATTCTCTGGTTCTTACTGATCGTTGTGCCTTCTAATGGGAACTGTTCTTTAATTCGTCCAACTCCTTTAAAATCGACACGGTATCCTAAATTTTCCAATTGCGGGATGACATTTTTACCGATTAATCCTACGACATTGGGCATTTGCTTATCATTGACTGCTACTTTTACATTAGGTTCAACCATTTTACTCAGGTTTACCTTTTTGTCTACGAGCATTTCTTTTTCAATGTTTTGTGGTGTTTTCAGGAAGGTTTTTCCTGCTATTTCCTTAAACACCGGTGCTGCTACAGGTCCTCCGTAGAATCCAATCGACGTATTAGGTTCGCTTACCATCACATAACATGTATATTTTGGAGCATCAGCCGGATAGAATCCTGCGAATGATGCACGGTATTTCATTGGGCCAGGAAGCCAGTATTCAAATCTTGCGGTTCCTGTTTTTCCTGCCATTTTAAGGTTGGGAGTGAAGATGCTTCGTCCTGTTCCTTTTTCTACAGCTTTAGTTAAGGCATTGGTCATCATTTTGATGGCTTTCTCAGATGCCATTTTGTTGACCATTACTTCAGGTTTTGCACTGTACATTACCTTTCCGTCTTTCATGATCTTATCAATGAATAGCGGCTTAAGCATTTTACCTCCGTTAGCCACCCCATTGTAGAATGTTGCCAGCTGCAGCAGGTTAACATTGGAAGAGTATCCAAATGAAATAGAAGCTAATGTTGCTGCATTCCATCTTTTATTTTGTGGTGTTAAAATCTTCGGTTTTGTGATCCCCGGAAGTTCGATGTCCATTTTATCGAATAATTTCCAACGTTTCAAATGGTCAAGGAAGATCTGTGGTTTCTCGGCATAGAATTTTGTGATAAGTTTTGCTGTTCCTACGTTACTGGATTTTGCTAATACATCACTGATATCATAAGTTCCTCCGCCGTGGCCATCAGAAATTCTCTGCTTTGCGTATGTCCAAACGCCGTTTCCTACGTTTACGGTTGTATTCTCATCGATGAATCCATCATCCATTGCTGCTAAAAGCGAAATGGTTTTGAAAGTGGATCCCGGTTCAATATTATCTTTTAACGCATAGTTGTAAGAGTCTTCGTATTCTCCTGATTCATTTCTTCTTAAGTTAACCAAAGCACGTACTTTTCCTGTTTCTACTTCCATCACCACTACGGTTCCATGTTTGGCTTCGTAATGGATTAGCTGTTTCTGTAAAGCAGAGTGTGCTATGTCCTGAATTCTAAGATCTAGAGTTGTATATACATCTTCTCCATCAATGGGTTCCTGAACTTTCCAAAAATCAATAGGTTTCCATTGGGAAGAGTTGATTCTTTGTTCTAACCTTTTCCCGTCAGTACCTGTTAAATGCTTTGAGAAAGCTCCTTCCAATCCGGATTTAAGTTCTCCGTTGTCCATACCAATGGTTCCGGCACCAATTTCTGAGGTGGCAAGCTCTCTTTTGTAGTTTCTGTCTACAATAAAACCTCCTTTGTTTTTACCTCTTTTAAAGATTGGGAAGTTCCTGATTCTGTCGTATTGGTCAAAATCAAGTCCTTTTACCAAGGTATAATATTGATTTTTCTTTTTCTTCTGCTCGTCAAATTTTTGTCTGAACTCTCCTCTGGATTTTCCGAACATTTTACTCAGAGAGTCCGTTAATGCTCCAATGTTGTTGGTGTAGATCGTATCTTTCATCGTTTTGAAGTCAAGATAGATGTCATAGCGCATTACGGTTGTGGCCAAAATAGATCCATCGGAGGCAAATAAATTACCGCGGGCAGCCTTTAAAGTGGCTTCACGATAATTTTTGTTAATGTAATCGTCTTTAATTTCCTGGACATTGGTATTCTGAAGAATTACAATCCTTGCCAAGAACATTACAAACACGCACAAAGCTACCACTGCAAAGAGGTAGCCCCATCGTAACGTTTTTTTACGTTTATTGTCGTATTCATTTTGCTTTTGCATCTGTACTGTCCAGTTTTATTAGCAATTTATGAGGGTGGTTTTCGAGGGTCATTAAAGAGTCCCGCGCAACCTCTTTCCCCAGCTCTGATTCCATTTTTACTTTGATCAGCTTACTCTGGGCGTAAGCATTTCTCGATTTGTATTCTTCTGTTTCTTCCTTTAAGGCGTTTACAATTTTAATTTTTTTATTGACGAGATGGTTACTGTAAATCATAGCCATCATCAGGATAAACAACAGGAGAAAATACTTATAATGTATTTTGATCTCATCACGATTCAGAAAGTTTCCTTTTATAATGTCTATAAAAGTGAGTCTTTTCTGGGGGCGATTTGTTGTTCTTTTTGCCACTGTTCTTTTTATAATTGATGGATGATAAATGATAATTCTGAATCGTTTATCACTTATATTTTATCATTTATACTTTTATTCCTGTTCTCATTTTTGCACTTCTTGCTCTTGAGTTTTCTTCAATCTCCTTATCGTCCGGGATGATTGCTTTGCTCTTAACCAATTCGAATGCCTTTTTATAATTTCCGTAGATATCTCTTTCCGGTTCTCCTTCAAACATTCCGTTTTTTAGGAATCTTTTTACCAAACGGTCTTCTAAAGAATGGTAAGAAATTACTACTAGTCTTCCTTCCGGTTTTAAAACATTGTAAGCCTGAACCAGCATTTCTTTTAATACTTCAAGTTCCTGGTTTACTTCTATTCTTACTGCCTGAAAAAGCTGTGCATAGAATTTATTCACTTTATGAGGCGGAAGATAGCTGAAAAGCTTCTTCAAATCCTCTGTGGTATTTATGGTTTTTGTTTTTCTGTGATGAACAATATCTCTTGCCAGCTTTCTTGCTTCTCTTAATTCTCCATAGTAATAAAAAATATCTGCAAGTTCTTCTTCGCCATATTCATTAATTACTCTTTTGGCATCAAGACTCTGCATCACATTCATTCGCATATCTAAAGGAGCATTGCTTCTTGTAGAAAATCCACGGTCTGCTTCGTCAAACTGATGAGAAGAAACTCCCAAATCAGCCAAAACACCATCAACCTGAGGTACTCCATACATTAATAAAGAGTTTTCCAGAAATCTGAAATTCTGATTCACTAATGTAAATCTGGGGTCATCAATTGTATTTTTAAGCGCATCCAGATCCTGATCGAAGCTGAACAGTTTTCCTTTGTCAGAAAGTCTGCTCAGAATCTCCCTTGAGTGGCCGCCACCTCCAAAGGTGCAGTCCACATAGATTCCGTCAGGATTCGTCACCAAATCATCTACACTCTGCTTCAACAAAACGGGGTTATGATACATGCTTAATTGTGTTTTTTATTAAATAAAATCTTTAATAACCGCTACAGCTATTCTTCATCGAAAGAGCCCATTACATCTTCGGCAAGGCTGGCAAAATCAATTTCATTGGTGGAAATTACCTGTTCGTAGGCATCTTTATCCCAAATTTCAAAGAGTTCTCCTGCACTGGTAATCACAATATCTTTCTGAAGATTTGCGAAAGTGGTCAGGTCTTTTGAAATCTGCAGTCTTCCTGCATTATCCAATTCTACTGTTTTTACTCCTGCCGTAAACATTCGTATGAAATCAGCATTCTTTTTTATGAATCTGTTCAGTTTATTAATTTTGCCCATCAGTTTATCCCATGCATTCATTGGATAGACCTCCAGACAAGGTTGGAACACAGATCTTTTGACTACAAACGCCTTGTCTTCGAAGTTTTCCATCTGTTTGATTAAAGATGAAGGGACTTTTAAGCGGCCTTTGTCGTCAATTTTACACTCATATGTTCCAATGAAATTTTTCATTTGGGACAAATTTATATAATAATTTCCAAAATTTCCCACTTTTTCCCACTTTTTGACTCAATGTTAATAAGTTTTATTAAAGATTGAGTTATAAGAATGTAATTAATTGATATGTAGGCGGTTGTTAAAACTGTTATTTAGGCCATAATAAAGGGATTTTGAAAAAAAAAGTTAAAAAGGAGAATATTATATTATTTTTATCTTAAATTAGGATAATCAAAATATTTTTGAGGTTTAATTTGTATTTTTGCAAGGCTTTATTAAGGCATTATATGATATTTAGTACAAAAAAAGAAAAGAAATATTCCTATGTAGAGGCTGGGGAAGGACGTCCATTAGTGCTGTTGCACGGGTTAATGGGTGGTTTGAGTAATTTCGATAAAATGGTAGATTTTTTTTCGGACAGAGGATTCAAAGTATATGTTCCTCAGTTGCCTATCTATGATTTACCAGTACTCAATACGAATCTTACCACTATCGCGAAATATATCATCAAGTTTATAGAAAGTCATATTTCAGAACCTGTTACCATTGTTGGAAATTCAATGGGGGGACATGTAGGGCTTATTTTGACCTTGGCTAGACCTGATCTGGTAAAGAATCTGGTTCTTACGGGTAGTTCAGGCTTGTATGAAAGAACTTTCGGTGACAGTTTTCCAAGAAAGAATGACAGATCTTATATCAGAAAGAAAACAGAAGAGGTTTTTTATGACCCGAAAGTTGCTACTGAAGATCTTGTAGATGAAGTTTTTGCTGTAGTGAATGACAGAATGAAAGGAATAAAAACGGTAATGCTGGCCAGGAGTGCCATCAAACACAATATGCTGAACGATCTTCCGAAGATCCTGACGCCAACATGTCTGATCTGGGGAAAACAGGATAATGTAACTCCGCCAGAAGTGGCTGAGGATATGCATAAGTTTATTCCTAATTCGGACTTGTTCTGGATAGATCATTGTGGTCATGCTGCCATGATGGAAAAACCAGAAGAATTTAATGAAATCCTATACAACTGGGTAAAAGATAAAGTTTAAAACATATAAATGACCATTAAGAGCTTTTCTTAATGGTTTATTTTTCTAAAATATATTCAAAATGATTATTAAGACAGCAACGTTTGTAAAAAGTAGTGGAAAATGGCAGGATTGTCCTGAAGCTAATCTTCCTGAATATGCTTTTATCGGAAGATCCAATGTAGGAAAGTCTTCATTGATCAACGCCATGATGAATCATAAGGATTTGGCCAAAACATCACAGACTCCCGGAAAAACTCAGCTGATTAATCATTTTCTAGTGAATGAAAATTGGTACCTTACCGATTTACCGGGATATGGGTATGCAAAAGTTTCAAAGTCTCTGAGAAAGGATTTTGAAAAGCTGATTACCAACTATATTCTGAACAGGAGAAATTTGGTGAATCTTTTTGTGTTGGTAGATTCAAGACACAATCCGCAAAAGATTGATCTGGAATTCATCCAGTGGTGTGGGGAGAGTGGGGTTCCTTTTTCAATTGTTTTTACCAAGTCAGATAAGTTAAAGCCAGGCGAGGTTATTAAAAACTTTGAAAATTATAAATCGGAACTGCACAAAACATGGGAGGATCTTCCTGAATTATATATTACTTCCGCTGAAAAGAAAACAGGTGGTGATGAGATTCTGAAGTTTATAGACACAACGAATGATTTTTTAATTCAAAATAGTGTAAGCTTCGATGAGTAATAATATGATCTGGAAAATCAAAACTTTTGATGAATTTACGGTGCCTGAGCTATATGCTGTATTGAAGGCCCGTATTGATGTTTTTGTTATTGAGCAAAACTGTCCTTATCCCGACCTTGATAATTATGACCAGAAAGCGGTTCATATCTGGGCAGAAGAAAATGGGGAAGTACTTGCATACTGCCGTATTTTTGATAAAGGAATAAAATATGATGAAACTTCTATTGGAAGGGTATTAACAACGGAGAAGGCTAGAGGAAAAAGCTTAGGTAAGCTGTTGATCAAATATGCTGTTGATACGATAGAAAATCGTTTTCATACTTCTGAGATCAGAATTTCAGCGCAGGATTATCTGCTGAAGTTCTATGGTGATTTTGGTTTTGAAGATACCGGAAAGAAATATCTGGAAGATGATATTCCGCATACGGAAATGATTAGGAAATAAAATAAAGAAGGCGTCTCGGATGAGATGCCTTCTTTATTGCTTTACAGATTATAGTTGGTTATTGAATGGAGGAGGAGTTTGTCCAGTATTACCCGTAACAGGACCTCCATCCTGAACCTCAGTAACTTCTTTTACATTTTCAAAACCTGATTTGATTGTAGTAGTATTCTCTCCAGAACCTACTAGGCTAAATAGCATTAAAATAAATTGAATCATTATTATAAGTGTTTATTATTTTATTTTTTAGGAGGAATTGGTTGTGTTTCTCCTCCCGTATCAAGCGCATCTCCCAAATCTTTACTGTTTGAAATTGTCATACAGGTTTGGCTATTATTATACATATTGTTATTCGGGAGACTAATCCCTAACAGTATTAATAAAAATTGTATCATAGTTCTTATATTATATTTTAGGAGGGCGTACAGGACCTGTATCACCTCCGGTATCAATCCCTTCTCCTGGATTTTCCGTGGATTGTATTGTTATTGATGGTTGAACATCATTAGGCATATTGTTATTTGGGCATATAAATCCCAATACCATTAAGATAAGCTGTATCATAACTGTTGAATTAAGATTGAATAATTATTTTTTAGGAGGTGTTTGGGTTGTTTCTCCGCTGGTATCAAGATGATTTCCAATACTTATGCTATTAGCCGTTATTGTAACCGGGTCAATATTTGTTGTATTTGCATTGCTGTTTGGATCTATGAATCCTAACAAGATTAATAAGAATTGTATCATCGTTATTATTTTTTAGGTGGAACTTGAATTGTATCTCCTCCCGTATCTAATTCTTCCCCAATATTCGTGTTTTGTAGTATAGGGGAACCTTGGGAAATAGTAATGGCATTTACATTGTTACCAGGAAATACTAGACCTAGTAATGTTAATAAAAGCTGGATCATATTATTAGAATTTAGTTCCCGAAAATACTAAAAAAAGCGAAGATTTTCTTCGCTTTTTACTGATGTTGATATATTGAGTGTTTTTAGTTTTTTCTTTTTTGTTTAGTTGCAGCCAGAACAATAAGAACGATCTACATATTGTTTACTGTTTCCGGAGTAATAATAACAACCTCCTCTTGAGCCAACGTACAATTGGTTACCGTTATAGGTACATCCCTTACTTCTGGAACTCGAAGAATAAGATCTTGGAGAAGAATAGCTTGATCTTGTTGACCTGTTTTTTCTGCTGGTTTTTGTTTTTCCTTTTCTTGGGTTTTTGGTAAGTAATTCTTTTGTTGAAGTAATGCTGGATGTAGAGGCTGAAAAGTTAGTAGGTAATAAAAGTCCAAGGCCTAGGAGACCTGTAAAAAGTAGTTTTTTCATAGTATTTGTTTTTTGTTATATAAAAATAGTTTTCATGGTTATTGAAGAGCATTTTATTGTTGTAATGTTAATAGTTTTCTAAAGTTTTGTGAAGTTCTTCTCTAAAATTATAGATATCATCAAGGCTGTTGAGTAGGGTCTTTTCACCAGAATCCTTTCCATTATGGAATGTTTCAATATATTTATTTGCGGTATTAAAGTGAAGCCTGCAAAGCGGTTTTCTGTTATTGTCATCCAGTAAAATTCCAAAATAGGATAATGTGTCTCTATAGGCTATGCGTGTTGAGGGAAGCTTTTCTCTCATAATCGCTTTTACAATTTGAAATCCTTCAAGTTCTTCTTCAGTGGTAACAATTTTAGAATCATTATTCTCATCAATAGGCTGAGATGTTTTTAGATCATCATCTTGTTTTTCAATCTGTTCATTTATACTCAGAGCAGACTTAAGTCTAAAGCTAATAGATTCATTGATAGAGGTTGTCAATGCCTTTTTTGTATACTCTTTAAAAGAAAGTAATCTATTCGCTGTAATAGGCTTATCAAAGAATCTGTTTACTAAAAGTTTTACGATTTCATCAGAAGGAGTTTCAATTTCTTTTTCAAATTCTTTTCTGATAGCCTTAATATATTTTAGGGCCTCTGCAGAATCTAAAATACTTTCAAGATTATAGTCTTTCTTGGTAAAGTTTTCAAGAATCTTAATGGAACTGTCTTTTAAGTCTTCAATATTTATAGTGAAAAATGGTTTTTCATCCATAATATTAGGTTTCTCAAGATCAGTATAGAAATTATAAATAATACCGTTGGTAAGAACTCCAAATCTTGTTTTGGAAACATGATAATATCTGTGAAGCTGAGAATTATGAGCATCTGCATTTTCTTTCCAATGCTTACATTCAATGATAAAAATAGGCTCGTCATTGTTTTTAATCACATAATCTACTTTTTCCCCTTTTTTTTGTTCCAATATCACAAATGTGTTCAGGAACAACTTCTGTGGGATTAAATATATCATACCCTAAAATTTGTATAAAGGGCATTACAAAAGCATTTTTAGTTGCTTCTTCGGTAGCAATCTGATCTTTTAATGCTATTACTTTTTGTTGTAGTTGCTCAAGTTTAATCTTAAGATCCATGATGTTCTTTTTTATATTCCAAAAGTATGACCCTTTATAAGCCTATCCTTACGGGAAACCGTAACAACAAAAAGAACCTTTCAAAATTTTGAAAGGTTCTATAAAAGGTGAGGTATTTTTAATCTAAATAATTCCCAGATCTTTACAAAAAGCAACAAGCTGTTCGTTATTGGTGATGCCAAGTTCTTCTTTCAGGCTGTTCAGTTTCTTCTCTACACTGCTAAGACTATTGGGTTTTATATTGTTATTCTGAAGATACACAGGAATGTTTTTTTGAAGAACACCTTGTGAGAGGAGAGAAACAAGGGTGATATCGTATTCTGAAAATTCATAACTGTTTAGCTTTTTAACTTCCTGTTTAAGATCAAGGGACAGATAATTTTTACCTTCATATACCGAAGAAATTGCTTTTTTAAGGTCTTTAGCATCATTTCTGGCCTTTCGAACAAAACCATTGATTCCATATTCTGTAAAAAGGGAATTGATAATCCCGGATTTGTGCTCTGCAGAAAAGACAATCGTTTTCAGAGTGGGCTGTAGTTCTTTTATAGTTTTAATAAGTTCTTTGCCATCTTTAATCTTTTGTTCATGGTGATCTTCCTCAAAAGAGAGGTCAGTAATCAACAAGTCATATAAATCATTTTCCCGAATGGACTTTTGAATTTTGGCTACTGCATCATCACAATAATACACATAATCCGTATTGGAAATAGTAAGGTCTTCCAGTGTTCTCTGTACAGAAATACTGCTGCTTTCGTGGTCTTCGGCTATTAAAATTTTTTTGAACATTTCTTTATGATTTTAAGATGTGGGGAATGAAATATAGATTTTCAACCCTTTTTCTGTTTTATTGTCAAAAATAATGGTCCCCTCTATCTTTTCAATACGGGAAACCGTATTTGATAATCCCTTTCCATGGATAATATTTTCCGGGATACCAATGCCATTGTCTTTATATTGGATATGTATGAGGTTATTTTTTCTTTCAAATTTAAAAACTACAAGGCTGGCCTGACTGTGCTTTTTCATATTCACCAACAGTTCACGGATGATCTGAAAAATTTCACTTTGAACTGCTCCACTTACATCATCCCACAGATTTTGACTGTTTCCGGTAAGGAAGGGCTTTACATGGTCGCTCGTAAAGGAGCTAATGAGGTTGAATATTTTTTCGGCAAATTCAACGGTGTCACCGATATCCGCCTTTTCATAGGAAATATCCCTGGACTTTTCGTAAACAAATTCCAGTTCATCCAAAGCTTTGTCCTTATCAAAGTTCTCCTGATTTTCAATTTTTGTCATTACCTGATAAATACCATTAGCCACTACATCATGGACCTTTTTTGATATTTTGAGCTCGTTTTCTTTAATCTTTAATTCATTTTCTCGTTGTAGCCTTTTCTTCCTTCTTTTATAGTATACAAAACCACCTATAAGAAGTAGAGATAGGGCTCCTAAGCCAATATTCCGTTGAAGAAGCTGTACTTCTTTCTCTGCTTTCTGATATTTTAAGGTCTGATTTTCAGCTTTTTCTTTTTCCAGGCCATATCGGAAATAGGCAAACTGGTTTTTAGCTTTATTTCTCGAAATCTGTATGCTGTCATTAATAGACTGAAATTTTTCAAAATATTTGTTGTAATTATTTTTATCGATGATAATAATTTTCTGTAAGGCTTGCAGCTGATCTTCAGGATTATTAATTGTGGTAGCTGTTTGCAGCATTTTTTTAGCATATATAAGAGACTTCTCTTTATCCTTTGAAAAAAAATAATCTGCCAAGGTTCCATAACTTGAATTGAGGCCATCCAGGTTGTTGTCTTTTTCTCTTATTTCTAGTGCTGCATAATATTCTGGTAAAGGATTATAGCTATTGTCTGCAGTGAATTTGGCTCTTGCTAAATTATTAATTGCTCTTGCTCTATTTTCATGGTTTTTAGATAAAACTGCATAGTTTAAATATTTTTGGGCAAGTTTGAAGTTCTTTTGACTTATAAGAGCATTCCCGAGATTGTTATAATAGATATATTTCTTATCATCATCATCGTTGTATTTTAAAGCATATTGATAAAAAGTAATGGCACTATCCTGATTGTATAGAAATGCAGAAGCAATTCCCATATTATTGTAACTGGAAGACAGATCTCTTCTGGTAATACTGTCTTTCTCATCTTTTAGGAAAGTATTGGCTTCTGATGAGGATTCTATACTGCCATAAAAATCTCCATAATATGTTTGAATAATAGCCATGTTAATTAATGATTCGGCAGCTCCAATAGAATCGTTGATCTTTAAATATTCATCTTTGGCAAGGTTGTAATAATAAAAAGCGGAGTCGGAAATTTTTTTATCTCTGAATTCTCTTGCTTTTAGATAATATGCATTCTGGGTTTGGGATATTTTTGTTGCAGGTCTTTTTTCGGAACAGAAAAAAAGAGTTGTGAGGACAACAATAAATAAAAAACTTTTTTTCATGACTTCAGTTTAGAATGCAAAATAAGAAAAAGGATAGATTTTTACAATCTATCCTTTGTTTATTTGTTATGGTAAAGCATAGGGAGGAGGAGTCTGTCCTGTATTTCCTGTGGTATTGCCTCCACTTCCATGGCCGTTTCCATTACCATCACCTGTTTCCGCATCCGGATCTTCTTTGGCACTGAATGTTGTGATATTGGATTTTGGACTGTTGTTATAGTGTGTATTGACGTTATTATTTGTAAATGCTAAAAATAGCATCATGATAAACTGGATCATTGTTCAAAAAATTTATGGTTAAAGCATTCGTGTTCTTCCCTGCGAAACAGATCGCAGATAGGGGTACACGATTAAAAAAATTGAAGCGCTTCTAAATTTTTTGGGAAGTGAACCTTCAAAAACGGAGGAGAAACATCTGCTTCCCAACCCGGAGTTTTACCTCCGTTTTATCTGGTGATTTTGAAATCAGTTTTGTAAATTTGTTTTTGTAATGTTTTGTTTTTCACTGATTTTCTGAAGCAAAGATGCGACAAAGGATGACGCAGGTGTTAGTCACGTTTTGGACATTGATGGACACGAATTGGACAATGTGGGCTTTATGGAAATCCGTAATGTGGTATGATTGATAATCGCCTATTTTGTAAAGATTCAAAAAACTATATATGTCCAAGAAAAAACTACTAATTCATGAGGTGTTCAGAAAAGCACGCGAAGACTTTCCAAGTGTAGATACAAAGCATGGATGGTCTTTTGAACTTTCAGATTGTATCGAGAAAAATTGGGGGTTTATAATTAATAAAAAGACATTTAGCCGATATTATGATGACTGTATACGTGATAATGGAGAGCCTAATATAAGGGATGGAAAAATTCTTGATAAGCTTAGTCAATATTTAGGATATGAAAACTTTAATGACTTTTCCAGAACATTTGTGAAAAAAGATGAGGGTACTAATAAAACAACAGTAAAAATTAAGGTAGATGAACATGAAGAGTCATTGCCAGAAAAGCTGTCTAATATTATTATCAATATTACCAACGAGCAGCATTTCAAAATGCCGGAGTTTGTTAAGCAAAACGGACTGGGGATAGCCGGAGCTTTTCTGGTGATAAGTGTATTAGTTGGAAATTATTATTCATCAAGAAGTAAGAACAGTACACCATTAAGCTTTTTTGGTGCATCTGCTGATGAAAGAAGTTGTATGTTTTGGGATGATAATGAGTATAAGTTGGCCAATTGTGAAGATAAGAACCCTCAACGTAGTCTTATTCCGAAAGATACTATCCAATTGAGATATTTTAAACGGATTACAAGAAGGGATACTCTTACTGTAGATAATGCTTTAGGTACTACTTGGTACTCAAAGTTTAATGGAAATGTTGAGTTTTTTACCATGGATGGAGTAGACCCTGATACAGGGAGAGAATTAAGAGCTTCAACAATTTACATTATTGAAAAATATGCAGGATATTGAGCAAAAAAAAGCGGAATATAGAATATCCCGCTGTATCAATAAAGATTCATTATTTAAAAATGTAAGTACTAATAAGACCAAAATAAATTGAATCATATTTTTTATGCTGAGGTGCTATTTTCTTGGTGGTGGTGTTTGCCCAGTCTCTCCTGTTACAGGTCCACCATCATAGCTAGGCGGTACTACAGAGTAAGTTATTAATTGATTGTTATCACTTGTTATTGCATTGGCATTATTGTTTGGAAATGCCAAGCCCAAAAGCATTAAAATAAATTGAATCATACTATTATGGTTATACTGTTTTATGTTTACTCTGCATTCAGCATTCCCAGTTCTCCAAAATACTTTTTAAACTTCTGGATCTTAGGACCTACTACGGCACTACAGTAAGGTTGTGTAGGATTTTCATTGTAATATCCCTGATGATACTGTTCTGCCGGCCAGAATTTTTCAAGTGGAGCCAGTTCAGTTACATAAGTTCCGGCCCATCTTCCTGATGCCTGAGATAACTGGATTGCTTGCTCTGCCTTTTGTTTTTCAGCAGTATCTTTATAGTAAATTACGGAACGATATTGTGTCCCGATATCATTCCCTTGTCTGTTGAGTTGAGTGGGATCATGTAGGAAGAAGAAAACATCCATTAATTGTTCGTAGGAAATTATGGAAGGATTATAAGTGATCTGCACAACTTCTGCATGGCCTGTTTCACCGGTACACACCTCCTGATAAGTAGGATTGTCTTTGTGACCGCCAGAATATCCTGAGATGGCAGCATCAACGCCTTTTAACAGATTGAAACAGCTTTCTACACACCAGAAGCACCCGCCACCGAAAACGATGGTTTCTAAATTATTGTTATCCATTTTTGGTAATTATATTGTTTTATTGCATCTTTTTGAGTCTCGAGGACTGCAGAAAATGCTAATCAAAAATAAGAAAAACTTTATGGATTTCGATACGGATCTCATGAATTGTTTTGATAGATAATCCGAATGAAACAAAGAGAATTGCCAGTCTGTATAGAAGATTTTTTTTGCCACGAATTCACGAATAGAATTTAATCATTCGTGTATTAGTGGCAAAAAAAAGCGGTCTCATATTGAGATCGCTTTATATATTATTAAGTATATCAGTTATTTTTCCCAAACCAAAGCACTTGCTCCCAAAATAGCAGCATCGGCTTCGTTTAGCTCACTGAATACCAGTTTTACCTTATTTCTGAAGATAGGCAATAGATTCCTTTCCATGTGAAGTTTGGCAGGCTTTAAGATAAAGTCTCCCGCTTTGATCACTCCACCAAATAAAAGAATAGCTTGTGGTGAAGAAAACATCACGAAATTAGCTAATGCTTCCCCTAGTTTTTGTCCTGTATATCTGAAAACTTCAAGAGCAATCGGGTCTTCTTTCATCGCACATTCGTATACGGTTTTAGAATTGATCTCATCTTCAGGATATTGGTTCAGCATAGATTCCGGGAACTCTGCTCTCATTTTCTTAGCTGTGATCGTAATTCCTGTTGCAGAAGCATAGGCTTCTAAACTTCCTTCAGATCCTGTGCTCCAGTGTTTCCTTCCCCCTGGTTTTACAATAGTATGTCCCAGTTCTCCTGCAAAACCATCGTGTCCGTAGATGAGGTTTCCATTGGCGATAATTCCGCTTCCTACTCCTGTTCCCAAGGTAATCATGATAAAATCCTTCATTCCGCGTGCAGCACCGAAAAGCATTTCTCCCAAAGCAGCAGCATTAGCATCATTGGTTACCGTACAAGGCAAATTGAATTTTGCGGTCATCAGCTCAGCAAAAGGAATGACTCCTTTCCAGGGTAGGTTAGGGGCTAATTCTATTGTTCCTTTGTAATAGTTGGCATTGGGAGCTCCTACACCAATTCCGTCGAAGTGCTTTTCTGAGCCATGTTTTTCCATTAAAGGATAGGCATACTCATATAAAGCGTCGATGAAATCTTCTACTTTATCATAGGCATCGGTTCTAAGGTTTCCTTTATCCAGAACTTCACCGCGGTGGTTTACAATTCCGAACTTGGTATTGGTTCCGCCGATGTCAACTCCAAGGGCAACCTGTTTTGATAAATCTATTAATGACATTTCTATTATTAAATTCTAAGGGCTAAAATTATAAAAAAGATTGTATTAATAGCTTATTAACCTGGTATTATTTAAAAGATTAAGCTGTTTTTACTGTTTTTTTCTTTCTTCTTCCCCACCAGATCATAAAACCTGTCACCGGAAGTGAAGCACAGATAAGACTTACAATAAAAGCTATAATCTTCGTTGGAAGCCCTAAAATAGCCCCCACATGAATATCGTAATTGGCACTCACCACCTTTTCTCCGAAATTTTTATCCTTTGGATCATGGGTATGTAACAATTCTCCTGAATTTTCATCAAAAATAAGACTGCTGCTTTTGTGATAAGAATAGGACAGGTGTTTTACATAGACTTCAAAATTAGGATGCTCATGATCATCCATGTGTTCATGCCCAAGATCTATGGCAAAACCATTGGAGTCAGGGTATTTTTTTTCAACGGTACTGATGATCTTATCCAGAGTAGTCTCGGTTCTCATTTCTATCGGAGCCTTTGTTTTGATATGAGAAAAATCCGGATACTGAGTTTCTCCACCGGAAAATACTACATAGATCATCGCCTGAACGACAAAAAATGCATAAAATAGTCCTGTGATTGAAAAGATCAGCGCGAAAATTGAAGCGTAAAAGCCAAGGACATTATGAAGGTCATAATTCTTTCTTTTCCAGCTTTTAATGTTTTTCCATTTAAAAGAGAAGCGTTGTTTTCTTGCCGCTTTATTTTTAGGCCACCATAAAACAATCCCGGTAATGAGCATGATGATGAAAATGATAACCGGTATTCCTACTACATACGTTCCCCAGTCCTGCTTCAGAAGATAGCTCCAGTGTATCATTTTAACAATATTGAAAAACCCGTTCTTTTCATCATACACTCTGAGAACCTTTCCGGTATAAGGGTTTACATAAGCCTGTTTGTAGATAGGGAATTCATCAAAATAGTTCCAGGCATCCGTATTATGCTCATACCAGAAGAACATATAGGACATCTTTTTGTCTATAGGTACATTTACCCAATGGATTGGATATTTCTCTTTTACCTGTTCGGCAACAGCTTTTTCCATAGCTCTGATGGGAAGCACCTGCTTTTGCTCAATATTCTCTTCATGATGGTAGATTACATCCTTTCGGGTATAGTTTTCCACTTCATCCTTAAAGACATACAAAGCTCCTGTAACGGAGATAATAAAGATTAAAAATCCAATGACCAGCCCAAACCATAAATGGAGTTTGGCAGACCATTTTTTAAAGAATCCCGGTTTCTTTTTGTGATGATGATTTTTCTTCATATAACAATTAAAGTATCACAAAGATAGTCTTTACTTTTTATTTAGATTAATTAAAATTTGTATTCAAGAATCAGAGTTCCTCTCGTTCCCGGAGCATTCACAAATTCGCTATCTCTTGCTGACCACCATGCAATTGATGGCTGATACAGTTTGTTGAAAAAGTTTTCAATTCCCACTGACAGTTTCCAGTTTTTATTGATTTCACTGCCTATCTTTAGATTGAAGACTGTATAATCAGGAACAAATCCTTCTCCGTATGTGTATTGTTTATTCGCCCCAAGTTCAAATCTGTTCTGTTGAAAAGAGTGAAGCATATCAATACCAATGAAAGCTTGTGGAATTGGTCTCACCTGCACATAAGCAAGTACTTTAGGTGCTGAAATTCTGCTGTTATTGATTTTAGCTGAATAATTTCCATTATCATCAGGAGAAGTAATTCCTTCCATCCAGCTATAGCTTCCTCCGAACTGAAGCCATTTAAGAGGAGTAAAGTGTAGAAAACCTTCCACTCCATAAATAATTTCCGGTGCTCTTTTAATTGTTAAGGCTCTGTCTGCGCTCTGAACAAAAGTGGCTCCAAGCTTAGAGGTGCTCACATAAGAGGTTAATTCATAATTCATCCAGCTTGAAACCTGTCCTGTAGCTCCCAGTTCGTAATTGTTTACGATAATAGGTTTTGTTTCAAGGTTTTTAATGGTCTCAGACGTTGAGGTTCTCAAAATTCTACCCAATTCATTGATAGAGTAGGCCTGTGAGAAACTTCCGAAAAGGTTGATGTAAGGTTCAATATTGTAGCGTAATCCAATATTTCCTACCAGTGCATTATAACTTAATTTTCCTCCTGCTACCGGAATACTAGGTGTAAATGTTCCATTGTTTTTAATAACAGAAAGTGTGTTGAAATCATCTACATTTACTTTGATATTTTCATATCGAAGCCCTCCTTTGATAGTTAATTTTTTAAACAGATCGATTTTTGCCAATAAGAAAGGGGCTATATTGGTCATATTCATGTTTGGAGTCCAGAAACGGCCATCTTCAAGTTTCTGTACCGTTTCATCGTTCAGGATATCAACTCCGTAGATGATTTCTCCCTGCGAGTTTTGAGTATTCCAAAGCTGGGTATCAAGATTGAATCTTGCACCTGCCTTTTTAGAAAGAACATTAGACTGTCCACCGTTGAAAAAGGTATCACTGTATCCATATACAGTTTTAAAATCCTGATAATAAAGGTTCACATTCAATGCTGTCCCCTTAAACAGGTTTTTATTATCATAACTTACCCTGATGTTATGATTTTTTGGTGTTCCCTGTGGTGTGGTTTCCAGGCTTTTTCCCTGTCCTTCACCAATGGTAGGCTCAACACCATATATTCCTGTATGTAATCCCAGGTTCAGGTTTGATTTTGAAGAATATCCGATATAAGAGGCTTCAATTCTTTGGTTTTCATTGATGTCATATCCTAACTTCAACATTCCGTTGTAGTTATCCATTTTTGCAGTGCTGTATGTTGGACTTAAATAAACTCTGTTGGCATCTTTCATGTAACCTGTTCTTTCGTAGGCCAGGGAAAGAGTATAGTCAAATTTATTGATCTTTCCGGATAGAAGCTGGCTGGCTCTCACTCCTAAAGTCCCTCCTGAACGTTGCCCCGTGAAGCCAATCTGTGAAATCCCGGAAATAGTTTTATCGGTTTTATTTCTTTTTGTAATATAATTGATGATACCACCGTCTGCGCCGTTTCCATAGATTGAAGAAGCTCCTTTAATGACTTCAACCCTTTCAATGGCTGAGGGATCAATCACTCTTAGATCTCTTGCTCCGTTTCGAAGGGGAGTAGATTGAGGAATTCCGTCTATTAAGACTAGCACCTGGCGACCTCTTAATGTCTGGCCGGTGTTGGAAGTCTGGCCGGAATTCGTTCCTAAACTGGGAACGGTGTATTGCAGAATGCTCGTAATATCAGAATTAACTGTCAATTGAGACTGAATTTGCTTTTCTCCAACCACTGTGATCGAGCTGGGAACCTCTTTAATGCTCTCCTTTTTTCTGGAAGCCGTCATCACAACCTCATCCACATTTTGGGTTTGTAAAGTATCTTTTACCTGTCCAAAAACGATTGTAGTTCCCAGACTGGCAGCTGATAAAATTGCTTTTTTCATTATATTTTCTTTCCTTGTTTCTTTCTTTTCCCCCACCAGACCAAAAATCCGGTAACAGGGAGTGAGGTGCAGATAAGACCGGCGATAAACCAGATGATTTTTCCAAACAGTCCGAAATAAGATCCGGTGTGGACATCATAATTGGCATTCGCATATTTTTCTGCGGCTTTTAGTTTGTGATGAGGTTTATTGGCTAGTAGTTTTCCTGAATATTTATCGAAAGTAAGCAGGTTTCTTTCACTGAATCTTCCATCCTTACCATACACCGTGACCGGAAGATTTTTGAGTTCCTTTCCTTTTTTATTTTTTCCATTTAGGGTAATTCTGAAACTGGATGATCCTGCATACAGTTTTTCGGTTTGTAAGGCTGTTACATCAAAAATATCAGACCTCTTTGTCATCAATGAGTCCGGGGATTTGATTTCCTTTTCTTTTGGCTGCTCCCAATAACCGGATATGGCAAGGTTAAAAGTATTTTTTACATAAGGATAGGCAAAGTAAATTCCTGTTACACTCATTATTAAGGCAATGAATGAGGCATAGAATCCCAATACATTGTGAAGGTCATAGTTTTTGCGTTTCCAGTTTTTTACATTTTTCCAGTTGAACCAGAAACGTCCTTTTCTGGCATTTTTATTTTTCGGCCACCATAAAATGATTCCTGTAATCAGCATAATGATAAAAAGAACAGTTGGAATTCCTATAGTGTAGGGCCCCCATTCTGAGTTGAGCAGAAGTCCCCAGTGGATATACTTCAAAATATTGAATACATCATACTTTTCATTGTAAACAGCAAGAATGTTTCCGGTATACTGATTGACATAAACCTGCTTATTGATGAGAACCTGTTGAAAATAATTCCATCCTTTCTTACTCTTATCATAGTATAAAAAACGATAGGATTTACTTTTATCCAAAGAGATTTCAACTGAGCTTACAGGATATTTCTCGTTAAGCTCCAGACTTACTTTTTCACGAAGAATCTCGATGGATAAGGGTTTTTTATTGATCTCATTCGGTTTTACATAGATGGCTTCTTTACGAAGACTATTTTGTACTTCATCCTTAAAAATGTACAAAGTCCCTGTAAGAGAGACTATGAATACAATGATACCAACTGACAAACCAAACCACAAATGCAGTTTGGCAGACCATTTTTTTGAAGGAGCTTTCTTTGTATGGTGATGCTTTTTTTTCATAGCAAAAAGTTAACCCCGTGAGGGGCTAACCTTTGATTTTTTAAAATTTATAAGTGAAGCTTCCCAAGGCATTGATAAGTGTCTGAGGGTTTGCTGTTGTAAATCCTACCCAGTAATGCTGGTTGGTGAAATTATCAACTTTTACACCGATTCTGAACTTTTTGGTATCATAGAAAGCACTTGCGTTGAGTACCAAATAGCTCGGAAGGATAAAAACATCTTTTCCTCCTATAATATTTTTATTTGCATCCAGAATATTATTATTCAAAATTGCATTAGCATTAGCATAGTTTCCTCCTAGACCAAAACCAAAACCTTTTAAGCTTCCGTCAAGAATCTGGTAGCTTGCATAAATGCTTGCTAGCCATGGTGAGCCTGCAGTCCCAGGTCGTCTTCCTTTTGTTGCTGCATCAGATTCTATATACTTTGAATCATTGTAGCTAACACCTCCTACTAATGATAATCCCTTTAACAGGTAGGCATTTACTTCTAATTCCACCCCTTCACTTTTCAGCTTACCGGCTTGGGTTTGAAGAGCATTAATCCCTGAATATCCTGTGGTAACTAAAGAATTTTTTACCCTGATATTGTAATAGCTTAATGTTGCACTTACCCTTCCTTTGAAAATGTTCCCTTTAAAACCACCTTCAAACTGGTTAGCTCTTTCTGGGTCGGATAAAATAGGATCTGCTCCGGCATCTGTAAATATGTAGCCATTACTTTTGAAGCTGTTCTGATAATTCCCGAAAACAGAAAATTTATCTTTTATAATCTGGTAGGTTACACCAAATTTTGGTGAGAATGCTGACTGATTGTATGGCTTTATATCATTTATCCATAGTTTTCCACCCTTGAAGTCATTGCTTTCATATCGAACGGAAGCCATAATATTTAATCCTGTGATTGGGGTAAATACATTGGAAATATAACCGCTGTATGTATTCTGATCATCTATCTGATCATACATACTTTTAGGTAAATTTTGGTATGCCTGATCTAGTGTATCAGAATTGAAGGTCCCAGCATAATCATAACCATTGGTCGGCACGTCAGGTTTTAAAAAGCCTTGTGTAAAATATACATAATGTAATCTGTTTTTGATCTTCATAAAATCAAAACCAACTACAGTTCTGTTACGCATTTCATTTCCAAATTTATAGTCGAAATTAAAATTCTGCTGAATCTGGAAATATGTTTTTTTACTGTTATCTGTAGACTGATCCGCTCTTTGTACATATAAGTTATTGTCTGACGGATTTACAGTAACAGCAAAATAAGGGTTGTAACCGTTTGAAAAAGTATAAGCAGTGCTTACATTTGTTGAAGACCTGATATGTTTATCTATCTGATAGTTAATTTGGCCTAAAATATTTCTTACTTTTGACGTAGTGTAAAGACCTTTTCCTGTATATGATTGTTTGTAATCCAATCCTAATTTTTCAAGATCTTTCATATTGTCAACATTGGTATATGGATCTCCTTGATAACCTGGATTCTTTTTGAGATAGAAGAATGACTGTTCAGGATTTGCTCTTGTATCAAACATTTCATAATCCAGACTTAGGCTCAGCTTATCATTGACTTTATATAGTAATGAAGGGGCAAAAGCAGTATATGAATTTTTAGCGTCTGTTTTCTGGAAAGTTCCACTGTTTGTATATGCCGTATTTAAACGGAACATTAATTTCTTATCATTCGTTACGGGGGTGTTAATATCCGCTTGTGCTCTGTAGTAATTATAACTTCCACCAATTAATGAAATATTTCCTTCGAATTTATCATGCGGTTTTTTGGTAACCCTGTTAATGACCCCTCCGTAAGAAGTTACATTACTACCAAATAATGTTCCTGATGGTCCTTTCAGAACTTCAAGTTTTTCTACATTTACAGCATCAATAGAAGTTGTAACCGGTGCAACCAGACCATTTCTTAAAGAGTTGTTGGATGTAAAACCTCTTAAAGAAATATAAGCGCCACCATCTCCGGCTCTGTTTGTAGCACTCCACATTTTCTGAATACCTGTTACATTTCTGTAAGCATCATCCACCGAATATATCATTTGATTTTCAAAAAATATTTTATCTACGGTTGAATAAGACTGTGGGTTTTCAATTGCCTTTAAAGGCATTTTATTAGTATACTCCGAATCTTTTTTAAGGATAGAATTGATGATAACTTCTTCTATATTTTTAGCGTTGATGCTATCCTTTTTTTGTGCAAAAGCAAAGACCCCTGATAGGGTAGCTAAGCTTAAAATTAATTTCTTCATTCAGTAGTAAGTTTATTTTAAGTAGTGTTTAATAATCAAAAATAAAGGGATAGAAAGTGCTAGCCATCCTAATATATCCCATAGGCCATCACCAAGTAATGCTGCGATCAATCCAAACATGGATAAAAGAGCTAGAAGGATAGGAATTCCCCAAAGTTTTAGAAAGCTGTTTTTCATTTTCCGGAATCTTTAGGAGTGAATACTATCTTTTGCTGTTTTTCAGCCTTTCTTCGTGCAATCCATAAATAAAGACCTGTAATGAGCACCAGAATTGTAAAAACATCAAAAACGGTCCATACAACTTTCAGAATCACGCCTCCATAATTTCCAAAATGTAGAGGCTCTGAAATAAATAATGCATTCACGTACCATGGCATATCTCTGGAATCTGTTACAGTTCCGGTTTTGGCATCTATTAGTACAGGTTTTAAAAGTTTTGAAGTAAGTTCAGTATTTCCACGCATAAAAACTGCGTAATGGTGTTTGCTTGTAAAATCAGTGCCTGGGTAAGCAATTATAGATACTTTCATATCTTTAATTGTACTTTCTGCTGCTTTCTTAGCATCTTCTAATGAACTGAAGTTCCCAGTCAAGGGTTTCTGAGTCTTATAAGGAGCGGTCATTTCTGCCAGTTGGCCTTGTTGCCAAAGTCCTACAATTACATCAGAAAGAGTGTTGATTATACCTGTAAATCCTACGACAACCATCCAAGCCGTAATGGCTATTCCTAATAAGTTGTGGGTATCCAGCCATTTAAGTCTCTTGGATTTGTTTTTACGAACCATTCCAAAGTCATACTTTTTCATAATAGGCCCATAGAGAACGATTCCCGAAACAATGGAGATCATGAAAAGCATTCCCATTAACCCTAAAAAAAGTTTCCCTGGTATGCCGAGAAACATATCTGTATGGAGTTTTAAAATGATATTCATTAAACCGTCTGTTCTTGGAGCTCCTAAAACTTCGCCGGTGTATTCATTCAAAACTAAATATTTACTTTTTTCGTAGGGAGCGTTGGGTTGGTCAACAATATCAAAAAGAACTTTGTTTTTTTCATTTTCGTCCCAGAAGACAAATCTTGCCTTCTCTCCCGGGTATTTGGACTCAGCAATTTTTACAAGTTTATCTAAGCTCAGTTTTTCATGATTTTGAGCTAAGGCTTCTTTGTTGTCTTCTAAAAGATGTTCAATTTCTTCATGAAAGATCAACGGTAAACCTGTTACACAGAGATACAGTAGAAAAACGGTACAGATAAGGCTTGTCCATTTATGCCAATTAAACCAGCGTTTAGCAGTTTTTAGCTTCATGAAGCAGTCAATATTTTTTGCAAATATATTGTTTTTAACTATTCTAAATAAATAATAATATTGATATTTGTCATAAAACTATTATACAATCAATAACAAAAAACCGCTCCGGCCAATGCCAGAGCGGTTTTTTAATAATATTGTTATTTATTTCTTATGCAGGAATTTCTCCTTTGTATAAGAATGAAATAATTTCTTTGTTCAATTTCTCTATCATTTCACTGAATAAGTGGAAAGATTCCTGTTTGTAAATCACAAGTGGATCTTTCTGCTCATAAACAGCTCCCTGAGAAGATCTTCTTAAATCATCCATCTCACGAAGGTGAAGCTTCCAGTTTTCATCAATAATAGATAAAGTGATGTTCTTTTCAAAATCATTGATTAAGCTTTCACACTGAGTATCATAAGCCTCTTTCAGATCAGCTACGATAGTCATTGTTTTGTGCCCGTCTGTGAAAGGAACCTGGATCATTTTAAACATTGAACCTTGGTTTTGGTAAACATTCTCAATAATTGGGAATGATTTTTCCTTCAATAGATTCAGTTTCATCTGATAATCTTCCTGAGCGGCCTGGAATAAAATGTTCGTTAGATCCGGAATGGTTTTATTATTAAAATCATTTGGAGAAACCGGAGATTCCATCGTAAATGTTTTAATGATTTCATATTCAAAATCTTTATAATTTCCTGTAGCTTTTCCTTTCGCAACGATAGAATTTGCTACATCAAAAATCATGTTGGTGATGTCATATTTCAAGTGGTCTCCAAATAGGGCATTCTTTCTTCTCTTATAGATTACATCACGTTGTTTGTTCATGACATCATCATACTCAAGAAGTCTCTTTCTTGTTCCGAAGTTGTTCTCTTCCACTTTTTTCTGAGCCCTTTCGATAGACTTACTGATCATAGAGTGCTGAATAACTTCACCCTCTTTATGACCCATTCTGTCCATCATTTTAGCGATTCTTTCAGAACCGAACAAACGCATTAAGTTATCTTCAAGAGATACATAGAACTGAGAACTTCCAGGGTCTCCCTGACGTCCAGCTCTACCTCTTAACTGTCTGTCAACACGTCTTGAATCGTGTCTTTCTGTACCGATAATAGCTAACCCTCCGGCTTCTTTTACTTCTTTAGAAAGCTTGATATCCGTACCACGACCAGCCATGTTTGTTGCAATGGTTACAACTCCCGGCTGTCCTGCACCTGCTACAATTTCCGCTTCTTTCTTGTGAAGTTTCGCGTTCAATACCTGGTGTGGAATTTTTCTTAATTGAAGTGCCTTTGATAATAATTGAGAGATTTCAACAGAAGTTGTACCTACCAAGACAGGTCTTCTTGCTGCTGTTAATTTTTCAATTTCTTCAATTACAGCATTATATTTTTCTCTGTTAGTTTTGAAAACTAAATCTTGTTTATCGTCTCTTAAAATCACACGGTTGGTAGGAATTACCACTACGTCTAATTTGTAGATCTCCCAAAGTTCTCCAGCTTCAGTTTCAGCAGTACCCGTCATCCCCGCAAGTTTGTTGTACATACGGAAATAGTTCTGAAGCGTAACCGTTGCAAAAGTTTGAGTAGCAGCCTCAATCTTTACATTTTCTTTAGCTTCAATCGCCTGGTGAAGACCATCAGAATAACGTCTTCCTTCCATGATACGACCCGTTTGCTCGTCAACGATTTTTACCTCACCATCAATTACTACATACTCATCATCTTTTTCAAATAATGTATAGGCTTTCAATAGCTGGCTCATCGTGTGAACTCTTTCGGATTTTTCAGCAAAATCACCGAAAAGTCTTTCTTTAGCTTCGAATTCTTCTTCTTTAGATAAGTTTTTAGCCTCTACTTCAGCAATTTCTGTCCCGATATCAGGAAGAACGAAGAAGTTAGCATCTGAATTTCCCTGAGACATGTATTCAACACCTTTGTCTGTAAGGTCAACCTGATTGTTCTTTTCCTCAATTACGAAGTAAAGATCTTTATCTACGATCGGCATATCACGGTTGTTGTCCTGCATATATTGCGCTTCAACTTTCTGAAGCAATGCTCTGTTTCCGCTTTCCGATAAGAATTTGATTAATTGTCTGTTTTTGGGAAGACCTCTGTATGCCTGAAGCAATTTGAATCCTCCTTCTTTAGTGTTTCCACCAGCGATTAATTTTTTCGCTTCATTGAAGATGGCAGAAACTGTTTTTTTCTGAACATCAACGATTCTGTCGATAGAAGGCTTTAGAACATCAAATTCCTGTCTGTCTCCCTGAGGAACCGGACCTGAAATAATCAATGGTGTTCTTGCGTCATCTACCAATACAGAATCCACCTCATCCACAATCGCAAAGTTCAATTCTCTTTGTACCAGCTCTGATGGTGAAGTTACCATGTTATCTCTCAGGTAATCGAAACCGAATTCGTTGTTCGTTCCGTAAGTAATATCTGAGTTGTATGCTTTTCTTCTTCCGTCTGAGTTCGGCTGGTGGTTATCGATACAGTCGATAGACATTCCATGGAACTGATAAAGAGGTCCCATCCATGCGGAGTCTCTTTTTGCAAGGTAGTCGTTCACTGTTACCACGTGAACTCCTCTTTCCGGAAGTGAATTTAAGTAAATAGGTAATGTTCCTACCAAAGTTTTACCTTCACCGGTTGCCATTTCGGCAATTTTACCACTGTGAAGAATAATACCTCCGATAAACTGAACATCATAGTGGACCATATCCCAAACTACTGGAGTTCCGGCAGCGTCCCATGAGTTTTTCCAAACAGCTTGGTCTCCCTGAATAGAAACGAAATCTTTCCCTGCAGCAGCCAGTTCTCTGTCCCAGTCACTTGCTGTTACACGAATTTCTCCATTCTGTGCCCATCTTCTTGCCGTTTCTTTGATCAATGCAAAAGCTTCCGGAAGAACCTGGATAAGAACTTTCTCTTCAATTTCGTATGATTCTTTCTTTAAAGACTCAATTTTTGAGAAAAGAGCTTCTTTTTCATCAACGTTTGTTGAAGTCTTTATCTGCTCTTTAATCTGTTCTATTTGAGCTGTGATCTTGCTGGTAGCATCTTTAATACTTGCTTTAAACTCAGCAGTTTTTTGTCTCAGTCCATCATCCGACAATTGTTGGATGTTAGGCTCTACAGCCTTGATTTTTGTTACAACTTTTTTTACTTCTTTTAGGTCCTGCGCTTTTTTGTCTCCCAAAAACCCTTTAAGAACTTTGTTTAAAAAACTCATAAATTTTTTGCTTTATGCTTAATGCAAGATGCTTTAAGCGTTTTACACGCTAAGCGTGTAGTTAATATATAAAAAGGGCAAAAAAGCTCTAAGCACACAGCCTAAAGCTTATCGCTTTATTAATATTCGTCCTCGTTCCAAAGGAAATCCTCGTCTGTCGGATAGTCGCTCCAAACTTCCTCGATAGATTCATATATTTCTCCTTCGTCTTCAATAGCCTGAAGGTTTTCTACTACTTCCATAGGTGCACCAGTTCTGATTGCGTAGTCAATAAGCTCTGCTTTTGTCATTGGCCAAGGTGCGTCACTTAGATAGGAAGCTAATTCTAATGTCCAGTACATAATTTTCTAATTTTTTGCAAAAGTATAAAAATAGGTTGTATAATAAACTTTTTTATACTTGATTTTCAATTCTTTTTATAATTTTTTCTTATAAATGTCTGTCATCAACTGCATGGCAGGTATGTCAGTAATTTACTTATTGTCGTTTTCTCAAAAACCATTCCACAAATTTTTTTATGCCATTTTGGAAGTTTGTGTCAGGTTTATATCCTATTAAAGCCTTTGCTTTGGTAATGTCGGCATTGGTTTTTGTGACATCTCCGGGTTGCATTGGCAGAATTTTTCTGAAAGCTGTCATATTCAGGGTCTTTTCTATAGTGGCTACCATTTCCTTTAAAGTGATTACCTGGTTTTCTCCTAAATTAAGGATTTCATATACATTGGAATTGTTTTCAAGATATAAGACGGATTTGGTAATTCCATCAATAATGTCATCAATATAAGTATAATCTCTGGCAGTAGTGCCATCCCCATAGAAAGGAATTTCTCCGCCTTCGGAAATAAGTTTTGTAAATTTATGGATGGCAAGGTCAGGACGCTGTCTTGGACCATAAACGGTAAAGAATCTAAGCTGGATCATATCAATATGATAAAGATGATGATAGACGTGTCCCAGAATTTCTCCACACTTCTTAGTCGCTGCATAAGGAGAAATAGGATTGTCCACATTGTCTGTTTCTGCAAAAGGGACTTTTTCATTATTTCCATAAACGCTTGATGAAGAAGCGCAAATGAATTTTTTAATATTAAAATCTCTACACAATTCCCAAAGATTCATAGTCCCCCGGACATTTACTTCTTCATATTCCAAAGGTCTTTCAATAGAGGGGCGAACACCTGCCAATGCTGCCAGATGAATCACCATATCAATAGAGTGGTTTCTGAAAATGTTTTCAAGACCCTCTTTATCTCTGATATCCTGATAGTAAAGGGAATATTGATCAGAATGGGAAAGTGAAGCCAGATGTTGAATATCAGCCTCTTTATCAGAGAATTCAAAATCCGAAATTTTGTCGATAGACTCTAAAGTATTTTTAATTTTTATCTGATAGCTGTAAAAATCATCAAAATTGTCAACGTTTATGACAGAATGTCCATTTCTTAATAATCGTTCGACTAAATGGGAGCCAATAAAGCCGCTGCCGCCTGTTATAAGATAAATCATCAGTGGTTTTTTATGAATACAAAAATATAAATTTTACTATTTGAAAAATATAATCATTAAATTTACTTAAAAAAGTAATATAAATATAATATGCAGTTTCAAGGGCAAATTTTAAAAATGATAAGCTACGATGCCAAACCCATTCAATATTATCTGAATCTTTCAGGAGATCTGATCCATGTTAATGAGTTGTTTGGGAAGGAATTGAGCATTAAACATGTAGGGTTTCAATGTGTAAACTGTGGCGAAAATAAACCTATTTATAGAATGGGGTTCTGTAAAAACTGTTTTTTTGAAAGCCCGTATGCCAGTGACACAATCATTCGCCCGGAGCTTTCGACAGCCCATTTAGGAGTGGCAGAACGTAATTTGGAAATTGAAAAAGAAATTCAGCTTCAGCCTCACACCGTCTATCTGGCCTATACAGGAGATGTAAAAGTAGGAGTGACCAGAAATACTCAGATTCCTACCAGGTGGATCGATCAGGGTGCTACTTTTGCGTTGCCTATCGCAAGAACTGAAAACCGTTATGAAGCCGGAATGATTGAAGTTGCTTTAAAAGAGCACTTAGCAGATAAAACAAACTGGAGAAAGATGCTTCAGGATGATTTTGAAGGAGAGGTCGATCTTGCAGATTTCAGACAAAAGATCAAGGAATATTTCCCTGAGGACTTCCAGAAGTTCTACAGTGAAGGAGAAGACCTGTGGGCATTTGACTATCCTTTTGAAAAGCCGGAGAAAGTAACTTCATTTACTTTAGATAAGAAACCTGAATTTACAGGAAGGCTTACAGGGATCAAAGGACAGTACCTTGGATTTGAAGGTGGAAATTTTATCAACATAAGAGGGCATGAAGGATACGTGATAGAGCTGAATATTAAAAACTAAGAGATGCTCAAATATTTATCACTAATCTTTTTTATATCATGTATTCAAAATAATTCTAAAATAACAAGAAAAGATATTGATTATTTTGAAAAAGATAAAAATGCAAACTTGTTTAGAATACATCATAAAAATGGGAAATGGGGGTTCGTTGATAAGGATACAGTTATCACAGTTCCTTTTATATATGATTTTATAAACCCATTTGATGAAAATGGATTAGCTTATGCGAAAGATAAGGGCAAGGAATTTTATATAAATAAAGAAGGAAAAGTTATTATTCCTCCTGATTATGAAGAATTGGGTTTGTTTTCAGAAGGAATGCTCAGTGCCAAAAGAAAGGGTAAGTATGGCTTTCTAAATATTAAAGGAGATGTAATAATTCCAATGATATATGATGGAGTTGGTTTTTTCAGCCAAGGTTTATGTATTGTTTCAAAAAATAAAAAATATGGGTTTATTGATCGGAAAGGAGAGGTCATTATTCCTATAGTATATGATGCTGTAGATAAATCCCATGCAGATTCTATTGTAGTTGTTTCTGAAAATAGGAAATGGGCATTTTTTGACTCTAAAGGAATCCAATTATCAGACTTTATATATGATAAGGTTTTTAGTGGTTACAATGCAAATATACCTCCTCCCTCAAACATCAGTGAGGTTACTACTTATTTTCAAAATGGCGCTGTTTTAACATTAAAAGGTAAGAAATATGAATTTCTTAATGAAAAAATAAGACCTGCTTTTCATGAAAATAAATTTGATTCTGCTTCTGTATTTGATACTTATAAAAATGCTATTGTTAAAAGAAATGGTAAATATGGAATTATAAAACCGGACGGGTATGCCAAAGTTCCTATAGAATATGATTGGGTGGGTTATTTTGATACAAACCATAATTCATCAGAATATTATAATGCAAAAAAAGGAAAGATATTCCAAATTTATAATAAGGACCTGAAAAAATTAGGAGAATCATATGAGCCGGTTTTAAATGATTTTTCAGTTTCTACACCGAATTTAATATTTAAAAACTTGAAAGGCCAATATGGAATGGTGCATTCGAGTGGAAGTATCGTGATCCCTTTTGAATATGAAGACCTTCAAAAACAGAAAAGCGGTTTTATTCTTGGAAGAAAAAATGGAAAAACAGGTGTGTTGGATAAAAATGGGAAGATAAAAATTCCTTTTCAATATAAAAATTTGGAAGAGTTTGATGAAGATGCCAATTTATTTATAGCAGATCATAAAATTATAAATATTGATAATCAACCAATATTATTGGGATATGACAGTATAGTCCCGATTTATTATAACAGTCAAAAGTTTATTGTATCTAAAAATAAGAAGTACGGAATTGTTGATATTAAAAATAAAATTTTACTACCTTTAGAATATGATGAAATATCAAATTGGGTAGAATATGGACCAGAAAAAAGACATTTTGTTGTAAAAAATGGGAAATACGGTTTAATAGAATATGAAACTTTTAAAACTATAATTCCGCCAGTTTATGATGAGTTTATTCAAAGAAGAAATATGGTTTTTGCTCATAAAAATGGTAAAGCTGGTATCTTAGATCTTAATAATAAAGAAATTTGCCCTTTTATTTTTGATGAAATTAAACCTGGTCTTTCTTTTGGATACGGATATAATGAAGAGGATAAAAGCTTTTATTCTAGAAAAAATAATAAGTTTTACGAAATAACCTTAACGGGGAAAATTATAAAAGAAATTTCTAAGAAAGTTTATAAAGAGAATACTGAGTATCAAAATATTTAATATGAAAAAATGGGTTAAAAGACTACTAATCAGTTTCGGAATTCTGGCAGGACTTCTTCTTGCGGCGAATTTCGGACTGAATTTCTGGCTTAAAACCCAACTTCCTGAATACATTAAAAAAAATACAGACTATAAGGTTTCCTATAAAAGTTTGGATGTGGATCTTAGCACGGGAAATATTCTGGTAACAGGAATCTCAGTTAATAGTAAAGATCCCCAAAACACCAAAGTTATTGGTCTTCAGGGAACTATAGATACATTAAAGGTCAGTCGTTTTGGAATCTATGATGCCATTTTTAATAAAACAATAAGCTCTTCCGATTTGTTGTTGGCAAAACCTAATCTTAATGTCATTTTAGCAAAACCTGTTGACCAGAAAACGGGAAAAAAAAGAAAACCGTTCTTATTTGAGAATATCAGAATCAATGAAGGGAAGGTGGCTGTTTTTAAGCATAGTAAAAAGAAATTTTTATCCGTAGAGCAGCTTGATTTGTCCGTAGAAAATCTACAGATGACTGAAGAGTCTGTAGAAGATAAGCTTCCTGTTGTTTTTGACCGATACAGCATTAAAGGGCGAAATTTCTTTTTCAGACCGGATAATGTATACGCTATTACGATTCATTCCATCAATACAACAAATGGACAAATGTCGGCTGAAAGCTTTAAGCTGATTCCGCTGATGTCTTTTACTCAGTTTAAAAAGTTTTATCCTCAAAAAACTCAGCTTTTCGAATTCACTATTCCAAAAATGGAATTTAAAGATGTGGTCTTAAATAAAAATAAAGTTTCTCTTGCAGGTGCAGATTTTCAAAGTCCCGTTTTTACAGTCTATAATACCGGTGTAAAAAATGCTAAAAAGGAAAAGAAGAAATCCAATTTTGAGGTTAATCTTGAGAATATAAAGCTTAAAAATGCTGTAGCTCAGATTAATAAGTCTGATGGAAGCAGGCTTTTATCTGGCGGAAACCTGAATCTGAATATCAATCAATTGGTGTTCAATAAGAGTACTTCAGAACAGGTGGTTCCGATTGGATATAAAGATTTTACATTCTCCGGAAAGGATATTGTGTATGCGGATCATCAGAATATGGCCATTGGAAGTATCGCTTTAAAACCGACTAACGGAGAAATCCGAGATCTTTCATTGACCCCAGGGCCTCAGCCCAATGGGAAAACGACGGTGGATTTGAAAACCAGCCATATTGCTTTTAATATAAATAAGCTGGAATTCATTAATAAAAAGCTGAATCTTGATCTAAAAGATGTTCTCGTTGAAAACGCTAACGGAATTATAAAGGCAGGAGAAAATAAACCCAAGAAGAGTACAAACCTAGGAATCATACAGTCTGTTATCGTAAGAAAAGTATCTTTAAAGAACTCAAATCTTACTTATGATAAAGGAAAAGAGCCATTAGCATTTCATGATTTGAATGCTACTGTGAATGGTATCGAAATAGGCCCGAAAGCAAATAACCAAGGACTTTCTTTTAATGTAAAAGATTATTTTCTGACCACCCGTAATTTTGCTTATAAAACTCAGTTTTATAATATCAGTCTGGGACTTTTAAAGCTGAATAAGAATAAAGTTCAGATCAATAATTTTGCGATGAAGCCTCTCGTTTCGAGAAATCAGTTTATCAAAATGATTCCTGTAGAAAGAGATCTGTATGATTTAAAGATGGGCCAGATCTCTGCTGAGGGAAATTGGGATCTGTTTTCAGAACATAAATTCATTAATGCCTCACATGTTTTGATCCAGTCTGCGGATGCTAATATTTTCAGAAGTAAAATACCTAAAGACGATCCGAAAATAAAAGCATTGTATTCCAAAATGCTTCGGTCTATTAAAATTCCTATGAATATCAACACTCTGGATCTGAAGAACTCAGTTTTGGTATATGAAGAAGATACTCCGGAAAGTATGGGACCTGGGAAGCTTATATTCAGTAATTTTAATATGAATGTTAAAAATCTGAATTCTGCTAAGGCAAAAGGAAAACCTACCAGGGTGGATATTAAGATTAATTGTTCTTTTATGAATCTTTCACCACTGTCTGTAAACTGGGGCTTTGATGTAGCAGACCAGCATGATGCTTTTACCATTTCCGGGAAGACATCGAACCTTCCGGTGAGTGGTATCAATCCGTTTATCCGGCCTTATCTGCATGTAACAGCTACTGCAGGAACTATACAGGAAATGCTATTCAATTTTAAAGGAAATCCCGCAGGACTGCACGGAACATTTAATTTAAAGCACAAAGACCTGAAGATTGCTGTCCTGAACAAAAATAACCATGAGAAAAAAGGCTTTTTAACAGCCGTTGCGAATGTTTTCTTGAAATCAAATTCTGGGAATTATCCGGAAGCAGTAACGGTGGAAAATGTGGAACGTGATCCTACGAAGTCCTTCTTTAACCTTTTCTGGAAGGGAATTGAACAAGGGCTTAAAAAGACTCTTATTGGAAAGAATGTAGAAAAAACAGAACAAAAAGTAAAGAATGCTGTTTCTTCAGTGAAGGAAATGAAGCAGTCTGTAAAGGACCTTAAAGAGGATATAAAACAGAAAAAAAATACACCTCAACCTCTGGAAGAAAAAAAAGAGAAGAAGGGCTTTTTAAATGGTATTTTTAAAAAGAAAGATAATTCTGAGGAGAAATAATTTTTTAAACCATTGAGGGGTAATGTAATAAAGAGCTGATTGTACCAATAGGGACGAAATCAATTTTATATTAATTAAAATGGCCTTAATGGTTTAAAAAATTAATATTGGGTGGATGGGGCTAAAAATTAAACTCATCACTTTCCAAAACAGGAATATTTCTCAGGAATTCATCAAACTTTTCACCAGGATAATTGCTGTCCGCTCCATAAGAATCGATAATCATTCCGCGGTTTCCGGCACTATCCTTTATAACGTACAATACGGCATTATCATCAGGATTGCTGTCTCCTTCGAAACGGTAAGTCTTTATAATAATCAATTCAGTAGGCTGATAAATTTTTTCAGAGTTTTCAAACTTCATTTCACAGCTTTCGTTCATTCTGAACTCCCTTTGGATTCCTCTCTCAGAGAGCTTTTGCATGACTTGGCTCAGAGTGGTCATTTGGTCGATGTTTTCTGGATTTTCCATAATACTATTTTTGTTGATAAGTACAATAATTAAACCATTGCTTTTCTAAAGATAAGAAAAATAATGGATTATAATTTTCTTAAAAACAGAGCTTAATGTTAACAAAATTTATAATTTACAAAGATGAAATAGGTATACTTTTTGCAATACCCAAAACAATAAATCAAAGAAAATATGAAAAAAGAGGTTGGAGTTTTACTGGCAGGAGGAGTTGGTCTTTTGGCAGTATTAAGCTTAATAAGTATCAAAAAAATATTGACTAAAAAAGATAAAAAATATAGTGATTCCTATTCGGATTATCACAGACACTTTGATGAAAAGAACCACGACGATGAAACACACGGAGTGGAATTTTACGCGCTGAAGTAGTAAAAAAATATATTAAATTATGTTTAAATCCAACGCTTTTGAAAGTGTTGGATTTTTTTGTGGAAAACTTTAATGTTAAAGTTCATTATTTTATAAAAAATCCATTCTAATTTTACATCAGAATGTCAAACGAAAATTTCATAAAAGGTCAGGGAGCTCAGCGGAACGTTATCAACCGTTTCGACAGGTATACTTATGAACCTGAAGATGAAGATTTCGAAACCGTGAAGACTTCTTTTACTGAAGTGTTTCCAAAAACTATTGTGAATCAGGTAAAAAGCGAGGATCTCCCTATGGAATATTCCATGAATCCTTATCAGGGATGTGAGCATGGCTGTTCCTATTGTTTTGCCAGACCTACCCATGAATACTGGGGCTATAGCGCCGGAATTGATTTTGAGAGAAAGATCATGGTGAAGAAAAATGCTCCTGAATTGCTGGAAAAATTTTTTCAAAAAAGAGGCTATAAAGCAGCTCCTATTTTGCTCTCCGGAAACACCGATTGCTATCAGCCTGCTGAAAGGCAATTTGAAATCACCAGAAAGCTCCTGCAGGTTTGTCTTGATTACAGACATCCTGTCAATATTCTGACAAAAAATGCATTGGTATTGAGAGATCTGGATATTTTAAAACCGATGGCGGAGAAGAATCTTGTTTCTGTTTCTCTGAGTATTCCAACCATTAATGAAGAGCTGAGACGAAAAATGGAGCCAAGAACAAGTTCTGCCCCCAATAAATTAAAAGCTATTGAGATCCTGACCGAAAATAATATTCCCGTTCATGTCATGGTAGCACCTATTATTCCTGGGCTAAACAGCGATGAACCTTTAAATATTTTAAAGTCAATTTCTGATGCAGGAGCATTGGGATTTGGGTATACTTTAGTTCGTTTGAATGATACGGTGGAACCTGTTTTTGTTAATTGGATTGAATCTCATTTTCCGGATAGAGCTCAGAAAGTATTGAATCTTATCCGTTCTATGCGTGGTGGAAAGTTGGGAGATAAAAGATATTTTGAAAGACAGAGAGGGGAGGGGAATATTGCAGAAATGATTCATACCACCTTTAAAATAGGGCGGAAAAAGTTTTTTGAAGGCAAAGAGTTTCCCAAATTATCAACGGCCAACTTTACGGGAACTAAAGATCAGCAACTGAGACTGTTTGATTAAATATATAAAAAATGCTCCCAAAGGAGCATTTTTGTTTTTAGTAAATAATAGGCTGTTCTCCATCAGGGCAGATGAATTCTAACCTGCATAGCGCTTTATACTGTATTCCGTCACTACACACATAAAAACATTCTCCATTATAAGGGAAGCTTATTCCTCCGGAAATGGTTTTTAATTTGCCTTTACTTAATTTTTTTAAATTTTTCATATAATTTTATTTTGGTTTAAATAAAGATATGAAAATTTACTTAAGTATTTGTTTTTGAGTTTTTTATTTCAGCGTTGGTGCTGGATGCCTGACAATAAAAATACCGCTTCTTTTGAAACTGTATCATTACGTTTTGATAGTGAATCTTACATTTCCTCAGTGGTAACTGGGCATTTAAAGTCCTCAGTGCAAGCTGCACAAATGATAGTACCACTGCAATAATACATACAGTATTCAATAACAGGAACATTAGCACCTCCGGAAATACCTTTCAATTGGTCTTTTCTTAGTTTTTTTAAATTTTTCATATATATTTAATTAAAAATTTGATAGTAATGTAAAGTTATATAAAATATTTTTAATCAATAATAAAAAATCGGCTGCCTCATTTTGAGACAGCCGATTTCTTTATCGCTATATAATTATTATTTCTTAATCAAGCCTAATTCTATCAGTCTTTCATGTAAGAATTCTCCTGCTGTAGTGTCTTCGTATAACTTTGGATTGTTTTCGTCTACACAGTTGTCAAGAGCATTTAATGACATGGCACTGATAGGGTGCATAAAGAAAGGAATTGAAAATCTTGAAGTGCTCCATAATTCTCTTGGTGGGTTTACCACTCTGTGAATTGTAGATTTCAGTTTGTTATTGGTATGTCTAGATAACATATCTCCAACATTGATCATCAGTTCGTCCGGCTCTGCAATCGCATCGATCCATTCTCCGTTGTGGTTCTGAACCTGAAGGCCTTTCCCCTGTGCTCCCATTAAAAGAGTGATAAGGTTGATGTCACCATGAGCAGCTGCTCTTACAGCATCATCCGGTTCTTCAGTGATTGGTGGATAGTGAATAGGTCTTAAGATGGAGTTTCCTTCAGCGATTTTATCGTCAAAATAGAACTCATCTAGGCCAAGGTGCAATGATAATGCTCTTAGAACATATTGTCCTGTTTTTTCAAGCATCTGGAAGGCTTCTTTACCTACCTCGTTGAATTTCGGAAGTTCATCAACGATTACATTGTCTGGATACTCTGCTTTGTATTTTGAATCATCAGACAGATACTGTCCAAAGTGCCAAAACTCTTTTAAGTCTCCTTTTTTGAAACCTTTTGCAGTTTCTTTACCGAATCCTACATACCCTCTCTGGCCACCAATTCCTGGAATCTCATACTTCTGTTTCGTTTCCACTGGTTGGTCAAAAAAGTTTTTTACCTCTCCATATAAATCTTCTACAAGGTTGTCATCAAGAAAGTGGCCTTTTAGGGCTACAAAACCAATTTCTTCATAAGCTTTTCCGATTTCATTTACAAATTTCTGTTTGCGTTCCGGGTTACCCGAAAGGAAATCACGCAGGTCTACACTAGGTATTTTATCCATTTTTAGAAATTTACGAATAGCAAAATTACATTTTTTTTAAATTAAATGATTTTAAAATCATTATTTATAAGTTAAATTTGCTGTATGAAAAAATATTCTTCTAAGAGAAGTATCCAAATACTTGCACATCTTCTTCAGCAGTACGGTATTGCAGACGTTGTCATTTCTCCGGGATCAAGGAATGCTCCTTTAGCGATTCATTTTTCAGAAATAGATAATTTCAACTGTTACAGTATTGTAGATGAGAGAAGTGCTGCCTTTGTGGCGATGGGTATGGCTAAGAGTGAGAAAAAACCAGTAGCCATTACTTGTACCAGCGGATCAGCAGTGGTTAATTATTATCCTGCGGTTACAGAAGCTTTTTACCAGAATATTCCGCTGTTGGTGTTAACAGCTGACAGGCCAACGGATTTTATTGATATTTTTGATGGGCAGACCATCAGGCAGAAGGATGTTTTTCATCAGCATTCTTACGGAGACTTCCAATTGCTGGAAGACAGCAAGGAGAATGCAGAAGATATTAATTTTGATACTATTAAAAAGGCGATTGAGCTTTGCTTTGAAAAGCAGGGACCAGTACATATCAATATTCCTTTGGAAGAGCCATTATATGAACTGGTATCGGAGCTTCCAACTTTCCCGACGGTTGAAAAGACCATCAAACATAAAGATTACGAGATTCCATCCAATCTGATTGCAGAATGGCATACCTCCCAAAGAATCATGTTGTTGGTGGGAACAAGGGATTACAGTCCTGAATTGGAGAATCAATTAACGCAACTGGTTAAAAATCATTCTGTTGTTGTGCTAAGTGAAGCGAATTCCAACCTTTATCATGAGAAGTTTTTCAGACATATAGACCGTTACATCTTTAATTTTACAGAAGAAGACTATAAAACCTATGCTCCGGATCTGTTGATCACTGTGGGGCAGAATGTAGTTTCCAAAAAAGTAAAACAATTCCTAAGGAGTGCAAGACCAAAACAGCACTGGCATCTGGATGAGGTTTGGCAGCCGGACACTTATTTCTCATTGACAGAGAAAATAGAGGTGAAACCGGAAGTATTCTTTTCTAAATTATTAAAGTTCATTAATCTGGAACCAAGACCTTATTTCAATCTTTGGGATGTGCTGAGAGATAAAAAAGATGCCAAGCACCAGCAGTTTTTAAACACTGTTGAGTTCTCTGATTTCTATTTTTTCAATAAAGCATCACAAACAGTTCCTGAAAACTATAATATCCATTTTGCAAACTCTTCGGCAATTAGATATGCACAGCTGTTCGATTTCGGTAAAAGAAAAATGTACTGTAACAGAGGAACCAGTGGAATTGATGGCTCAACATCTACGGCAATGGGATTTGCAATTAAAAATGCCAATCCTACTTTATTGATTACCGGTGATTTAAGTTTCTTTTATGACATCAATGGGCTTTGGAACCAATATATTCCTCCTTTTGTGCGCATTATGATCTTTAATAACGGAGAAGGGAATATCTTTAAAATCATTCCTGGACCCGGAAATGCCAACCCAAATACGTTGGATGAATTTATTGCCACTAAGCACCGTAAAAATGCAGAACATTTGGCTAAGCATTTTGGATTCTCCTATATTAAAGTGGAGGATGAACTGACATTGGATCGGGTATTAGAGAATTTCTTCAAACCTGATGCACAGCCGAAAATCCTGGAAGTGAATACTTACGGGAAAAACAGTGCAGATGTGCAGAAAGCTTACTTTAATTTTATGAAAGAAAACTAAAGATCAAGATATTCTTCATTCCCAGGCAGATTCATAATTCTGTCGATGGGATAGATAAACATATCATCAAAATCATTTAAGGCGTTGATGAGTTGAAAGTGGCTGAATTGCTTTATATTTTGTAAGGTAATTTCAGCCTCTTTTATTTTTTTATGTTTTAAGAGATGCTGTCTTTGTACCCCATTCAAAAGGAAAGAATTAGGAGTAAACCAGTCTTTACCTTTCAAAAATAGAAGGTTGGAAAAAGAAGTATCTGTGATATGATTATTCCTAACGATAATGATCTCTTCAGCTTTGGATTTCATTTTCATTTTATCTAGCTCCTTACGGTCTTCAAATTTGAAAGAGTAATCATAGCTGTTGTTTTCCACCAGCTGGAAATCCTGAATTTCAGGAATAGCATAAGGGATCATTTGGGTTCGGATCCTTTTATCGAGATCGTAAGAGATTCTCAACTTGAAAAGTCCGTCTTCATCATGCTCCAGGTTTTTGTAGATCTTAGCAAGGTCAATAGACTCTTCTTTCCCAAAGTGGGAAAATGTTTGATTGACACGTTTTTGATGGAGTTCCAACAGATAAATCTTCTGATCTTCTACCTTAATGCTTTCAATGAATTGGGACATAGATTTTATTTTTCATTTCCTGATATTCGTCTTCTAATTTACTCATGTGCGTTATACCGCCTCCGCTTTTGAAATAGAGTTTATCACCTTCTTTTTCAATAAAACGTATCATCACGCAACTGTCGACATTTTTACCGTCAAACCAGCCGCAAACTCCTGTGTAGTATCCTCTGTCATATCCTTCTGCTTCCAGAATGATTTCCAGTGTTTTGGGTTTTGGTGCCCCCAAAATAGATCCTGCAGGAAGAAGTTTCTGCATAGTGCTTCCTACTTTTCCGTCAAACTCGGGTTTCAATATTCCTGAAATTTCAGAACTCATGGCATACAAGTCTTTTTGCCGGGTTTTAATGAAATCAATATGCTGAAACTGGTCTACCCCTACATCATCTGCTACCATGCTGAGGTCATTTCGGAGTAAATCTACTACCGTATAATGTTCTGCTTTTTCCTTTCGGTCATTCTTAAGGATTTCTGCCGCATTTTCTATGGAGGCGTCAATAGTACCTTTCATAGGATAAGTCAGGATTTTTCCGTCAATGATCTTCACAAAAGTTTCAGGAGAAAAAAATACAAAAAAATCTTTATAAAAAACCTTGTACTTTGCATCCGAGTGATAAAAAATTTCTTCAAGGCTTAAATTGGTCTCAATTTCAGTTTTTCGGGTGTAATTTACCAAATAGGAATTTCCGAGACGAATATTTTTCTGAACTTTATCAAAACCTGTTTTAAAGCTTTCCAGAGCCTCCGGAAAGGATTTCCATTCTATTTTTTTATCTAATATAGGGGTCTTTTTTGTGTTTGAAAACATTTGAAAATCAATCAGTAAGCCTGATTTTTCAATTTCATTTTCCCGGTAGATTTCAACATTCTCCGAAAGAAAATCGATAACAAAGAAATAGGGAACTTTCTGAAGAGAAAGCTCGTCCATTTCCATAAATTTTTGATGATTCACTGAAAACATTCGGCAAAAATAATTATTGATGTTTACTTTTGCATAAAAATTTTATGATGCAGAGCAAATATCCTCAGAAACCAGGACTTGAATTTATATTGAAGCAGGCTTTTTTTTACTGGAATAAGACACTGGTTTTTCAGCTGATGTTTTCAATGATCTTTTTTGGAATATTCCTTACCTCTCTGTTTTTCTTTGGAGAGAAATACGGAATATGGGAACAAAATCAGGTATTGGCAAAAGCGTTGAATGAAGGGACAAAAGCTTATATGGAAAAAATTGCAGAATTAAGCGCTACTGAGGGATATCAGATGTTTACCCTTGCCATCTGGGCAACGACCGCATTTCTTTACCCTTTGAACCTTGGAATGTTTCAGATCTTCAGAAAAATCGACCTTAATGAGAAAATTGAGCTGGGAGATTTGTTTGTTGGGTATAACGGAATTAATTTTTTTAAATATCTTGGGTATTATCTCTTCTGGTTCATGATCTACAGGCTTACTATTCCTACAGTTCTTCTGGCAGTAATATGGGTTGCAGTGACGATATTTGTAGCTCCATTGATGTTTTTTACAAATAAAAGGATATTTGAAGCCATTTCTTTAAACTTTAAAGCACTCAAAATGTATTTTGTAGAAATTATGGTGTGTATTTTCGTTGCTCTTTTATTTAAATATCTTGGATTCAGCTTGTTTTTAATAGGGGGGCTTTTCACATTTCCTTTCTGGAATGCCATGATCTATTCATTATATAAAACAGTATTTTCAGAGAAAAGTTAAAATTCAACTGTGTTTAATATGTTTTTTTATCAAAAAAAGTTAAATTTGATAAAATCATTAAATATTTAAACTATGTCTGAATTTAACGAATTTGACCAGCAAGGTTCTGTACCGAATAGGGAAACCGGGTCTATCATTTCGCATGCCTTTGAAATGTATAAGGGCATTTTTGGTTACGCCGTTGTTGCCATGATCATCTATATTGTTGGAGGAATGGTCATCCAAAGTGTTACCGGTTTCAATTCTGCAGCGATAATGGATGAAATGAGATCTTCAGGTGATTATGGGAATTTTAGATATTGGGAGACTCCTGGGTTCTCAATGTATATGACATTTTCCAGCCTTTTTTTATTATTACTGACCCCTCTGTATGTAGGGCTGATCTATATGGTAAATAAATTTAACACCAAAAACCCGATTGAGTTTTCAGACCTGTTTATTGGATACCGTCAGAATTTTGTTAATATATTGATCTACGGTTTTATTTCAGGACTCATTTCTTCGGTCGCGCTGGGACTTTGCTTTATTCCTTTTATTTTCGTTTATCCTTTTCTTTTATTAGGATATCCGATCCTGTTGTTTGAAAATGGATCTGCTATAGATGCCTTAAGTAAATCATTTAATATTGCAAAAGAGAATTACGGAACATTTTTAGGAGTGAGCTTTCTGGGGATGCTGATCTCTGTGGCAGGAGTTGTCTTATGTGGAATTGGTCTTATTTTAACGGCTCCGTTCATCATGATCGTGATGTATTCTGCTTATTGTGCCTTTATTGGAAAGCCAAGGCAGATCACATACACTAAACAATAAAGATAAAATAAATAATACCTGATGAATAAAGACAATCAAATAAGCAGTGTTGCCATAAAGCAGATTTCTTTGCTCGCCATTATTTTGGTGCTGGCAGGCTTGGTCTGCTTTAATCTGGCATTGTTTATTCCATCGGTTTTAGGGGCTATTACCATTTATGTAGTCTGCAGAAAATATAACTTCTACCTTCAGGAAGAAAAAAAGTGGAAACCTTCACTTGCTGCTTTTGTATTAATGTTGGCAAGTCTTATTGTGCTGATCCTTCCTATTTATTTCATTGCAGATCTGATTATTGATAAATTAGGAAATGCACAGGCTTATATGGATAAATTCAATGTTTTTTTGGATAAAATTCATTCCTATATCCAATCAAAAACAGGTTTTGATATCCTAAGCCAGGAAAATATGAATAAGCTGAAAAGCTTTGTGGGAAAATTTTCCACTTCAGCATTGAGTGGAACATTCAACACGCTTACCGTGATAATGTCCATGTACTTTATTCTGTATTTTATGCTGGAAAAGCCAAGACTGTTCGAAAGAATCCTTACGACTTCAGCACCCTTAAAGAGATCTAATGTTTCATTACTTGGCGAAAAGCTGAGAAAGCTTATTATGGCAAATGCTATAGGTATTCCTGTAGTTGCAATTGGCCAGGGAATTGTTTCACTTATTGGATATCTGATATTCGGAGCTCCTGGAGCAATATTGCTATTTGCTTTAACGGCGGCAGCTTCTGTTATTCCGGTAGTGGGGACGGCGATTGTGTATGTTCCTGTATGTATTTTTATGATTGCTGAAGGGAATACAGGGCAGGGAATTGGCCTTGCTATTTACTGTGTAGTGGTAGTAGGGCTTACAGATAATCTGCTTCGTTTTACCCTTTTAAAAAAGCTTGAAAATATCCATCCGCTGAATACTGTGTTTGGGATTATCATGGGAATGAACCTGTTTGGTTTTATGGGACTTATTTTCGGACCTATTCTGATCTCATTTACCCTTCTTTTGATACAGGTATACAGAAATGAATTTGTAGATGAAAATGCACCTCCTGATCTGGAATTGCCCAAGCAGGCAGAGTGAGAAGATAAATTGATTTAATTATATAAAAAGTGGAGGGAATAAATCCAGAAATATTAAGAGAAATCTGTGTTTTTAAGATGCCGTTTGGCAAATACGAAGGAACCGTTCTGATTGATCTTCCGATAAGCTATCTCGAATGGTTCAATAAAAATGGAATGCCAAAGGGAAAACTTGGAATGCAGTTATCAACCGTTTATGAAATCAAATTAAATGGGTTGATGGATCTGCTGGCACCCATCAGAGCTTCGGTAAGAAACGGATTGTAAAAAAATCTGTTTTGAGATAAATTTTCGGCGGCTTCGAAGAAGC
>NZ_JBBGZQ010000025.1:0-106539 GCF_037572595.1 Chryseobacterium sp. MYb328 | reverse complement strand
GCCTTTGGCCGCCCGAAAATTTTATGATATTTATTTTACTCTAAATTCAGAATAAAACATTTCTGTTTTTTTGATATCAGAAAGGCCAAACAAGTGACTTTTATTAATTACAGGAATAACTTCCAGCCTCCATGTTCCCAACTGACCATCCTTATCAAACTCAGATTATTTTAAGACCTTTTCTGTTTCCAGACCTCTGCTCAACAACATTTCAAAAGCCTCTCCCATTTCATCTGACGCTCTGGTAATCGCATTTTCAAGCATATTTCTGATCTGTTTTTCAGTTACTCCAGCTTCTGTCCAGCTTTTCCCGGAAGTATAGGAATTAAGAATAAAAGGCATAATTCTGTCGATAGAGCATGCAAAAATAGCATCTGGAGTTGCTTCTTCCTCAAACTCAAGCCATAGATTAAAGAATTCTGTTCTTAAAGGTTCATCCAGAATTCCGAAGATCTTCTGTGCGGAAATCTTTTCTCTTTCAAACTTCCCCACCATTGCTGCCTCATCAAAAAGGAAAGTATCACCTGCCTCAATCTCCACAAGATCATGAATCGAAAGCATTCTTATAACTCTTAACAAATCAATATCTGTGCGGTTTTTTGCATACGGATAAAGGATTTGGGCAAGAATAATAATCTGCCATGAATGCTCTGCTGTATTCTCTCTTCTGGAATCGTCTGCATTATAATTTCTTCGCTGTACATTTTTCAGGGCATCTACTGCCAGGATAAAATCAATTTCTTTCTGGATCTTCATCTTACTTATCTTTATTATATTGTTCTGATGTATATACCTTGGTTTTGGTTACCCATTTATTGTTTATTTTTTCTTTCGTGATCACTTTTACACGGTCTTCACTAGTCATATCCACTTCTTTTTCAAAAACTCTATCCAGTCCTTTATTCGGAATTATGGCATATTCTGTAGTGAAAATATCACAACATCCCGATTTTCCGGAAGTGATAAGACGTTTGCGTTTGGAATCAACATCAAAAATATCAAACCCATTCGATGCCAGATCCGTAAGCTCTTTACTTTTTACAAAACTCATTCTTGTACTGTTGAAAACGTACACATCATATGAAGCACTGTGATAGTTCCCCATATTTCCGTTCCTTATAGCTATATCTTCGGTACCATCAAAATTAAAATCATCTATGATAAGCGATCTCTGTTCATCGGTCAGCGTCATCATTTTTCCGGGCCTCGGTTTTTGATCCGGCTTTAAGTCTATTACCAGGTCATCAGATACAAAAGTCTGGACCTTGGTATTGTTGTTATTAAACAGATCTACTGTACTTTTGCCTTTACAACTACCTTCAAAACAGTTTTCAGAATGAATGACAGCACTATAATTTTTTGATATATTTTTGACTTCAAGCTGGTATTGCCCAAAACATAAAGGTCCTAATAATATAAAAGCGGATAAACTCCTGTAATAATTCAAAATATTCATGTTCATAGTAATATAGGTTCAAATGTTTTTTAAAAACGTCCAAACAAAAATACGAATCATTACTCCGATTTCAAAACCCAAACGTATTTACATGAGTGACAAAACTTGAAAAGATAGCAGTCAGTTCTGTTATTTTGAATTTTGGATATTTCGTATACAAAAATTATCCAAATACTTCACTAATTATTTGGATCACTATAAATAAAACACATTTTTACCACAGGTAAAAAACCAGGTATATAAACTATCAGTAAAAACGGTTTTCATCCTCTATATTTTTCCAAAATTTATCAAAATCTTAAACTTTTCAAAAGGCTTTTTTCTCAAAATAAGATTTTCAAAAATATGAATTAAAAATTATAACACTGATTATCAATTAATTAAATGTTTTATTTTAAAAATTTCACTACTTTGTATTGCATAATACCATTTTATTTACATATCTTTGTAATGTAAAATTAGAATAGGCTCAACTAGCTAGGAGCATTTTTCTAAAAATATAACCTAATTAACAAACTTATACAAGATGAATACTGAAAATACCAAAGCGCAAATGCGAAAAGGAATTCTGGAATTCTGTATTCTAAGTCTCATTAATAATCGCGAAATGTATGTTTCCGATCTTATAGATGAGCTGAAAAAAGGAAAACTGGATGTAGTGGAAGGTACCCTCTACCCTCTTCTTACAAGACTTAAAAACGGAGAGTTTCTCTCTTACAGATGGGAAGAATCTACAGGCGGGCCACCCCGAAAATATTATCAGATCACGGAAAAAGGAAAACTTTTCCTGGATGAACTTCTAAATACGTGGAATGAGCTTACAGCCTCAGTAAACCAAATCACACAACAACATTAAAAAACAAAGCTATGAACAAGACACTCTCAATAGGACTCGCAGGTTTTTCTTTTACAATAGAAGAACACGCATATATAAAGCTCAGCGATTACCTGAACGCTCTGAGAAGCTCACTGGATGCTTCCGAAGCAGATGAGGTAATGCATGACATAGAAATAAGAATGGTGGAGATCTTCAGAGATTCTCTGGGAAAACGTGAAGTGATCAACGATACAGATGTAGAAAAAGTAATCGCACAGATCGGAACCCCTGAAAAAATCGAAGAACAGGAAGAGGCTTATTTTTCTGAAAAAAATACAACTAAAAATACCAATACAGGAACTAATTACTCAGATAAGAAACAATTGTTCCGTGATCCTGAAAAACAAAAAGTAGCAGGTGTTTGTGCTGGTTTAGCTCAGTATGTAGGAATGGATATTACGGCTATGAGAGCGATTTGGCTGGGGGTTTTCGTCTTAGGAATCTTCACTGCAGCAATCTCCTCTTCATTAATAGGTCTTCTTTATGTAATTCTTTGGGCCGTACTCCCAAAGGCTGAAACTGCAGCAGATTTCCTGAAAATGCAGGGAAAGCCTATGAACTTCGACAATCTTAAGAATGAGTCTAACAAATTGGTACAGTTTGCCAATGAATCTACTCAGAGGGTCGGAGAAATCTACAACGAAAACAAGCCTTACATCAACAATGCAGGAAGTGGAGCATGGAATATAATCAAATATATTGTAGGAGGAATCTTCGTATTGATGGCGGTAGGAAGTATTATCGGAGTATTTGTGTTGTTCGGTCTTTTCGGAATGGATACAGATTTTCCAGGGGCTAATCAGATCAGATTTTATATGGATGATCAGGGACTTGATAAAGTATTGGCAGCCATAATGGTAATTGGAAGCTTAATTCCAGCAATCCTGTTCAGTTTATTAAGCATCAAGATCTTTTCTCCAAAAACAAAGTTGAGAAACATCGGATGGGTAATAGGAGGTTTATTCCTTCTTCTGATAGGACTGGGAACTTACTTTGGAATCAGTATGGCTAAGAAAAATCTGATCTACAAAGGAAGTAAAGAAGATACTGAAAATGTAGCGATCAATACAACTTCTGATACGATATATGTAGACATGAAACAGGTAAGTATTCCACAGAACTACAAAGCGTATGATGATGATATTTATTCGGATAAGAAAAATGTGTATGAGGAAGATTATGTTTCTGTAGAAGTTACAAGAAAGCCGGATATCAAAACACCATACCTTATTATCAAAAAAGAAGGAAACGGATATAACTTCCCTATCCAGCTTACCGTTCCTGTAGAAGTAATTAACAATAAAGTAATGCTTCCTAACTTCGTAAAGTATCCTTATGATCACAGATTCAGAGATTACAGAGTGAACTATGAACTTGTAGTACCACAGAAAATGCGGGTAATCTCAATGAACAAAAACAGAATCAATATAGATGGAGATCTGGATGGTGATGGTATTAATGATGATGATCAGAACAGAGATGAAGACGAAAACGGAATCAGAATTGAAAAGAATAAAATCACAGTAAACGGTTCCAGCATAGAATATAACTCTGATGACAAGGACAGCATTATCATCAATGGTAAAAAGGTTCCGAATAACCAGGCTAAGAAAGTAATTGATTCTGTAGCATCTGATATTAAAAAGATCAACAAGGATGTAGATATCAAAATCAAGGACGGAAAAAACGAAATATCCATACAAACTAAATAATTAACTACAGAGAGTGGTAGAAGGTGTGAATGGAAAGCAACCGTTTGAAATTCACACCATTCTTCTCTCAGAAAAGTGAAAAAAGCTACTATTTAGTTCTCTATGTGAAAAAATTGTTTTAATTTCGTATAGTTAAAAATTTAATAACCAACCAACACTAAAAAAACACTCTTATTATGATACAATTTGCAATGGAATTCGTAATGAAAATCGTAGATTTAATCAACGGTTTGTTTTAAGAGCAATAATATTTCAATATATTTGTAAAAGTATAACCAATTTGGTTATACTTTTTTGTTTTTAATCCAAGAATCTATGAAAAAGCTGATAGGCAAACTGATGTTAAAATTATTAGGATGGAAAGTTGTCCTGCAGGGCGATGTTAACGTCCTCAACAGATGTATCCTGGTGGTGGCACCGCACACCCATAATATGGAATACATTTTAGGAAATTTTGCCTATTGGTCCCTGAATAAACCTTTGAAAATCATCATCAAAGATGCTCACACCAAAGCCTGGTACGGAGGAATTGTAAAAGGACTGGGAGGAATTGGAATAGACAGAAGCCAGAAAAACGACCTTGTTAATTTTGTGGCCAGTCAGTTTGCTAAGGAAGATTTCAGCCTTGTGATTACCCCGGAAGGAACAAGAAGCTGGGTTCCGAAATGGAGAAAAGGATTCTACCATATGGCCATGGCAGCAAAAGTGCCTATTGTACTGGCGGCAGGAGATTTTAAAAGAAATATTGTTTACCTGGGTTATACCATTCCTTATGAAAGAATTGCATCTGTCCCATTTTCTGAAATCATGCAGGAAATTCAGGATTATTATGTAACAAACGATATTGTACCTAAAATTCCGGCCAACTGGAACCCTAATATTATGGGAACAGGCGAATAATCAATTATTATATATTAATCATCACATATCTTTATAAAAATGAAAGGTCAGACCAAAGAAGAAATACTAGCATTCATCAACAATTGGGGTGATGAAACCCTTGCAAAAGCAATGGAAATTAAATTCATCGATATAGATTTCGAAAATGAAACTCTTACTGCCACTATGCCGGTATTGCCAAGAACACACCAGCCTTTTGGAATCATGCACGGAGGAGCAAGCTGTGTATTGGCTGAAACGCTGGGTTCAAGTCTTTCTAATATTTTCATTGATGGTGACAAATACTATGGTGTAGGAACCAATATCAACTCCAATCACTTAAGAAGTAAAAAGGATGGGATTGTAACAGCCACTGCCAGATTCATCAGAAAAGGAAAAACAATGCACGTTTCTGAAATTGAAATCAGAGATGAAAAAGGAACACTTATTAACCATACTACAATGACGAATAATATCATTAATAAGTAGGTTGAATTGACATTAAAGAATCAAAGGCTCAAATTTTTTTGAGCTTTTTTTATATTCTTACTGCAACCTTTTCATTTTTTTGCATCTTATAAGAAACCAACAACCATGAAAATTCAAATTTTAGCTTTTTTAACTGCTTTCTTATTCTGTATTTCCTGTAATAATGAAGATTCAACTCTTATAGAAAAGAAAGCATCTTATGACGTCTATCTTGGCGGGGTAGATGAATTTAAAGCCTGTTACTGGAAGAACGGGCAGCAAACCTTTGTACAGGAAGGAGAAAACCTGATGGGAACTAAAATTATTGTTGATAATAATGATATGTATCTCTTCGGAACAAATATAGATAAGATTGACCCAAAACCTGCATGGTATTTCTGGAAAAATGGGATAAAACATAATGTATCAGAATATTTAAATGCATCAAATGACCCAAATTTTTCCATTGGAAATGGGATCGTTCATAAGAGGACAAATACCAATATTGTTACTGGAAAAATGGCATAAAAACAGTAATATGGCAGTGTTTAATAATGACATCTATATATCTGTTCGCAAAAACTTTAATTATTCTTCAAATCCGTCTCAATCTTATATGCTAACAAAATATACCAATAATCTGGATAATTTTATTAGCTCTGCTAAAAATATTTCTTCAGGAAATGATACCTTTGCAGAAAGGAAAATCAACTTCGGAATTTCCTATATTATTTCCGGTTAGTGATTTTCAAAATCCATTCATAACTCATGATTTATTTCAAACTTCCCTTCAATGAAGGATTGCATACTGTAGAGGAAACAAACGATAAAGATGCTGTCAATTTTTATTCTTATAACAGCCTTACCCAAATTAACTTTAATGGAAATATCATCAAAGCCGATCCGATAAAGTTTCATGATCTCTCTGTTACCAATGAATCCCTTCCTGAGGATACAACCGGTTTTACAGCAGAAACCAAAGAGGAATACTGCAATACTTTACAGCAGGTAATTGAAATCATTAAAGAAAACAATCTTCCTAAACTGGTTTATTCAAGAAGAAAAATCTTTACAGCCTTTAATACGATTGATTATAAGGCTAGTTTTGAGAATTTATGCCAATCCTACCCTAATGCCTTCAGATATTTGTTTAATGACAGAGAAAATGTGTGGATGGGGGCCTTTTCGGAAGTATTGGGAAAATTCAACAAAGCTACACATGAGTTTGAAACTATGGCATTGGCAGGAACTCTTCCTATTTCTGAAGAATGGACAGAAAAAGAAATTGAAGAGCAAAAACCGGTTACCTCTTACATTCAGACTATTCTTAAAAACTATTCTGATCAGGTTCAACAATCCGAAACGTATGACCATGTTTCAGGGAATATCAAGCATCTTCGTACAGATTTTAAAACAACTATAAAGCCTGATGACCTTGATAACCTGATTCAGGATCTACACCCTACTCCGGCAGTTTGTGGTATACCTAAGGATTTCTGCAATGAAAACATCAGAAAGTACGAGAAATTTCCGCGTGAATTCTATGCCGGTTATATAAAAGTGGAAACTGAAGAGAGTGTTCTTTATTTTGTAAATCTTAGATGCGCAAGGCTTTATAAAGATTCTGTACACGTTTTCGTAGGAGGTGGAATTACTGCTCAAAGTAACCCAGAAAAAGAATGGACAGAAACAGAGCTTAAGTCTGAAGCTATTTTGAAAAACCTGGTTGTCTCCTAGTAAATAGAAAGTTTGTGTTCCAATAGTAAATTTTGGATAAAGCCAATAATGGAATTATTTCATTTATTAGGATGGACTAAAGCCCACCTCTATGGATACTGATACCAAATGGATATGTATACGGGAATAATTGTTTAATGACAAGATCTTTTATCTTTCTTTTATCCATAAAAAAAACCTCCTTCAAAACGAAAGAGGCTATATCTATAAATATTTAATTTATTTACTTCTTTACACCGATTCGGCTCCAGGTATCCATTACAAAAAGAAGGATAAGGCCTATTGCAGCAGCGGATGCAGAAAATACAAACTTAATGTTGTCTTCATCAGCGATAAGGTCATTCTGCCAGTTGATAGCATAAAGGTTGATGGCAATGAAAACAATGAACAGTATTAAAAATACTTTATAAAACTTCTTCATAATTTTTAAAAATTAACATAATTCAGCACCAATTGGGCAAAATTTGCAGTGAATAATTTAATTGAAATCGCTAAAAGAATAATACCGAAAACTTTCTGAAGAATCATCAAAGTTGCATCTCCTATTTTCTGCTCCAGCCATTTCGCTGATTTCAGCACCAAATATACGAAAATTGTATTAAGAATAATTCCGCAGATAATATTAATATCATGAAATTCAGCTCTGAGGGATAATGCTGTTGTTAAAGTTCCGGCACCTGCAACCAATGGAAATGCGATGGGCACGATGGATGCAGCCTTTGCTTCCGTTGTTTTATTGATCTCTATACCTAAAATCATTTCAAGCGCTATGACAAAAATCACAAAAGCTCCGGCAATGGCAAATGAATTGACATCTACTCCAATCAGCTTTAGAATTTTATTCCCTACAAACAGGAAAACAATCATAATTGCTCCGGCAGTAATCGAAGCTTTTCCAGCTTCAATCTTTCCGAACTTCTGCTGAAGGCTTACTATAATAGGAACCGAGCCGATAATATCGATAACGGCAAAAAGAACCATAAAGCTGGTAACGATCTCTTTAAAAGAGAAACCATCAAAAATTTCCATCTCTTTGTAATTAAAAATTTCGCAAAAATATGAAAATAAACTGACTATTTGCTAATTTGTGAATATAAATTAACAATTGTTTTCAAAAGTTCTTCAATACCTTCTTGAGATTTCACAGGAGAGTATTTCTCCATTTGAATTTTCTGCTGCAATCTTGCATACTCTTCTGCAACTGAAGAACCTTTATGCTTTTCAAGAAAAGTCTTAAACTCAGCAACAGAGCCTTGGAAATACTGATTTCGTACTTCCTGATCCAACTCTTCCAAAGTGGTAAAGAACTTTTCATACTCACCATTATCCTTGAGGTTTTCAAGATAACCAAAATAATCATTGATGTCCGTTTTCAGCAACTCTCTGATTTCTTTTTCTGTTTCAGCCACTGAACCTAAGGGTTTTTGAGATATAGTTTCATTAACTAATGCGCGCTTTTTTTGCCAAGTTTTAAATATCAGATAGACAACAAATAAGCCTAAAAGAATGGCAATATTGGTCAAAAGAATATTCCAGTGGAATTTACTTTTTTCTTTTACTTTAAATGAGGTGGTTTTTAAAACCGGTGTATTTACCGTTTCCAGCAGATTATTGGTATATTCATTTACCTTTTCTACTGTAGAACGGGATTCCATTACCTGGTCGTGGGAAAGTGCATTTACATCTAATGTTTTCTGGCCCAGGTCCACATATTCCTTATTTTCAGGATCAAAAAAGGCAAATGGTTCTGTCTTAATGGAAATGGCTCCTGATTTATTAGGAATCAATACATAGTTAGCCATGATGGTACCTTTCATCCCGGAAGCTCCAGGAGAAACCTTCGACGTGATTTTTGGTGCAAAAACTTCATAGTCTGGAGAAGCTACAATTTTAGGAAGCTCCATATCAGGTAAATTCCCTTCTCCGGTAACCTTTACAACAACATTTAGTGGTTTTTTGGCTTCGGGTTTTTCCTTAGTTGTATTATGAACGCTTACACTGAAGTTTCCTACTGCATTTTTAAAACCATCAGGTGCTCCTTCCGGAAGCTTTCTTACATTAAGCTTTATCTTATTGGAAACAATTTTATTTTTGTTTGAATAAGTACTTACTGATGCTGATACTCCAGGAACTTCAACATATCCGGCTTCATTCGGGAATACCATAAACATGGCCAAGATCTGTGATGACATATTTCCGTTGCCGGAAGGATCAATCTCGGATTTAGTGAAATTGATAGGATGTACATTGATATTTTCCTGTTGCGGAAGACGGATATTTTTTACTTTTCTGAGATTATCCATATTTCTGGAATATACTTTCAGAACAGCAATAGTAGGCTGATCCTGATAGACATCCCTGTCTTCGATTTCCATATTCAGAAACACTTCATTGGAAGTATTACCTGCTAAGGATCTTTTATCAACAATATCGCGGATATTAACATCGAAAGGCTCTGTTTTATAGATTTTGTTATTTACAGTAACCAGTACGGACCCTATTTTGATTTTACCCTTTTTCTTGGGTTCAAGGGCAATTCTGGATACTTTTTGAGTAATAAGTGTATTGGTAGCAGGATCAATTACAGTATTGGTTACAGATCCACTGCCTATAATATTGAATTTTGAAAGGTCCGGAAGCTGGAAACCTGTCTGCTGAACAAGGTCTGTTCCATTAAGTTCAAGAACAATGGTAAGGTTTACAACATCTTTTCCACCGTACTCTGTTTTATCAGCATCAAGAGAAAGATTTACCTGTCCGTAAGTAATTACGGATGCCAGAGTAAGCAATATGTAAATCAATCTATACTTCATCACCAATCTTTCTCGTTGCTTTCGGGCATCGAATAAGAATTTTTGTTTAAAATTCTTCTGGCGGTTTCTTTTTCTTTTTCGTTTATTTTATCTAAGAGCTGATTTTCAAGATTTTTGGGCATTTTACCCTCATTATTCTGATTCTGCTGAGGATTGCCTTGGTCACTTTTGCCTTCGTTTTGTTGGCCATTTCCCTGATCCTGCCTTTGGTCTTTTTTATCACCCTGATCATCACCTTTGTTCTGATCGCTTCCGCCACCACCTTTTCCAGAATTATTTTGCTGGTTTTTATTTTGTTGCTTTTCTTTTTCTTTCAGCTTGGCAATTTCATAATTTTTACGGGTAGCCTCACTGTAAGGGTTTTGTTTAAGCGCTTTTTTATAATAATCTGCCGCTTTTTCCGGCTGATTCATCTGCATATAGGTATTCCCTAAGTTATGAAGTGCTGCAGCCTTATCAGGAAGAGTTTGGGAAAGCTGTTGTGCTTTTTCAAATTCGGACTTTGCCTCTTCATATTTTTTACTTTTATATAAAGCATTTCCCATATTATAATGAGCCGTAAAATCCTTATCATTGGATTTCACAGCCTCCATATATTTGGAGGACGCTCCATCATAGTCTTTACCGTCAAATTTTTGATTGCCTTCATGAACCAAAGTTCTGTAGTTTTCCTGCCCAAACAAAAAGCCTGAGAACGAGAAAGCAACTATAAACGATAAAAATATGGTTTTAGTATTCATTACTTGCAAAATTATTCCTTTATATGTTAAGAAACAGAGTTTTATTTGTTAAAATTCGGTTAAAGTATCTGTAGATATTCTTCTATAAATAAAGGAAAATTATAGATTAAAATCATTTTTAGGATTAAAAATATAAATTAAAAAGAAAAACAGGATAGAGACCGCTAAGAAATATTGATAATAATGATTGGCATTCTGTGATTTCACAAGTGTTTCCGATCCTGAAGACTTCTTATTGATCGCATCAATGATCCTATCCGGAGCTTCATTAATGTTATTTCCATCAATATAGGTTCCTCCTGTAGATCCCGCCATTTTATTTAAAGCTTCGGTCTGTCTTTTAGAAATTACAGTACCTCCGTTTATGTCTGTTTTATATCCCATCAGCTGCCCATCATTGTATACCGGAACGGGAGCCCCTTCATCTGTTCCTATTCCTACAGAGGTAATAGCTATTCCTTCTTTATTGGCAAGTCTTATTGCTGCATTATCATTTCCTTCATTATCCTCACCATCACTCAGCAGTATAATTTTCCGTGATCCTTTGCTTACATTTTTAAATTTTTCAGTAGCTGCCTGTATTCCTTTCAGAAAATCTGTTCCCTGAATCTTCATAGAGGTGGTTTCAATACCACTGATATAAGTTTCTGCAGAGTTATAATCTGTTGTTAATGGCATAATAGATATTGCCTGTCCCGCAAAAATGACAATTCCGATCTTATCGTTTTTCATTTTCGACATGGTCTGTATCATCACATTTTTCGCTTCCATCAGCCTGCTTGGTTCAATATCTTCAGCATTCATGGAATTGGAAACATCCAGCATAAAGATCACATTATTCAGTTTTTGGTTGCTTTTCACTTCTTCGGAACCATTCAGAAGATCAATGATAGAAAATATCAAAAACAAAGTTCCCAACAGATATAATGCCGGGAAGAACCTTGTAAATCCCGAACTTTTTTCAAATAAATTATCATGAAACTGGCTTGCTGCAAAGATGTCTCTCTTTTTCTTTCTCCATTTCAGAAAACGGATCAAAAAGGAAGCTAACAGCGGCAAAAGCAGCAGTAAGAACAAATACCAGTAATTTCCTAAAGACCAACTCATCAGCTTAAAATTTTATAAAACATCCATCTCAATAATGCATCCAGCACCAGCATCGCCAAAGCAATCCACAAAAAGATTTTAAAATACTCTTCATAATTGTACAGCTTTGACACTTTCACATCAGATTTTTCCAGATGATTGATCTCATCATATACTTCTTCAAGACTGCTGTTGGAAGTAGCTCTGAAATACTTTCCGCCTGTCGTTTGGGCAATTTCTCTCAATGTATTCTCATCAATCGTCACCTCAGCCTCAGTAAAGATAAGATCTCCAAAAAAATCTACTGCTGTAGGCATCAGCGCATAACCATTTGTTCCTATCCCAATGGTATATACTTTTATGTCATTATTTTTTGCAAGTTCTGCAGCAAGCTGTGGTGGAATTGCATTTTCTATATTACTTACCCCATCAGTCATCAGAATGATCACTTTACTTTTTGCTTTACTTTTCGTTAAATGATTTACGGCAACAGAAAGGCCTTCTCCGATGGCTGTCCCCGGCTCTAAACCTGTAGAATTAAGATTTTTAATCTCATCTATCACCACCTGATGGTCTGAGGTCACAGGAACTTTGGTAAATGCTTCCGCAGCATAAGCCACCACCCCTATTCTATCATTTGGACGTTTCTGTACAAATTTAATGGCAATATCTTTAAGAGCAGTAATACGGTCAGGATTTAAATCCTTCGCCAGCATACTGAGTGAAACATCAATAGACAGCATAATATCAACTCCTTTGGTATCATCCCTGTCCTGTGAAACTGTAAAGGTTCTCGGTCTTGCCATTGCAATAATAAGTGCAGACAGAATAATATACTTGGATATTTTCAATAAGAAAAGAATTCCTTGTATTCCACCACTCATTCCCATATTTTTTATGGTAGGAACTTTTATACCTTTTCTTTTATTTTTACCCGCATCTTTTACAAAAAGAGGAATAAACAGCAAAAAAAGCAGTAAAAACCACGGACTGTAAAACTCAAAATTAAACATCCTTTCTTAAGTTTTCAAATTCTAAATCCTGGGACGACCTTTTCACAAAATCTCTGATATCTGCAAAATCTTTCTCCATTGTAATCTGATCCGGGAATGTTTTGGCAAATTTCACCAGATCCCCTCTCAGGAATACTTCTTCAATAATTTTCTCATTATCCTGAGAAATGGTATTGTTCTTTTTCATCACCTCAATAAGATCATCTGTCAAAAGAACATCGGCAGGAAGGCGATATTGTTTGGTAATAAAATTTCTGGATATTTCGATAAGTTCAACATAAAAGGAACGGAAATTACCTTCTTCAATATATTTTTTCTTTTTAAGAGAATCCAGCTCCTTTAAAGTCTGATTGGTAGCCACTACCGGAGATCCTTTTGCTTTTCTACCCCATTTTACAATCATAAAAATGGCAATAATCAAAGCAATGGCTGCCAATGCTGCCAGAATATAAAGTTTGTAAAGCTCCCAATAATCCTGAGCAGCAAGTTTTATCTCCTTATTTTTCATGATATCATTGATCTGGTCTGCTTTCTGAGCAGTATTAATGACATCTATTTCATAAGGAATGGTTTTAAGAATTTTATCTCCAACTTTAAACTCCAGTTCCGGAATAGTAAACTTTCCTTCATCAAAAACAGCAAATTCTATTTTCCTTTCATAAAAATTAGCGTTTTGCCCAATACTGTCCTTGGTTTCTTCAAAATGAAAAGGCAGCAGTTCGTTTTTGGCTGCAGAGTTTACCTGCTCATTATTTAGATTATCAATCTTTATCGTAAGATGATTGAGTTCCCCCAGAGCCAGGGTTTTCTTCTCTACATTAGAAGATAAGATCTGTGAAAACGCATTTGCACAGACTAGGAAAGATAATATTAAAAGTATTTTTCTCAATGTTAAAATAATAATAAAGGCTAACGCCTGATTTACTGCGGGCAAAACCCGATGTTATTTTTTCTGAAAATAATTATACAACAATTTTGAATAATCTGAGCCGGTATTTACATTCATAAAACTGGCCGAACTGTTGGCAAAATCTTCCTCCAAAGCTCTTAATTTTTGTTTCTGAGCTTCAGCAAAGGTATATCTCCATCTTGCACTGGAAGTATTCGCCCATATCTGTTTCCCTGTTTCTGCATCGTACAGCAAAGTATACCCTACATCAGGAATCTCATTATCTTTCTCATCAAATATCCGCATTCCTAAAAGATGATGCTTCTTTGAGGCTACTCTCAGCATTTTGGAATCATATTCGTCCTGAAAGTCTGAGAACAGGAAAACCAGAGATTTTCTTTTAAAAATTCCCATCATATATTCCAGCGCCTTATCTATTTTAGATTCTGCAGGAATATAATCTGCGGTAAGAATATTACTGATAATGGAAAGGATATGTTTTCTTCCTTTTTGGGGAGGAATTACTTTATACACTTTATCTGCAAAAAGAATCAATCCGACCTTATCATTATTCCCGGCTGCTGAAAATCCCAGGCTGGCTGCTATTTCTGCAACATATTCTCTTTTCAGCTGAGCTTTTGTTCCATAATCCATAGAGGCAGAAATATCTACCACAAGCATCATGGTGAGTTCCCTTTCTTCTTCCATTACCTTTACAAATGGCTCACGGAAACGCGCGGTTTTGTTCCAGTCGATTCTTCTTATCTCATCACCGAACTGATAAGGACGCACTTCTGAAAAAGTCATTCCCTGCCCTTTAAAGGCGCTGTGATATTGTCCCATCAAAGCAGCCTCCGTCTTTTTTCTGGTACGGATTTCTATCTGCTTTACTTTTTTTACAATATCTTTTATCTGCATAGAAGAATTTTATGTTTAAGGTTCAATGTTTCTTGTTTTCGACCTCTAGTTTTTAAACTCAATAGAAACATTCAACCATTCGTCGTCAAACTTTGGACTGTATTTTTTATAAAAGTTAATAGCCGGTTCATTCCAGTTCAATACCTGAAAAACCATTCCGCTATATTCATTAGATTTTCCATGTTCAAGAGTTGCATCAAACAGAAGCTTTCCGATCTGTTTTCCTCTCATTTTTTCTGTTACTACCAAATCTTCAAGATAGAGTCTTCTTCCTTTCCATGTTGAATATCGGTCATAATATAATGAGATCCCTACAATTCCGCCATTCAATTCTGCAACGAAAGCTCCCCAAACCGGAGATTTTCCAAATCCGTCTTCAGTAAACTGATCCAGGGTTACCGTTACTTCATGCAACGCTTTTTCATACTCTGCAAGCTCCTTAATCAAATCCAACATGGAGGCACAGTCTTCCTGAGCTGCCTTTCTAATAATAACATCACTCATTATGGTGCCTGTATTTTTGCTAAAATCCTGTTAATGATTTCTTCAGTTGTTATCTCTTCTGCCTCTGCCTCAAAAGTTAAGCCCATTCTATGTCTCAATACATCTTTAGCCAATGCTTTTACATCTTCAGGGATTACGAATGCTCTTCCTTTTAAGAACGCGTATGCTCTTGAAGCAATCGCAAGGTTGATAGATGCTCTTGGAGAAGCTCCGAAACTGATATAGTTTTTAAGCTCAGAAAGTCCGTAATTTTCAGGATAACGTGTTGCAAAAACCATATCCAGAATATATTTTTCTATTTTTTCGTCCAAATAGATTTGGTTGATAATCTCTTTTGCCTCAACAATATCCTGAAGTGAAATCACTGGTTTTACAGTGGGCTGATGGGATGTGGAAACCATTCTCATCACCAGTCTTTCGTCTTCAAAAGAAGGATAATCTATAGTACATTTCAGCATGAAACGGTCACTCTGTGCTTCCGGCAACAGATAAGTCCCCTCCTGATCGATCGGGTTCTGGGTAGCCAGTACTAAAAATGGCTTTGGAAGCTTCATGGTTTCATCACCAATGGTCACCTGCTTTTCCTGCATCACCTCTAAGAGTGCCGACTGTACCTTTGCCGGAGCACGGTTGATCTCATCCGCAAGAACAAAATTCGCGAATACCGGACCTTTTTTTATAGAAAAATCATTGTCTTTGATATTGTAAATCATGGTTCCTACCACGTCTGCCGGGAGCAAATCCGGGGTAAACTGAATTCTTGAGAACTCACCATGAACAGCATCTGCCAGAGTTTTAATGGCTAATGTTTTTGCCAATCCGGGAACACCTTCAAGAAGAACGTGCCCGTTTCCTAAAAGCCCTACCAATAAGCGGTCTACCATGTATTCCTGCCCAATAATCACCTTGTTGATTTCCTGTCTCAGAAGAGAAAATAAGTAGTTTTTTTCTTTTACTTTTTCCGTCAACTGACGGATATCCTCGGCTTGATATGTATCTGACATAGCTTGATTTAAATAAGTGGTAAATTTCTGATAAATACTTGCATTAATCAACATAATGAATGCCATATTTGAGTTAAAGTTTGTTAAATATTCCGGGTTTAACAACCTTTTAGAATTCAAAATAAATTCTGCTGCAATGATCTTACGGTCATATTTCAATCTTTCCCATTATAATTCAATTCATTATAAAAAATGTTGTGACAATAATTGCCACAACACCTTTTTATCAATTTATATTTTCCTTAATACGAAAACCTATACAAAGAAAATTACAGTTTTGTAATATTTATTGTAAATGTGCCCTCTGGCATATCTACCGAATCTTCGTAAGACCCTACATTTATATAATATTCTGTTCCTGCAGTTGTTGTAATTGTCATTGTTTCAGCAGAACCGCCACCACCGTTATCCATTGTTCCTACACAAACCAAACTATTACAAGTTCCGCTGTACACTCCTATTTTAGGATCAAAAGTAGCTACTGAAGGAGTAGCCTTGACCGTATACTGACTGCCATCTCCTGTAAATCTAAACCATAAACCATCGTTCATTCCATCATTAGCACATGCCAATATAAATCCGCTGTTATTAGTGGAAGACATCCCATCAGCCTGTGTATAAGCATAAGGAAATGCAGTAGCCTGCAAAGCTCCGGAACATGCATCATTTACAGGCACAGGAGGAATTGTTTTGAAAGTATAGTCTGTACAGCCGGCAGACTCCCCGTTTGCCGAAACAGCTGTAACTTTTAAATAATAATTAGTATCATTGTTAAGAACAATAGATGGAGAGAGATTATAACCCACTCCATTTACAGTTTGATGGTTGATAACATCCGTTCCTCCAGGGGTTGTACCTAAAGACACTCTATAAGAAGCTGCATCCATTACCGATTGCCAAGTAATACCAGGTGACAAAGTAACGAATTGAGCATTATTAGCTGGCGAAATCACGAAGGGACAGCCTGGAGCAGAATTCACCGTCAGACCTGAAATAGTTATTGCAGATTTATAATCTACTCTTATCCCTCCCGGCGGAGATGCCGTATCTACAACAGCACGGTCACCTTTGTAAACAAGAGTAGAATTCTGCAAGTAGGAATAAACACGAAAAACTTCATCAAAATTATTAATGTCAATACTTGGCGAATTTTCTTTAGCAGCCACTACCAGATTATCAATATTATTATAAGCGAACGGAGTTGTGAAAACTACTTCAACCTTATTCCCATTTTTAGTTACTGTACCCGCAAAAACCTGTGTCAGCTGAGCGGCGGGAACCCAGTCTGTATTGGATACAAAAGACATTTTTGGGGTATGCCCCAGATAAACGGTCCAATTGGATGAGTCATTAATGGTTGCAGAAGGATCAAGATAAAAAGTAAGACCCGTAATATTTCCTGCTGCATTAGCATTAACTTCCTGCTTAGGATAAATCTGCTGAACATAGGAATAAGAAAAAAAACTACTCACTGGTGCAGTTCCCAAACTTGTACTTCCGATATTGATATTGATCTGAGCATTCGCAGTAAACACTGCAAACAACAGGGATAAAAGTAAAATTCTTTTCATTATTAATAATATTACCATTGAATATAATGCTAATTTAATAATAAAATATTGATTCTTGTAATAAAAAAAAATATTCAATCATATCTATTTATTAAGATGGATGCTTTTAGTACTAATCCTAGTATTTAATTAAAATATTTAAACATTCAACAACAAAAACACCATTAATACAAAAACAAAACTAAACAATCATTATTTTTAATACATATTTTAATATATTTACATTAAATACCAACGATATGTATAAAAGATTATTTTTTGCAAGTCTATTCCTTACAGGTCTCTTCAAATCACAGACAACAACCGTGACGAATCTGATTTCAGATGCCGTATATTACGACGGCTATGCTGCTCCTGTAGCCAATCCGGTTCCTACCGGTCTGATCAGACTGGGAAATACCAGATATGCAAGAAAGCTTACAGATACTGAACTGGATTCCTTTAAGGCAAAAATTGCCATGAGAGTAACTATAGGAGCCCTATGTGACGATTATGACCGTCTTGGTGAGGTTTTTCTGGCTATGGTTCCCAAAAATCAGCCTACTTATACACTCAATGATACCAATATCAAAAGAATTGAAGTTGCAAGGTATATTACCCCATTTATGAACAAAAACCGTTTCCCTGATGAAGTTCCTTATACCTATGACATTAGCAATCTTTACAATATATTTCATGATGCTACATTACGTAACACCTATGATTTGTATATGGAATTAGACGTTTTTGGTGTATCCGGCAGTGCAAAAATAAAAATAGCAGGATGTGCAAATAGGGATGATGTTTTTTCCGGAACCCTCTCCTTTTTTTCAACCGATGTTGGAGCAACTCCTACCGATTACAATACGCTAGTTCCCATATTAAATTACAATAAACTTAATAATTACAACAGCACAGATGTTACAGGGGAAACAGTAAGAATTGTCAACTTTAATCTACCAGAAACAGTTAACAATGCTCGTTTTTTCGTAATTTCCACTCCTCATGGAGCTAATACAGGTGGTGAAGAATATGTGAGGAGACAAAACTACACTTATTTAGATGATGTACAGGTATTAACCTATACTCCTGGAGGAATTTCCTGTGAACCTTTCAGAGTATATAACACTATGGGCAATGGAATCTATCAAAGTGCTCCTGCAACATTTGCACAGTGGACTTCATGGAACAACTGGTGCCCGGGAAATTCAGTACCTATCAGAGGGTTTACTTTACCCTCTATGACAGCCGGAAATCATACTTTAAAACATACCATTCCTACTGCCGTTTTTAACGGACAGCAAGGAGATGTTTATTTATCAGTTTACATGCAGGGAAAAAGTAATGCTACTTTAAATGTAAAAGATATAAAAAGCATTGATGTAAATATCTACCCAAATCCTACTACTGATTTTGTCAATATAAGATCGAAAGAAGATGTAAAATCAATGATCCTTTACAGCATCGATGGAAGAAAACTGGCTGAAACCTACAGGGAAAACAAAATTAATCTTTCCTCTTATCCCTCTGGAGTTTACTTTTTAAATATTATTCTGAAAGATGGAACCACATTTAAACATAAAATCATAAAAAAATAGTCATCATCAGTTAAAAGGTAAAAACTTATAAAAAACAGTTAACAAACAATAAAAAACCCTCCTTTGACGAAAAATCATCGGAGGGTTTCAGCTTCTTAAAAATTGATAAATATCTAAAAAGGAGTCGTTAAATTTTCTAAAACAGATTGTAATCCTGTCAGATTTCTACCTAAAAAGAAAATAATAAATAATCTATTTTTTCGGCATTGTGCAACTTTTACTTTAATCCTTTAGCCAAAAAATTGTCATTTCCAGTTTATTAAACTATTTTTGGTGATTAAAATTTTCTGCAAAATGAATTATCATTTTCAAGCACACAGACAGGTGAGAAGAAACCTTTTAGATATCCTACAGAACACTTCCCATGAGGATCTTCTGCTGATTCCGGATGGCTTCAACAACAATATTTACTGGAATATTGCCCATACGGTTGCCACTCAGCAGCTTCTGCATTATTATCTGAGCGGAAACCCTTTCCGTATTGATAAATATTGGATTGAAACTTACAAAAAAGGAACTTTACCGAACCTTAATGTTCAAAAATCAGAGGTGGAAGACCTGGAGTTTTTACTAACGGAAACCTCAAAGATATTAATGAAGGATTATGATAGTGATTTCTTTTCAGACTATACTCCCTATACTACCAGTTTCGGGATGGATCTGAAGAGTATTCAGGATGCCATTATTTTTAACAATATGCATGAAAGCCTGCATTATGGATATGCAATGGCGCAGAAAAGAGCAATTTTAGGAGAAAAGTACTAAAAGGAAACTGGAAGAAAGGAAGCTGGAAGTTCGTAATCATAATAAATCATGAACTACCCGCTCTAGATTCCGATAACCTTAAACATAAAATTTTAAACAAATCAATGAAAGACGATTTTATTTTCGGGCTGCGCCCCGTGATTGAAGCAATTGAAGCGGGAAAAACGATTGACAAGATCTTTGTGCAAAATGCACTTCAGGGTCCTATTTATGCTGAACTGAAAGCAATTTTAGCAAAAAATAAAATCCGTCCCAATTATGTTCCGGTTGAAAAACTGAACCGTTTTACAAGAAAAAACCACCAGGGTGTGGTTGCTTTTATTTCGGATGTTCCGTTTCATAAAGTGGAAGATCTTGTGCCACAATTATTTGAAGAAGGGAAAACTCCATTCTTATTAATTCTGGACAGACTTACAGATGTGAGAAACTTTGGAGCCATCTGCAGAACGGCAGAATGTGCGGGCGTAGATGCTGTTATTATTCCTGAAAAAGGTGCTGCTCCTATTAATTCCGACGCTATTAAAACGTCAGCCGGAGCGCTTTATAATATTAAAATCTGCAAGGAAAATAATCTTGCTCACGTTGTAGATTTCCTTCAACAGAGCGGAATTACTGTATTTTCAGCATCTGAGAAAGCTCAGAAACTGATCTATGATGTAAATTTTACAGAACCATGCGCTATCGTTATGGGAAATGAGGAAACAGGAATTTCTAAAGAAGTACTGCATCATTCTGATGAAAAAATAAAACTTCCTATTGAAGGAAAAACTCAGTCTTTGAATGTTTCCGTAGCATGTGGCGCAATCCTGTATGAAGCGGTGAGACAGAAAAGTCTGAAATAAATTAATTCGATAACACAACACTTAAAAAAATCAGAAAATGAAAAATATAGCAGCAATAGCGCTATTATCATCTATAGCTCTTGTATCTTGTAAAAAAGAAACGGCAAAAATTACAAAAGTAGATCCTAAGACCGGAAAGACGGTTACCGTGGAAGTTCCTGCGGATTCTGTAGCGAAAGTTGCAGAAAACCCAGCAATCAGAGACTCTGCAGGGATTGTTTCTCAGTCTTTCAAACTTGAAAAAGGAAAAACTTATCCCCTTACTACCTACCAGAGAGATGTAAAAACGATGACTGATCCTCAGGGAAAATCTATGACAGCTACTGTAGAATCTACTGACGAAATGAACTTTATTGTAAATGATATTAAGGGAAATGTATATGAAATGACCCTTAATCTTGTTTCTAAAAGAAGCTCTCAGGCTGCACAAGGTAAAACGGTTGTTGTAGATACTAAACTGCCTCTTCCTAAAGAAGATGATCTTAAAATGATCTGGAATATCAACAAAGCTCTTACCAACAATAAGCTTGATATGAAGATGGATACCAAGGGAAATGTGATTTCTATTACAGGTTTTGATGCGGTATATACCAAAGTTACCAACGCGGTAGGACCGCTTATCAAGGATGCTAATGAAAGAGCAAGTGTTGTAGCAAGTCTTAAACAGTCCTTCAATGAGAAAGTATTGAAAGATCAGTTCAATAAAAACCTTTCAATTATTCCGAAAAAAGGAGTAAAAGTAGGTGAAAAATGGTCAACTTCTGAAAATGCAGATCCGAACGGAAGCATTAAAGTAACTTCAAATTATGTGTTAAAGAGCTTAGGAAACGGAATTGCTGAAATCAGTGTAACCGGAGGTATTCCCAAGAAAACTGAAAAGAAGGCTCAGGGACCAATCACTCACAGCATGAGCAGTGAACTTGCTCAAAACGGAACCATTAAGTTTGACGAAAATACAGGATGGATTATCAACCAGAACATTAATGTAAAAACTACACAGATTGAAACTATTTCAGACGGAAAACAATCCCAGTCTATGAAAAGTGTTTCCAATTCTTCTGTGATGGTAAACCCTTCTGCAAAATAAGTAAAGCTTAAAAGTTTAAGGATCAGAGACAGGAAAGTGATATCATGACCAGCATACCTTTGAACCTTAAACTTTAAATCTTAAATAAATTTATTATGAAGTACATTCTTGAGTTAGTACTCTCTGCCATTATTATATTCTTCGTCTGGAATATTCTGAAAAGAATCTTCTTTAAGACATTTTACAGCTACAGGTTCAATAACCAAAAGCAAAATAACAATCAGCAGGACCTACATAACTCGAATAAGAATAACAAAAAAAACCTTAAATGGGATGCAGAAACCGTAGACTATGAAGAGGTAAAAGAGAGTAATGACAAAAGGTGAAAAATCCGAGAAATAAAAGATCATAACCAGCATGGCAAAAAACAAAAACTTAATTTATATTGCAGCTTCATTAGTAGTATTTATAGTTTTAGCATTTTTATATTCCACTCCTGTATTTTCAGGAAAACAACTTTTCCAGCATGATATTGTACAGTACAGAGGGGGAGCAAAAGAACTTTTAGATTATAGAGCTAATACAGGAAATGAAACCTATTGGAGTGATTCCATGTTCGGGGGAATGCCGACTTACCAGATGGGTAGCCAGTTTAAAGGTGATATCATCAAGAAAATCGACAGCAATCTGAACTTTCTACCAAGACCTGTTAATTATCTTTTCCTTCTTTTTGCAGGTTTTTTCCTTTTGGGAATGGTCGTAGTCAGAAACTGGAAATATGCCTTACTCGGCGCAACCTTTTTCGGGCTTTCCACTTATTTCTATATCATTATTGCGGCAGGACACAATGGAAAAGTCAATACCATTGAATATTTCGCACCGCTTTTAGCCGGAATTTTATTAGTTTACATCAGAAAACAATACATCTGGGGATTCATTGTTACCACCCTGTTTATGGGGCTTCAGATAGCAGCGAACCACCCGCAGATGACCTATTATCTATTTCTGGCACTAGGATTTTTATTCCTGTCTGAGCTTATCAGGGCGATTCAGAAAAAAACTCCAATGAAACACTTCCTTATTTCTTCAGGAATCATTGCAGCATCTTGTGTGATTGGTGTTGGCATGAACTCTCAAAGGATCATGGCCAACTCTGAATATGTAAAGGAAACCGTTCGTGGAAAACAGATTCTAACCAATGACAGCCATACTTCAGGAAAATCCGGAATGGACAAGGAGAGTATGCTGATGTGGAGCTATGGGCAACTCGAAACTTTAAACCTTTTTATTCCAAGATTAATGGGGGGTGGAAGCCAGGAACCTGAAGCTAAGGAAATGATGAATAAAGTTCAGGAACTTGTTCAGGAAAATGTAGGTTCACAGGCTGAAATGGACAGAATTTCAAAAGGTTTCAGCGGAATGACTTATTGGGGCGACCAACCGGGAACTTCAGGCCCAGCCTATCAGGGAGCTATAGTATGCTTCCTTGCATTATTAGGATTTTTCTTTGCATGGAAAAAATACCGTTACTGGATCCTGGGAGCTTCTATTCTAACCATTTTACTGGCTTGGGGAAGTAACTTTATGCCATTATCTGATTTCTTTATTGATTACGTTCCGTTTTACAATAAATTCAGGGCGCCGTCTTCTATCCTTGTTGTCGTGGAATTACTATTCCCTTTGATCGCAATTTTAGGATTATACAGATTCTTTACAGATGAAAAACTGACTGAAGAGTACAAGCAAAAAATTCTGATGTATGTAAGTGGTGGAACATTAGGATTATTATTAATTCTTTTAATATTTGGTAAATCATTGTTAGGATTTTCAACAGCAGGAGAGAAAACTTACTTCCCTCCTTTCCTTCTTGATTTTCTGGTAGATGAAAGGTACAAACTGTTTAGAATAGATGCTATAAAGGCATTTATTTACGTAGCCATTGCTGCCACAGTTCTATTTTTAAGTTTAAAGAAAAAACTTAGCTCTAATATTGCTTTGGTCATCATTGGTGTAGTAAGTTTATTTGACCTATGGACTGTAAATAAGCGTTATTTAAATGACGAAAATTATGTAGACAAGATTTTTGCTGAGAACCCGTTCCAAACAGAAAGTTCTGAACTTCTTGCTGAAAAAGTACAGGGAAATCCAAATCTTGAATCTATTTTATCTACCGTAAATATCAACAAGACATTAGAGACTATTGCGGATAAAGATAAAGCTCACTACCGAATTTACAACCAGACTTTAGGAGTTACAAGTGAGACTAATACTTCATATTTCAAAGCTTCTATCGGAGGTTACCACGCTGTAAAATTAAGGAGATATGATGATGTACTGAATGCATATATCAATAATATCGACAGTGTAAAAACCCCTAAAATACTCAACTTACTGAATGCAAAATACATGGTTTTCGGAGGCCCGGATCAGCCTCAGGTAGTTCCGAATCCTAAAGCAAATGGAAACGCATGGTTTGTAAGTGATCTTAAATTTGTAGATACTCCTAACGAAGAAATTAACTCTCTTGGGGAAATCGACAATAAAAAAACAGCTGTGATTGCATCTTCTGACAAAGCTTATTTCAGTAATAAACCTGTTCAGGCAGATTCTACAGCATTTATTAATTTAACTACATACCAACCTAACGAACTGGAATTCAAATCTCAGTCAAAAACGCCTCAATTGGCAGTTTTCTCTGAGGTATATTATCCTCACGGATGGAAGGTTCTTGTAGATGAAAAAGAGGTTCCTTATATCAAAGCAGATTATCTGCTTCGTGCAGTACATGTTCCTGCCGGAAATCACCACATCAGAATGGTTTTTGAGCCGGAAGTAATTGAAACAGGAAAATGGATTTCTCTATTAAGCTTCGGATTGTTTATTGCACTGGCAGCATTTGGAATTTTCTGGATGAATAAGAATAAGAAAAAAGAGACTCTTATCGAACAGAAAGCCTGATCAAAAAATTAATTAAAGCATTTCAATTCCGATTGGAAATTTCTGAATGAAGAGATAGAATGAGATTCTTCACTACCCTACGCTTCGTTCAGAATGACAATTGAAGGACAGACGACCAAAAGAATGGAACGAAAGAAAATATTGATTATCACCTATTACTGGCCTCCTGCGGGAGGTCCTGGTGTTCAAAGATGGCTGAAGTTTGCCAAATATCTGCCTGATTTCGGGTGGAAACCCGTTATCTATACTCCGGAAAACCCAAGCTATCCATTGTTGGACGAAACCCTGATGAAGGATGTTCCAAAAGATATTGAAATCGTCAGAACAAAGATCTGGGAACCTTATCAGCTGGCTGAAAAGCTTAATAAAAGCAACAAAAAATTCAAAGCAGGCCAATTTGATGTAGGAAAAAACCAGAGCTGGAAATCCAGACTTTCTATATGGGTAAGGGGAAATTTTTTTATTCCTGATGCCAGAGTTTTCTGGGTAAAGCCTTCTATTCAATTTCTGGAAAGATACCTGAAAGAACACAACATCGATACGATCGTAACTTCCGGACCACCCCACTCTCTTCACCTGATTGGATTAGGTCTAAAAAATAAACTTCCCAATATTAAATGGATTGCAGATTTCCGTGATCCATGGACAGAGATCTCGTATTATAAACACCTGAAATTAACCAAAAGTTCAGACCAAAAGCACCGCCAGCTGGAAAGTGCCGTTTTCAAAAATGCAGATATTACCCTGGCCACAAGCTATACAGATGCTGAGAATTTCAAAAAAGCCGGAGCTAATGCAGTTTGTATCACAAACGGTTTTGATGAAAGTGATTCAAACGAAGGAAATAAACAGCACAACAAATCTTTTGTATTAAGTTATATTGGAGTTCTGGAACAGCTTAGAAATCCGGAGAACCTTTGGAGGTCATTGGATGAACTGGTAAAGGAAAATGCAGAATTTGCAAAACATTTCAGCTTAAAATTTGTAGGAAGAATTGATGATAAAATCCTTCATACGATTGAAAACTCAAGCCTGAAAAATCATATCCTGAATTTGGGTTATCTTCCACACGGTAAAGCTGTTGAAGAAATGCAGACTTCAGAGATGCTGCTGATCACCAATTTCCCGAATGAATCTTCAAAAGGAATTATTCCCGGAAAAATATTTGAATATCTTGTAAGCGGAAAACAGATTCTTTCATTTGGACCGGATAAAGCTGATGTTGCTAAGATCCTTGAAGAAACCCATGCAGGAAAACATTTCAGTTATGATGATTCTGTGTCTGTAAAAAAATTCATTCTGGAAAAATTCGACCTTTGGAAAAACGGAAATCTTTCTGAAAACACTCAACAGATAGAACAGTTTTCAAGAAAAAATCTCACCAGGCAACTGGCTGATATTTTATAAAGAAAGGAAGCTGGAAACTGGAAGTTATAGAATTGGGAAAAACATTTGTTATTTTTAATTGTAATTAAAAACTACAGATGTTTTTTATCAATTAATGTTCTTCCAACTTCCTACATCCAGCTTATAGCTTTTAAATTGTCCATTGGTCATTAACAACAGCAATGAGATAATATTTTCCCTGAAATTCTTCAAATACAAAACGGAGTGTTTTCCAGTCCATTTCACTACTCTTTTCTGTTCCTTTGATATAGTTTTCTGTAAAATCGCTCTTAGGATAGATTTCTTCAAGATTATTCAGCGAGTTTCCTCTGCCGAGAAATGTATTGAAAGAATATTGAGAAGCTGTAAAATCACCAGAAAACACCCATTTTCTTAGATAATCATTGATCGTCGCTTTATAAGGATCCCCTGAACCGTCTTGCGCTCCCCAAGTAAACAATGTTTTGGTAGGCTGGTATTTTTCAAAATCTTCTTTCGAAAAATGCTTATCTGATTTCGGATCTACAAAAGCATACATTGAAAAATTAATCCCCTTCTCTGGGTGGATAAATGAAGCAAATTTCTTATAATCTTTAGCTTTTAAAGCCTGTAAAACCTCATCATTAGTCTTTTTAAGCGCTCCTTCTTTCAATGCTTTTTCTTTAGCAACTGCTGCACTGTCCAGCGGTTTCACACGGGTAACAGTATCAATCTCACTTGGAACTGGTTTTCCTGCCTCCTTTTTACAAGCTACTGCCAGTGCCAGTACCATCATTGAAATAAGTAGTTTTTTCATATTTTTAATTTAGTGGTGAATAAAAAAAGCACCAAAACTAATGCCAATACGAGATATAGAGAGTCTTAAGGTTTGACACCTGATCTATAAAACCGGATCTTTATTTTTACTTTTTGTTCCTAAGCGTCAATGATCTTATCCCTTCTGATGGATACAGTTTCCCAATTACATCGTACCTTTGTAATATGGAAATTTTGGATATTCTTATTATAGGAGCAGGACCTATTGGTATCAACTGTGCTATTGAAGCCAGTAAAAACAATTTGAATCATTTAATTATAGAAAAAGGAACTATTGTCAACTCATTGTACAACTATCCTTTGTATATGCGTTTCTTTTCAACAGCTGAAAAGCTGGAAATTGACGGTGTTCCTTTTATTTCTACCGCACCCAAACCGGGAAGACAGGATGCTTTGGAATATTATCAGGGAATTGCGCGGCAAAAACAGCTGAATATCCATCTTTATGAAAAAGTACTGAAGGTATCCAAAAAATCTGATGCATTTGATATTGAAACAACCAAGGGAAGCTACAGAGCTAAAAATGTAGTGATTGCCACCGGATTTTACGATATTCCTAACCTAATGAATATTCCGGGTGAAGAACTTCCGAAAGTAAAACATTATTATACCGAACCTTATCCGTATGCAAAGCAGAAAGTAGTGGTGGTAGGATCCAGCAATTCAGCGGTGGATGCTGCTCTTGAAACCTATAGAAAAGGTGCAGAAGTAACTATGGTTATCCGTCATTCCGAGATTTCAAAAAGTGTAAAATATTGGGTAAAACCGGATATTGAAAACCGAATCGCAGAAGGAAGTATTAAAGCTTATTTTAATGCTGAAATGACAGCAGTAAAAGAAAATTCCGTAATTTTTAAGGATGAAAATAATCAGATGCATGAGATTGAAAATGATTTTGTTCTGGCCATGACCGGCTACCTTCCTGATTTTGAATTTTTAAAAAATTCAGGAATTGAACTAAATGGCGATTGCCTGAATCCTTTTTATAACCTTGAAACCATGGAAACCAATATTCCCAATTTATATCTTGCAGGAGTCGTGTGCGGCGGAAAAGATACACATCTCTGGTTTATTGAAAATTCCAGGGTTCATGCTAATATGATTGTCAGTTCAATTCTTTGTAAGTGTACTGAAAATTCATAATTTTAAAACAGATCTAATTAATAATAAAAGCAGCAGATACAAATGGAGAGGAAAGTGTAGAAACATAAAGATATGATGAATAAATACTTGTTTTTGGGGGGCCTTTCTATTCTTCTGTTGAGTTGTAAAGAAGAAAAAGGACAGGATAAATTTCCGGATATTCCGGTTTTCCCAGCTACCTCTAATTCCAACATCGTAATACAGCCTGTAGTTAATGAGATAAATAAAATCTTATATAATGATTCTTCCCTGGTTTACAAACACTATCCGGACACTATCAGTTTTTATTCTGTTCGCACTGGTGTGAGTCATAGTATTAAGAGCGGTGTTTTCGTATATGGTGACGACTTTTTTATTGTAGAAAATAAAAACAAGGAATATGAAGCCCTTAATGATATTACATTAGAAAAACAGGACATAAAAATCATTGACGAATCTGCCAGATATAAAAGAGGAGAAGATAGTTTAAGAAGTATTCACACTCAAAAATCGGATTATGAAATCAACCAGATCAATGATTCATTGTTTATCCGGTATTTTTCTGCTGAATATAATATTCCGAAGGATAAAATTCCATATACAGATAATCTGAAAAAAGGAGATCTTTATGTACATACGGGGCAGGATCAATTTATAATATTGAATGCTCCTTATTCTTTGGATCAATTTCTAAACCCTTTGCTACAGCCCACAGAAAAAAAAATACTTCCTAAATTTAAAAGGCATTTCACTTCTCTTGAAGATGCTCAGCCTCCTAAAAATATTTTTAAGGAATATGACTATGCCATGATGAACAAATCCTGGGTATGGGGCGGTGGCGGAAATCATTATGTTTTATCCATTCCGTATAGGGTTGAAACTGGGTATTATTATATCGATATATTCATGAATCAACAGAAGGGGAAATTCAAAATAATGTCAAGCAGCGATCCGGAATTTAAAATCATTCCTCACAAAATCAACAACCAGCTTTATTTTGTAAATAACAGGCAATTGTATAAGGCTTTCACAAAATAGAAGATGAATACAGTAAATATTCTACCTATCATCCTATTAATACTACAGCTGGCCGGAATCAGTCATGTATGGTACTCTTATTTATATAAAGACGGCCAGATTCCACAGTCATTTATAGAATTGAATATTCTGGCTGTATTCAGTATTGGAGTCTTAACTCTTTTCCGGTTCAGATATTATAAACCTGGAAAAAAAAGAGGTTTATGGCTCTTTCCTGTTAGTATTTCATTTCTTATCATCCTTACTCTTCTTATTTCTTATACAGTAATGGGAATTGAAAAATACAGATAGTCCATATCAAACCTCTAAACCATGAAAATTAATCCTATTACTATTTTAAACATCTTAATTACCATTTTTCTGATCATTGCCATTATGGTTATTTTCCTGATGATAAAAAATAAGATGAATATTTATTACATTTCAGCGGCAGCTATGGTAAATTCCCTTCTATTTTTTATTTTATACACCATAAACAAAGGGGTTACCATGTCAAGCCCTACAGAAGAAATTAATAAGTATAAAGCAAAACTGGTATACCATCAGGATTTCTTTACAATTGCTACCTACACTCAGAATCAGATCATCTGCTGGAGTGAAATAGAAGCCATTTTCTTTATCAGTTCTCCACCTCTTGACGGAGAATATCATACTATGGAATATCGGATTTTTTTAAACAAAAAGCCTGAAACGGTACGCAAGCTGCCTCTTAAATGGTATGATAAGATCTTACCTGAGCCCAGACAGGAAAAATTCCCAATGGTAAAAATTGATGATTATTACAATGTTGATTTCAATACGTTTTACCCGTCTATTGAAAAGTTCTTACTTACCGAAAAAATATCATCTGCTTTCCTAAACGGTACATTTGGAAATGATGTGAAGTATACCCAAAAGCAAAATGAAATAATAGGTATTCCTTACAGTAAACCGCTAAAAACAACAGGCTTTTATAAGCTATTTGACAGGGGAACTTATGCTGATAATGGCAGTTTGAAAGATTACAGAGAGCAGGCAACAGAAATATAATTTTGTACCACGTAGTCCAGAGTAACAGAAAAATTTGAATTTTAGCCCATGAATGATGATAAATTAAGAACAATGACATTCAATCCGGAAGGTTTTATTCTCAATATTCCTATATTGGATGAAACCCATTTCTTTTCCTGGGATTCTATAGAGACGATTCTTTATGGTTCTGAAATACTATACCATGACCATTCAGAATTTATTATTTATCTGAACCAGCCGCCGATCATTAAATTAAAGGAAAACGCATGGTGGCTGAACAGACTTACCTTTTGGATGAAAAACAGAAAAAATAAAAAGATCAGAATCTCTGATGAATGGAACAGGGATTTTTCAGGCTTCATAAGTCATGTACAAAAATACCTTCATCATGTTCAGAATATTGATTTTGAAGAAAATAAAAGGAAAGGAACTCTTATCAGCAGAAACGAAATAAAGAAAAGTAACAGTTCTGTAACCACTGAAAAATGGAAACCGGAAAAAACAACAGATCTTCCATGGAAAATGGTATACGACAGGCATCACAGAACCGTTGAAGATATTTACAGCAGGGATAAAGGAATTTAAAATATCTCCAAAAGATCAGTTTTTGCTCATGTACAGAAAATGAGGAACTTTTCTACCTCATCACTGTATATATCTGCTTATTTCAAGCTATTACAAAATAAATTATAAGGCAGCCCAAAAATGGGCTACTTTATAATTTCATGCAATTATGATTTTATTCAAAAAAAAATATTATTCATAAAAAATAAACATTCAGTTTTTTTAGCACAATATTATTTTCAACGAAAAACAATCACAAAACAATGATAATCAATTATTTAACATAAAATAAAATATTTCAAACCTATGAGATTAATTTATACTTTTAACAACGTTATTATCAATTTAATAACCTAAAAAAGTAAAAACATGAAAAAAAAAATCTACCTATTTCTGGCCATTGCTGCCATAGGGAGCCAAAGCCTGTATGCACAGAATTTTTGGAAAAAGACAAAAGTCAATGAGAGAAATTTAATTGAATCCAAAAGAAACATTGGAGCTGATTACTCCAACACCTACTTACTGGATATCAATCAATTGAAATCAGTATTACAGACAGCTCCTGTATCCAAGACAGGAATAGCCACCCGATCTACTGTAACCATAGACATTCCCGGATTAGATGGAAAGTTTGAAAAATACAGTGTCTATGAAACTTCAAACATGGCTCCGGAATTGGCAGCAAAATTCCCGGATATCAAATCTTACAGAGGGGTATCTGTAAATGACCCCAGTAAAACCATCAGTTTTGCGCTCTCTCAAAACGGTCTAAAATTGATAATGTTTGCCCATGATAGAAAACCTGTGGTTATAGAACCAGCAACAAAAGAAGTATCTGTTTATCTGGTAAGCCCAGCTGTTCCCAATATATTATCGGACACCAGTAATTTTGAATGTTCTGTTGACGGAAAAAATATTGAGACCATTATAACAGCTCAAAGAAACACCAATGATCGGAAGTTCAGGACTTTCCGTTTAGCAGTATCTGCCGACGGAGAGTTTAGTACCTTCCATGGAGGAACTACTGCCAGTGCATTAGCCGCGATTAATGATATAATGACTGTTATTAATCCTGTTTACGAAAGGGATCTCTCTATCCATATGAACCTGATTGCCAATAATGATCAGATTATCTTCTTAGATAAGACTACGGATCCTTATAGTACGTTCAACTCCGCAAGCCCACAAGCTTCTGGCAATAAGATGGGAGGTGAAGTTCAAATGACAATGATTCAACGTATTGGTGAAGCTAATTATGATTTAGGTATACTATTATCCGGCCAAAAAACAGGAGGAGGAAATGCCGGCCTGATTTCATCTGTATGTAAGGACAGTCAGGGTGACCTTTTTCCGCTATTCCCGGGAATACTCATAGATAAAAAGAAAGGAGCTGCCTATATGGGATCTATGGGAGCTGGTCCTGCAGGTTTTGAATTTACTATAGCTACTGCTCACGAAATGGGACATCAGTTTGGAGCTAACCACACTTTTTCAAGAAATGAAGGAACTGGGGCTGGCTCTTATCTCGAACCTGGAAGTGGCGTTACTATTATGGGCTATCCTGGTATAACCGGAACTCATGATGTAGCTGATAAATTCAACGACCAGTTCCTTCATCACAGCCTCAAACAGATCAACAATTATATTACAACCACAAGCTGTGCAACAACAGTAGATATGGCAAATCATCCACCTACGGTGAATGCAGGTTCTGATTACAGCATTCCTAAAGGCACTGCATTCAAACTTACAGCTGCAGGAAGTGATCCTGACAATGACCCCCTTACCTATTCCTGGGAAGAATCAGATCTTTCGACTTCCGCCGGTTATTCTTTTCCGGATCGTAACTCCACAACAACTCCTAATTTCAGAGTATATTCTCCAACTCCCAGCCCTACCCGGTATTTCCCCCCACTTGCGGAAGTTCTTAATGGAAGTTTATACAGCACCTGGAACATGATTTCTGATGTTGCAAGAAATATGAAGTTTGTAAGCCTGGTAAGAGACAATGCCTCAGAAGGTGGACAAACAGCAAGTGATGAAGCCATCGTAAGTGTAGATGGCAACAGCGGACCATTCAAGATTACATCAGTTTCGTTAAACCAAAATTATCCGTCAGGCTCTTCTCATCTTCTTAAATGGGATGTAGCAGGAACTAATGCAGCTCCTATTAATACACAATCTGTAAATATCTTAATATCAACAGATGGAGGAAGTACATTTAACCAACTTGTTTCGAATACACCTAATGATGGAGAAGAAACAATTACGATTCCTTCTACTCCTTCACAGCAGGCATACATCATCGTAGAGTCGGTAGGCAATGTCTATTATGCAGCAAGTCCTGCATTTGCTATAGACTATAATGTTACCCTTAACTGTACTCAATACCCTGCGGCTAGCGGACCGTTTGCATTTTCACCAGGCCAAGGTAATCATGCTACTATGAATATTAATGTTCCTGTGACCGCTACTATTGAGGATATTAATATTGTTATAGACCTAAATTATACAGATATAGGGGAAACGGGTCTATTACTAACAGATCCATATGAACCTAACAAACAAAATATTTTCTGGTTAGGAAACTGTTCAGGAAGTAATACTTTAAAAGCTACATTTGATCAGGAAGGTGCATCTCCAATAGTAAGCTGTAATAATCTGAATTCCAATCCTACTGCAAAAATAGAACCTATAAGATTGGATCTAAGCAAGTATTACGGACAAAATCCTAATGGAACCTGGAAAATTCTTGCAGCACACACCTCATCACTGTTGAATAATGTTCAGCCTAATAACAGTTCTGGAACCGTAAATACTGCAGCTATAGAACTTTGCACCAGACAAACCGTTTCTTCTACTTTAGGTGCAAAAGAGACTGCCTTAGAAAAAGATGAATTCCAGATCTATCCTAATCCTTCTAATGGAAAGTTCAATGTCCTAATGAAAAAGAATGCTTCTACAGAGGTACATATCTTTGATATTGCCGGAAGATTGGTACACAGCCAAACCGGTATTACGAATGAAACCCGAATAGATCTGACCAGCTTTGCTAAAGGAAACTATATTATGGTCTTCAATGTAGGGGGTAAAAAAGTAGCTAAAAAAATCATTATCAAATAAATTTCAGATTTTTATTTCCAAGAAAAACCCAGCCGAATTGATTTCGGCTGGGTTTTGTATATTGTACAATAAACGGTTATGAATTTAAACCAAATCCTCTTCCACTTTCTTCCTATCTTTAAGCATCCACGGAATAACAAAATAGAATGCAATTGCGATTCCCATAGCCAGTACTCCGGTTCCAATCCATAGAATATTAAAACCTAATTTATCGGCAATCACTGTTCCTATATAAGGAGTAATAATAAACGCGATGGAAAATGACATCCCATTCAGTCCCATATAGGCTCCTTTATTATTCTCTCCGGAACGAAGAGCTGTAATGGTTGCCATAAACGGAAGCGTCCAGATCTCTCCTATACAAAGCAATGTCATGGATACCAATAGGGTAACCATACTATAATCAAAAGCAAGCATTGCATACGAAAATCCACAAAGGAACGTTCCGATCAGCATGGTAAAAGCCAGAGTAAAATATTTCTCTGAAAGCTGTACAAACCCCATTTCAAGAAGAACAATCAGAAAACCGCTGTATCCTAAAATATATCCTATATTCTGTTGGCTTAAATGAGCGGTATCTTTGTAAAAGATCGTGAGTGTACTGAACAGCTGGAAGAAACAGATCGAGAACAGCATACATAAGAAACAAAAAATTAAAAACTTATTGTCCTGATAAGGAGAATTTTCCTTTTTAACAGCTATTGCTTCCTTTACTTTTTTAGCTTCCTGTTTGGCCAGTTTTGCCCGGCCTCTGAAAAACCAAATGTACATTAACCCCGCCAATAAAGCAGCTAAAGCATTACTGTAGAATAAAAATTCATAGGAAATAGCAGATAGAATACCTCCTAATGCCGGACCGATGGAAAAACCAAGGTTTACTGCCATTCTGTTCAGGGAAAATGCTCTCGTAATATTTTCCGGTTTGGCATATTTTGTAATAGCAACTGAGTTTGCCGGACGGAATGTTTCACTCACAATACTCTGCGCTAAAATAATCCCGGCCAATCCCGCTTCTGTTGTGAAAAAAGGGATCATACAGAAGAGAGGCACACTGAGCAGTAAACTCAGGCTCTGTACACTATATTCCCCGATCTTATCCGTGATCATTCCTCCAAACCATGAACCTATCACCGAACCTATTCCAAAAAAGCTCAGGACAATTCCTGAATTTTCAATACTGAAATGTAAATGATTGGTCATATACACTCCCAAAAATGGAAGTACCATAGAACCTGCCCTGTTGATAAGCATTACCAACGCCAGCATCCAACTCTCCTGTGAGAGTCCTTTAAAAGAACTCGTGTATACATTTATCAGTTTCACAATAATATTTGGGGGGAAAAATTTGAAAGTGCAAAGTTAGGGAAAAATAGGCTCAAATACCTTTATTTTAAGCCTTTTTCTAAATAACAATCATAAAAATAAACAATCAACTGCATCCGAATAAAAACAAATATTTTAGACACATACCTCTAATAAACATTTATAAAATTCGTAAATTGCAGTAACAATAGGCTTTTTAACCTTAAATTTCAAAAAAAATCTATAAAAAATCAATCAACAGCAAAAATGGTAACCTACGAAAACTTACACGATACGCTGTCTTTTTATAGTATTGACTGCCGGCAATCCTATTATATCTCCTCCGGAAACCCCATTTTCGAATTTCCTAAAGCTCCTTTCAGGATGGATTATTATGCCCTATGCATCTGTACGGCAGGAGAAGTAAGTGTTGAAATAGACCGTCATCAGTATAAAGCTGATGCCCATAGCATTCTGGTTGCAGCTCCGTCTACTATTGTGAGATTTATGAAAACCAGTCAGGATTTCAGGATAAAATTATTATTCTTCGACAAGAATTTTCTGATCAAAAATATATCTAATCCTTTTATCATTGAGAAAATGAACCTGTTCTCCAACGGGTCCTACAGTATTGTAAAAACCTCTCCTAAAAATGCTTTGGTATTGCAAAACCTTTTGGATTACCTCAAAAAGAAATCCAGAAAACAGGGAAAATTTACTGAAGAAATTGTTCGCACTATTATTTTCAATCTTCTGCTGGAAACCGCCGAAATTCTGGATGCTAAATATGCTACAGATCCTGAAAAAGAAGAAGGGAAAAAGGATCTATATCTTAAATTCAGTCAACTTATCCGGGAAAATATCAGACTCCACAGAACCGTTCAGTTCTATGCCAATGAACTTTGTATTTCGAACAAATACCTTATTGAAATCATTAAAAAAGCCTGTGGCAAGACTCCTCATGAAGTTATTGATGAAACCCTGTTGAAAGAAGCGTATGTCATGCTGGGAAATCCGGACCTGACAATCTCGGAAATAGCTTTTGAACTTCAGTTCAATTCCACCTCTGCTTTTGGCCGTTTTTTTAAAAAGCACACTTCTCTTTCTCCTTCTGAGTATAGAATAACGGAAAATATCCAGTCGTAGGAATTTCGGGACACTAATTCTGACATTAGGGATATACATTGCTTTTTGAATAGGGGTACCTTTATCATGTTCATTAAAAACAACATAAAAATGAGTACGATCAATTCAAAATTCAACAAAGTTTTAAATACCTCTGACCAGTTTGGGAAAGTGAACCACGAACCGGATTCAAGCAAGGAAGTTCAGATTAACACTCCTGAAAAGACAATGCCTTTTTCAGACCAGATCGGAAACTATCAAAGAAATAAAGGAATTCCTTTACAATCCTACGAAAACAGTAAAATCTATATTGTCGGAAGCGGCATTGCAGGGATGTCTGCAGCATATTATTTCATCCGTGATGGCCATGTTCCCGGTAAAAATATTATCTTTCTGGATCAGCTGGCAATTGAAGGTGGATCACTGGATGGTGCCGGGAATGCAAAAGATGGGTATATCATCCGTGGTGGCCGTGAAATGGATATGACTTATGAAAATCTGTGGGATATATTCCAGGACATTCCTGCTTTGGAATTGCCTGCACCTTACAGTGTTCTGGATGAATACCGTCTCATCAATGATAACGATCCCAACTATTCAAAAGCAAGATTGATTCATAATCAGGGACAAATTCAGGATTTCAGCAAATTCGGGTTGGAGAAAAAAGATCAATTGGCGATTGTCAAACTTTTATTAAAGAAAAAAGAAGAGCTAGATGATCTGAGTATTGAAGACTATTTTTCAGAATCTTTTCTGAACAGTAATTTCTGGTTCTTCTGGCGTTCTATGTTTGCCTTTGAAAACTGGCACAGCTTACTGGAACTGAAACTGTATATGCACAGATTCCTTCACGCTATTGACGGAATGAAAGATTTTTCATGCCTTGTATTCCCTAAATACAACCAATATGACACCTTTGTTACCCCTTTAAAAAACTTCCTGGTAGAGAAAGGAGTACAAATCCAGTTCGATACTTTGGTAAAGGATCTTGATGTTCATATTAATACAGAAGGAAAAACAGTGGAAGGCATTATTACCGAGCAAAACGGAGAAGAAGTCAGAATACCCATCGGAAAAGATGATTACGTAATTGTAACTACCGGATCTATGACGGAAAGTACTTTCTACGGAGATAATAATACAGTTCCAGAAGTCACTATAGACAACAGCAGTGCCGGACAAAGTGCCGGATGGAAATTATGGAAAAACCTTGCAGCTAAATCTGAAGTTTTCGGAAAACCTGAAAAATTCTGTAGCCATATTGAAAAATCATCTTGGGAATCTGCAACATTAACATGCCGTCCTTCTGCATTTACTGAGAAATTAAAAGAATTATGTGTAAATGATCCTTATTCCGGAAAAACAGCTACGGGAGGTATTATTACGATTACAGATTCTAATTGGGTAATGAGCTTTACCTGTAACAGACAGCCACACTACCCTACCCAGCCGGATGATATTCTTGTAGTATGGGTATACGCCCTACTCATGGACCAAGAAGGGAACTATATTAAAAAAGCAATGCCTGAATGTACCGGAAATGAGATCCTTGCAGAACTGTGTCACCATCTTGGAATGGCAGATCAGCTTGATAACGTCATTGAAAATACGATTGTCCGTACTGCCTTTATGCCTTACATCACCTCTATGTTTATGCCCAGAGCTCAGGGAGATCGCCCGAGAGTGGTTCCTGAAGGCTGTACTAACTTAGGATTGGTTGGCCAATTTGTAGAAACCAATAACGATGTTGTATTCACGATGGAAAGCTCTGTAAGAACAGCCAGAATAGCAGTATACAATCTCCTTAACCTCAACAAGCAGGTTCCTGATATAACCCCATTACAATATGATATCCGCCATCTGTTAAAAGCAACTCAGGCATTAAACGATTATAAACCTTTCCTGGGAGAAGGAATTCTAAGAAAAATTCTGAAAGACACTTACTTTGAACATATATTGGTTAACCGTCCTGAAGAAAAAGAGGAACATGAATCTTTCTTTATGGAACAGGTGGGTAAATTCCAGGAGTGGATTAAAGGAGTGAAAGGTTAGAAAACTTTGAATGTTGGATAACGAAGATTTTTATCGCCACGAATGCACGAATTATTTTATGTATTTATGGTAAAAAATAAAAAACAGGACTTATTTCTAAGTCCTGTTTTTGTTTTATGGATTCCCGAAAATTATTAAGGTTTATAAGAATCTTTTAGTGTTACTGTACGGTTGAATACCAAAGCAGCATCTGTAGAATCCTGATCTTTTGTAAAGTATCCGATTCTTTGGAACTGAAGTGGTTCTCCCACAGCTACATCTTTAAGGCTTGGTTCAGCAAAACCTTGAATCGTATTTACAGATTCAGGGTTGATGAAGTTTAAGAAGTCTACATCTTTTTCAGCATCCGGCTGTTCTACTGTAAACAATTGGTCGTAAACTCTTACTTCTACAGGAATTGCATGTTTAGCAGACACCCAGTGAAGCGTTCCTTTTACTTTTCTTAAACTTTCTTCTGTTCCACTTCCAGACTTACTCTTCTCATCATAAGTAGCATAGATTGTTGTAATTTCTCCATTTTCATCCTTCTCTACTCTTTCAGCTTTGATGATGTATGCTGATTTTAAACGAACTTCACCGCCTAATTTCAGTCTGAAGAATTTATTATTGGCTTCTTCTTTGAAGTCTTCACGCTCAATATACAACTCTCTTGAGAAAGGAATTTCTCTGGTTCCTGCATTTTCCTGTTCAGGATTGTTTTCAGTTTCTACCCATTCTTCTTTATCTTCAGGATAGTTTTCGATAACTAATTTTACAGGATCTACTACAGCCATTACACGTTTAGCCACCTTATTCAGGTCTTCACGTACACAGAAGTCAAGTAACTGGATCTCAATTAGGTTTTCTCTTTTTGCCACCCCTACTTTATCAATAAAGTTTCTGATAGCAGTTGCAGTGAAACCTTTTCTTCTCATTCCGGAAATAGTAGGCATTCTTGGATCATCCCATCCTGTTACTACTCCTTCAGCAACAAGTCTTTGCAGCTTTCTCTTAGAAGTGATCATATAAGAAACGTTCATCCTTGCAAATTCTCTCTGCTTGTTTTTAACCTTTCCTTCTTCGTAGACCTGATCTAAATACCAGTTATACAAAGGTCTGTGGTTTTCAAACTCCAAAGAACAAAGTGAATGCGAAATTTGCTCTATATAATCAGATTCACCGTGTGCCCAGTCGTACATTGGATAAATTTTCCAAGCAGTTCCTGTTCTGTGGTGAGGCTTATTCAAAATTCTATACATAACAGGATCACGCATATTCATGTTGGGTGAAACCATGTCGATTTTTGCACGAAGAGACATTGAACCACTTTCAAATTCTCCGTTTTTCATCCTTTCGAATAAATCTAAAGACTCTTCAACAGGACGGTTTCTGTATGGAGATTCAATTCCTGGTTCTGCAGGATTCTTTCTCTGCTCGGTAATTACATCAGATGGCTGCTCATCTACATAAGCTTTTCCTTCTTTAATTAATTGTACTGCCCAATCGTAAAGCTGCTGGAAGTAATCGGACGCATACAAAACTTTATCCCATTTGAAACCTAACCATTCAACATCTTTCATGATAGAATCTACGAATTCCTGCTCTTCTTTTTCAGGGTTCGTATCGTCGAAACGAAGGTTTACGGGAGCGTTGTATTTTTCACCCAAACCGAAGTTGATGCAGATAGCTTTTGTATGCCCTACATGCAGGTAACCGTTTGGTTCAGGCGGAAAACGGAAACGGATCTGATCTTTATTCAAACCGTTAGCCAGATCATCTTCAATAATTTGCTCAATAAAATTGAGTGATTTTTTTTCTTCTTCCATTAAATTAGCTTTTGTTTTATAGCAAAAAAAGTGGTACAAAGTTACGGAAAAATAAGCGTTTTTGAAAATGTTAATTTTTAAGCTTTATGCATTGTAATTCAGTATTTTTCATTAATTTAGGAAAAGCTAAAACCATTGTACCAAATTATCGCTTATGGCTGTTTATATCTTAAGCAATCGGAAAATCGTCCGTCATAAAGGTGAAAAAGTGGATTCTTTTTCCAATGACGAATACTCAATTCCTAATTTCAGGATTGCAAAATGTGATTTTGATAATTATAAGGAACCCACCGCTGCGGCCAAAAAGAAAAAAGACTACACCAACAGAAACATCCTGAACTATAAACTGTTTTCAGAACCTGAAAAACAAGGCTATGAAGAAGTTCTGGAAGTTCTGCAGAATGAAAAAGGCATCAAAAAATCCTCTCTTACAGCCAATAATCTCGGCGGAACCCAAAGACTGTTCTACGAACTGTACAAAAATATGTCTGCCACTAAGGACCGAAGTGATGTACTGATATTTATTCATGGTTATCTGTACGATTTTGATGATGAATTAAAGGCTATTCTTGATCTAAAAAAAATATTCATTGACAATCCCGCTTCTCCTGTTGAACATATTTTATTTGTGAGCTGGCCGGCTTCTGGCAGTATTATTCCATTGAGCTATTTTGACGACAAGGCATCAAGCATCAACTCTGGAACATCATTGTTGAGACTGTTTTACTTTTACACTCAGTTTTTAAAGGATATTTTTTCAAACCGTGACCTCATCCCATGTAACCAGAGAATTCATATCATGGCTCACTCTTTGGGCAACAGAGTACTTCAAAGCATGCTTTACAGTCTTAAAAGAGAGAATATCCTCAGGGTGATTGATCAGGTAATCCTATTGAATGCTGATGTATCCTATAAAGTATTTGAAGATTCAGAAGATTCCTTTAATAAATTACCATTGCTTGCCAACCGGATTTCCATTTATCTGAACAGGCAGGATCTGATCCTGGGAATCTCACAGTTTACCAAAAATATTCTTACCCCAAGGCTTGGTAAAAACGGGCCGAGTGATATTAGCCCTTATAAGGATATCGTATCTATCATCGACTGTACTTTTGTGAAAGATGATGTACTGAGCAGCTTTAAATTTGAAGTCGGAAATCATTGGGGATACCTTTCCAGCTCTCAGGTTCAGAGTGATATTTTTCAGAATTTATATGGAATAGATAGGAATCTTATCACCAATAGAACAATAAATAACGAAAATATTTTCACAATTATTTCATAATGATTAATTAAAAAAATGCTATAAAATCAGACCTATGTTAAAGTTACCACAGACCTGACAAATGGCATAATCATTGCCAATTCAAATAATAGAGAATTACAATTTTTTTATCATGAAAAAGATTAAAAAAAAGTTTTCTTATATCTTGACCTATATAAGGAAAGCCATTTTTGTAAAAGATGTCATTTAATTACAACTACAATCTAAAAAAAAAACTATCCGAGCCAACAATTACTTTATTCCTTAAAACAAATCAAAATTTCATTTAAAAATTCCTACAGATCTATTGCAGGAATTTATTTTCTTGTTTTTTATAATAAATAATTTAAATCACTTCCACTAAAATTCTTTTTTTTAATTCTTAATAATGTTTGAGCGATTGATCATTTAATGCATTTTCTTACAATGCTAAAAAATATTCAAATTGATCTTTTTATAAAAAAAAATTCCCAACAATAAAACTGATCACTAGACAGTTATATAAATACACCCTAAGAAAAATAAAAAAAATGCCCCTTTTTTTTCTTGAGAAGTTTGAAATAAAGATGTTCAATCCGGGTGTAAAAAGTAATATTACTGAACAGCTAGGGATAAGAATTTAATCTAAAGAATTCCCCGAGGCAAGCCTCGGGGTTAAAAGAGAAAAAGTTTGAAAAACGGATGGTTTTTCAAAATAAGTAAATCAAATATTATGAATAAAACTATAATTGGTCATTATATTCACCCGGTCTTATTTTTATTGTATGTACCGTTATTTTTATTAACTTTAATCTTCTTCATTCTTTATAAACAGGATGCACTCAATACTGTTGCTTATATTGGCGTTCAAGAGCACTGGTTCTTTTTTTTAAATTCCAAATTATCACAATATCCCAAACTGCAATATAACTTAACTCAATTGGGAGATGCTCTTGTTCTTTTGCCTTTTCTATCCGTTTTCGTAATCTACATCCCAAAAATCTGGCAGTCTTTATTATCTGCATCACTTCTGTCTGCTTTATTTTGCAACCTTTTAAAAAGATTATTTACTGTACCAAGACCGGCGGCGGCATTTGATAATGAAAGCTTTGTCATCATAGGGAAAACATTATCTGGATACACCAGCCTGCCTTCCGGACATTCCATTACTATTTTTACAACGCTTACTATTCTGATGTTTACTTTTATGCCTCAGAAATCAGGGTATAAATTCATATGGTGCTGTTTTCTGCTCTTAACAGGATTAATTATTGCATTCACAAGAGTAGCCGTTGGAGCCCATTATCCTCTTGATGTCATTATCGGAAGTATTATTGGATATATTTTAGGACTTTTAGGTATTTTTATCAATCACCAATATAATATATGGGCATGGATTGGCAGTAAAAAATATTATCCGGTTTTTATCATAGCATTTACCATTGGTAGTATCATTTTAATTAACAAAATAATTAATGAAAATTTGATTATATTTTATTTGTCATTTATAAGCTTAATAATATCACTTTATATAATCACCTACACTTATGTTAAAAAATAATTTGAAATTATTGGATTTTGCCCTCTTAATGAGCTTTCTTAATTTCATATTCTTTCATATTCCCTTTTTTACCTTTGTCTTCAGTAAAGTTGATTATAAAAGTTTAAATGGCGTTGTGCTCATCATAAGTTTAATCATTCTCATGTTAGTTGCCAATGCTTTTGCGTTCTATTTAATCTTTTTCCTGTCGAGGATTGTTGGGAAAATTTTATTGGTACTTACCTTTATAATCAGTTCCATTGCGGTCTATTTTATCAATACCTATAGTGTTATCATTGATGAAAGTATGATTGGCAATATATTCAATACCAATTACGAAGAGTCCAGCAGTTTTTTTTCCATAAAATTAATTCTCTATATTATTTTCCTTGGTATACTTCCCGGCATTTATATCATTAATGTCAAAATCATTAGTATCCCACTAAAAAAGTTTTTAATCACATCTTCATTAACTCTGTTATTCATGATTGTTGTAGCATTTGCGAATGCAAGTAATTGGTTATGGATTGATAAAAATTCAAAAACATTAGGTGGTCTTGCCATGCCATGGTCTTATTCTGTTAATCTCTCTCTTTTTTACATTCATGAATATAAAAAAAACGAAAAAGAAATTTTATTACCTCCCGCTACCATTAAAAATAATGAAAAATCAGTTGTCGTTCTGGTTATCGGAGAATCGGCACGAAGCCAAAACTTCTCGTTGTACGGATATGGAAAAAATACAAATCCATTGCTTTCCAAAGAACAAAATCTACACAGTTTTAAAGCCACCTCTTGTGCAACATACACCACTGCTGGTGTAAAATGTATTTTGGAACATACTAATACAGATGATCTGTATGAAATCTTACCTAATTATTTATATAGAAATAATGTAGATGTTATCTGGAGAACAACAAATTGGGGGGAACCACCGGTGCATATTAAAAATTATCAATCCAAAGAAAACCTGTCTTCAAATTGCAAGGGGGAAGACTGCAATTATGATGGGATACTTTTAAACGGTCTCAAAGAGCAGATAGCAGCAAGCACCAAAAACAAAATATTGGTCATATTGCATACAAGTACAAGCCACGGTCCGACGTACAGTAAAAAATATCCATCCCGATTTGAGGCCTTTAAGCCTGTTTGCAATAGTGTTGAACTAGGTAATTGCTCTCGGCAGGAGCTTATCAATGCCTATGATAATACAATTGTTTACACAGATTACCTTTTATATAATGTCATTGAGGATTTAAAAAAATTAAAAGACTATAAAAGCACAATGCTTTTCGTCTCAGACCACGGAGAATCATTGGGAGAAAAAAACCTGTACATGCATGGAATGCCCCTAAGTATAGCCCCTAAGGAACAGTATGAAATTCCTTTTATAGTATGGGTTTCTGATGGCTCGAGACAACTAAAGCCTAATGATATAGTTTCTCAAAATCACGTGTTTCACAGTGTCTTAAGTTTCCTGAGTATACAAAGTCCAGTTTATAAAGAAGAGATGAATATATTTAAATAATGACCTCCCAACATTCATTTTTATTTTATTCAATTCTCGATATCTCACAATATTTACTTGTCTAAAAAATTGTATATCTGAAAAAAAATTCAGACATTTAACTATCATCAAGCTAAAATATTAACAATGAAAAATCTAAGAAAATTAAACAAAGGAGAATTAAAACAAATTAGTGGAGGACGACCTCCTCTTGGATGTAATAGCTGGAGTCCACAGGAAGGATGCTGCAGGGCATGGGCACCAGATTACTGTGGCGGCACTGCCTGCCCGGATTCACCACCTCCATATTGCTAGGTAATTTTGCACTATTCTATTTTGAATCAGCTTAACTCTTATTTCTGAGATCTAAAACCGGGTTCAAAATTATGACCTCATATAGCTCCAATGTCCCAACTTTGCGGCATTGGAGTTTTTTATTAAATAAGATGGCAGTCTCTATACTCCGACTGTCATTCACCAGATTCACTATCACCAAAACTCAATACCAATTATGAAAAATCTAAGAAAGCTAGAAAAAAAAGAATTAAAAACCATTAATGGCGGAAATATTCCGGTAGTCCCTATAGGCTGCAACAACTGGGATGCCAGAGCCAGATGCTGCAGAGAATGGGATTGGGAACATTCAAATAACCCAACCTGTTAATTCATTTTTTATTTTTTGAACCACAACAACTCATTTCTGAGCTCTAAACTGGATTCAAAATTATTTGTAAATAAAGCTCCGGTACCTAAACCTTGTGGCATCGGGCTTTTTTTTGTGAATGTATATTGTGCAATGGCATTCAGGCCGATATTACTTTCTAACGCAGAAGTAATCCACCAGCCGATATTCTGTTCTTCAGCAAGGGAAATCCATTCATCAGATCCAGCAAAACCACCTATTAAAGCCGGTTTTAAAATGATGTACTGCGGTTTTACCGTTTCTAAAAGTTTTTTCTTTTCTTCCGGATCTGTAATCCCAATCAATTCTTCATCCAAAGCAATAGGAGTTGGCGTCTGAGCACACAATTCCGTCATATTCTTCCAGTTTCCGGCTTTAATAGGCTGTTCAATGGAATGAATGTGCAAATCTGCCAGCTGCTGCAAAACAACGGCTGCTTCTTCTTTACTAAATCCTCCATTAGCATCCACCCGAAGTTCCAGTTGCTCTTTTGAAAATTTATCTCTTAGCTTTTGAAGAATGATATGTTCAGATTTCCAATCGACTCCAATTTTTAATTTAATGCAATGAAATCCTTTTCCCAGTTTATCCTGAATCTGTTCTTCCATATACCCCACATCTCCCATCCAGATTAATCCATTGATGGTAATGGCAGATTCCCCTTCGGTAAACTCACTTGGAAAATAAAGATCAGCTCCAAATTTCAGGTTCAGAACGGCCTGTTCGTATCCAAACCATATCGAAGGGAAGTCTTTTAGTTCTTCTTTTAAGAAATCCGGATCCTGACTAATGTTTTCACAGAGCCATTTTAACTTGTCTTCATAATCAGGCCTGTCATCAAAGCTCAGGCCTCTGAAAACGGCACACTCCCCTGTTCCTTTTTTTCCATCTTCTGAAATTTCAAGGATGAAGGTTTCCTTATCAAGCAAAACGCCGCGAGATGTTCCACTCGGGCGCTTAAATTGTAATAAATATTTAAAATATGATGCTTCCATTATTTTACGCTGTCGATTCGCATAAACTCTTCTGCTTTCTCCACCATATCAATGCTTCCGCAGAAAAACGGAATTCTCTGGTGAAGTTCTGTAGGTTCTACTTCCAGAATTCTTCTGAATCCGTCTGTTGCTTTTCCTCCAGCCTGTTCTGCAAGGAAAGCCATTGGATTACATTCGTATAATAATCTTAATTTCCCATTGGGTGCCTGAGAATAAGATGGATAAATATAAATCCCACCTTTCAGCATATTTCTATGGAAATCGGCAACCAAAGACCCAATATATCTGGAAGTATAGGGACGGTCTCCTTCTTCCATCTGGCAATATTTAAGGTAGTTTTTCACTCCCTGAGGGAATTTGATGTAATTTCCTTCGTTGATGGAATAGATTTTACCAGTTTTTGGGAAAGTCATATTGGGATGAGAAAGATAATAGGTTCCTAAGGATGGATCCAGTGTAAATCCGTTCACTCCGTTTCCTGTTGTATAAACGATCATCGTGGAAGAACCGTAGATGACATATCCTGCTGCAATCTGATTGACTCCTTTCTGTAAAAAATCTTCAAGCTGCACAGGCGTTCCCGGTTCAGTAACTCTTCTGTAGATAGAGAAAATGGTTCCTACGGAAACATTCACATCAATGTTTGAAGATCCATCTAAAGGATCAATCAACACTACATATTTGCTTAAATGTCCATTTTCACCACATTTAATATCAATAAAATCATCATTTTCCTCTGAAGCAATACCACAAACAACCTCTCTTTGAGACAAAGCCGTAATAAAAATTTCGTTAGCGATTACATCCAGTTTCTGCTGTTCTTCCCCTTGAATATTCTGGTTTCCTGCAGCTCCTGTAATATCTACAATTCCGGCTTTATTTACTTCTCTGTTAACCACTTTCGAAGCCAATCTTATTGCACTTAGAAGACGAGAAAATTCACCTGTTGAATACTGAAAATCGTCCTGCTTATCGATAAGAAATTCTCCTAAAGTCTGTAATGGTTGATTTGACATATTTTTCTTTTTACGTTTTCCCCAAATTTCGGAAAATTTATTGCATTAAGAAAATTTAATTACAAAAGAACTTAAACACTGTATATCAACACAATACAATCAAAACAAAACATAATACTGAATATCTGCCTGTGATTACCTCTCCATTTCTTTATCCCAAACTAATGAAAAATTCTGTTTACTTATTTTAATGTAGAACATGAAACGATTCAAATGAAAAATTGAAAAACAGATCTTATTATATTATATTTATTTTTGACCTTATCTTCAGGTTTTGAATAAAGTGACTTTCTATTAAATTCCTTATATTACAGATAATGGCGCCAAATTTTGGCATTCAAAAAAATAAATATCAAATAAATGTATGGAATAAATAAGATTCTTAATAGAGGTTAATCTCCTCTATTCCTGCATTCAAACATAGTCAGGTATTCCCTTCAGAGCTATTTTAAGGAAATCTTAATTTCATCGCATCATCAGCCTATTTCATATCTCGCTGTAAATTTATAATTTTGTCCTCCGTAAAAAACTCATGTAATTTTTATCTAACAATTTTATTTTTAACAATTTAATGAAAATTTTCAAGTTTGGTGGCGCGTCTGTGAAAGACGCCGAGAGTGTAAAAAATGTGTCCATGGTTCTAAAAAGCCAAGGATTTGCCAAATGTTTGCTGGTAATTTCAGCAATGGGCAAGACGACCAATGAATTGGAAAAAGTTGTAGAACTTTATTTCAAGAAGGATAACTATCAAACTGAGATTGAAAAGATAAAACGAAAACACATCGAGATTGCGGACGGTCTGTTTCCTGAAAATCATGCGGTTTTTGCTGAAATCAATCTCTTTTTTGACGATATTGATTCTTTTTTAAGAAGAAACAAATCACCTAATTATAACTTCGTGTATGATCAGGTGGTAAGCTGTGGAGAGATGATTTCTACCAAAATCGTAAGTGAATACCTGAATGAAATCCAATTTACCAATCAATGGCTGGATGCAAGAGATTATATCAAAACGGATAATTCATACAGAGAGGGTGCGGTAGACTGGGCAAAAACGGAAGAGTTTATTTCAAATCTAAACCCTGAAGTCTGCTATGTTACCCAGGGATTCATCGGATCAGATGACAATAACTTCACGGTAACCTTAGGAAGAGAAGGGTCAGATTATTCAGGAGCCATTTTTGCGTACTGCTTAAATGCTGATGCCATGACGATCTGGAAGGATGTACCTGGAGTAATGACCGGAGATCCAAGAAAATTCAATGATGTATCACTGCTTTCCAATATTTCTTATGAAGAAGCTATTGAAATGGCCTATTATGGGGCAAGTGTTATTCACCCGAAGACGCTACAGCCATTACAGCAAAAAAACATTCCTTTTTATGTAAAATCTTTTGTGGATCCTACCAAGGCAGGAACCAAAGTGGGAGCTTCAGACCAAAATCAACAGGAAGAAACTTATATTCTGAAAGAAAACCAGGAACTTTTAAAGATCTCTACCAGAGACTTCTCTTTTATTGCAGAAGATCATATGAGTTTGATCTTCGGATATCTTTCTAAATATAAGATCAAGGTTTCCCTGATGCAGAATTCTGCCATTTCACTGGCATTATGCCTGGAAGATAAATTTAATCACCTTGAAGAACTCAACGAAGAGCTTCAAAAAATTTTTAAAACTGAAGCAATTAAAAATGTATCTTTATTCACAGTAAGAAATGCGAAGATGGATCACATTGACAGATTTTACCACGAAAAAAATGTATTATTGGAGCAAATTTCCAAGAATACTCTTCAAATGGTAACACAATAATATTAATTGCGACTAAACACACATGAGTTTAATTTCGAAAAACGATCTGATCAAAGCTTCCGGCTTAAGTAAAATCGGGTTCCTTAAGAATCCGGTGGCATCTGCTGTGATGAGCATTGCCAAAATAAATGAAGTAAATAAATTATACGATAAATTAAAAGATAAGGAAGGCAAAGACTTTTTCGACTCATTTGTAAGAGAAAGAAACTTAAGCTATGTGGCTTTTGAAGAGGATCTGGCAAAGATTCCGAAAACGGGACCGTTTGTTCTGGTTTCCAATCACCCGCTGGGTGCTATTGACGGAATTCTGATGTGCAAGATCTTATCAGAGGTTCGTCCGGATTTTAAGGTAATGGGAAATTTCCTTCTGGAAAAGATCAAACCTATGGAACCATACGTAATCGCAGTAAACCCTTTTGAAAACAGAAAAGAAGCTTACAGCAGCTCTTCAGGAATGCGTGAGACCCTCAAGCATTTACAGAATGGAGGCTGTGTAGGTATTTTTCCGGCAGGAGAAGTGTCTAATAAGAACAATCCTTATGGAGAAATTTTAGATAAAGAATGGGAAAAAACGGCACTTAAGCTGATCAGAATGGCTAAAGTGCCGGTAGTTCCTATGTATTTCCATGCCAAGAACAGCCGTCTTTTTTATCAGGTAGCTAAACTTCATCCAAGCCTGCAAACGCTTATGCTTCCTTCAGAAATGATGAATGACAGGGAAAAACCTATCAGAATCAGGATTGGAAAACCAATCTCTGTAAAGGCAATGGATGAAATGGAAACTATTGAAGAATTGGGAGAGTTTCTAAAACGTAAGGTTTATATGATGAAATCTTACTATGAAAAAAGAAAATCTCTGGCTCAAAGTATCAACCTACAGAACCTTACTGTTAAGTTTCCTTTATTAAAAGAAGAAAACATCGTTCAGAACATTATTGATGAAACTCCTATAGAGGATATCGTCAAAGATGTTGATAAACTGAGAGGAACAGAAAAAATGCTGTTCAGCAACGGAAACTACGAGATCTATTTTACAACTTACGAGGAAATTCCTTCTATTATGAGGGAAATCGGGCGTCAGAGAGAGCTTACATTCCGTGCGGTAGGAGAAGGAAGCAATCTTCCTTTTGACCTGGATGAATATGATAAACATTACCATCACCTGTTCCTTTGGGATAATGGCGAGAAAAAACTTGCAGGAGCCTACAGAATGGCATTGGGTAGAGAGGTCATGAAGAAATATGGCATCAAAGGATTCTATACCAGCTCTTTATTTGAGTTTGAACAGGATATTCATCCTTTCTTTAAAAAGGTGATTGAAATGGGCCGTGCTTATATCTGTCAGGAATATCAGCAGAAACCGCTTCCACTTTTCCTTTTATGGAGAGGAATCGTGCATGTATGCCTGAGAAATCCGGATCATAAATTCCTGATGGGAGGGGTAAGTATTTCCAATAAGTTCTCAGAATTCTCAAAATCTCTGATGATTGAGTTTATGCGTTCGAATTATTTTGATTCTGCAGTAGCTCAGTACATTACTCCGAGAAATGAGTATAAAGTAAAGCTTCGCGACAGGGATAAAAACATTTTCTTTGAGGAAATGGAGTCTGATCTAAACAAACTGGATAAGATCATTGACGATCTTGAACCGGAATTGAGATTACCTGTGCTTATCAAGAAATATATAAAACAAAATGCAAAAGTAATCGCATTCAACGTTGATCCTAACTTCAATGATGCAATTGACGGATTAATGTATATCAGGATCAGTGATCTTCCGGAAAACACGATTAAACCGGTATTGGAAGAGATGAGTGAACAAATCCGAAAGGAGCAGGAAAATAATTCGTCTGATAATCAATAGTTTTTTAGGGTTAAGTAAAAAAAGTACGATGAATACTTGCTTTATATACCAAAACTTGCTACTTTTGCATCACTTTAAAACAACGAAGTAAGTCAAACAAAAATATAATGGTTTCTTAGCTCAGTTGGTAGAGCAATGGATTGAAAATCCATGTGTCCCTGGTTCGATTCCTGGAGAAACCACTTTAAAACCTCTGATTAGTCAGAGGTTTTTTTGTTTTCTTATCTGGTCACCAATTCACGGATTATTCATGGTATAGTTATACAGTTGTTCAATACTCTCAGGAAGCCTATTTAAAGGAGATATTTTGTTCATGGCTCTTACAGGACAAGTTTACAGAATAGGCTCATAAATGTCAATTATTACCATCGGCAGTTTTCAATATAATAAGATCCTTTGAAATATTTTGATTTTCGGGTTCCTTCTCTGGATCCCCTTCCCCATTTTCAAAAACATATTCTTTTCCATCTTTATCCAAAAGGCTTATGTGAAGTTTATTCTTTTTCCGAACAGCACGGAATTCATGGGGATTTGTCCATACATCTGCTGAAAGTGTTCTATTTAAAGTGACAACATTTACAAACTGAAGTGCGCTATTATTAAACTCATATACAAAGTAAGTCGCATATTCTTCGGTAAAACCTGGAAATAATAAAACGCCTGATGAATCTGTACCATTATAAAGTAAATGACAGTCCTCCTCCACTGTTTCCCAGGAACTGTCATAATAAAAATTAACATTACAGAACTTCCAATCAGCAATGATTTTATGATCTATTCTATATTGGATATAAGCTCTGTCTTCAATATATCTGATCTTAAAACTGTAATCTTTAAAACTAAAATCAAAGCTCTGCATCGATCCTTCTGCGTAATTGCTTACTTTTTTAACCTTCTTAATTTCATTATATATGATTGATCTATTCTCTTCCTCCATTAATCTTTTAAAAGCACTGCTATCTACGACAACAGCTCTGGTATCTACTGTGATGCTGCTACCTTTCTGAATCGCATCATTGGTTTCAGATTCTTTTTTGCAGGAATAAATAACGGTCACCAGACTGATTAATAAAAGGAATTTTACTTTTTTCATATCATTAGTTTTTTAGATCAATACATCACACTAAATATAGAGGTATTTATCTTATTTTCTGACTGTTCCAATAGAATGATAAAAAAGAGTGGACTTCTGCCATTGAGATTTATTACAACAGAACTCTTATTAGAAGGTTTAATAACACTGTCAAAAGACTTCTAACATTGAAAAAAAAGATACAAAAAGCTTGTATGGTATTATAAAATATTCTATTTTTGCACCACTTTAAAAACGACAAAGTAAATCAAACAATATAATGGTTTCTTAGCTCAGTTGGTAGAGCAATGGATTGAAAATCCATGTGTCCCTGGTTCGATTCCTGGAGAAACCACTTGAAAAGCCTCTGATTATTCGGAGGCTTTTTTGTTTTTATAGTAATCGTATCTGAATATAATAAGAATAGCTACATCCTCAACAGGTTTTTCCTTTTACCTGACATACCTTAAATGCAAATCACCTGGATTTGATTTCAAAAAGTGATCTTTCACTTTGCTTTTCTACCTTTGATTAATTATGTGTTTTTTATTAACTTTCTATTTAAAAACTTTGTTACATTTGGGAAATACGACAAAAAACAATTTTAACATTTATGAAAAATCTAATCTTCCTTTTTCTGCTATCTCCATTGGCATGCATGGCTCAATTAAATTATAAGGATCTTACTTTTTTAGCCAATAATAAAATCGATAAAAATATCAAATACATTCAAAATAAAGGTTATACTTTCAGGCAGGAAAAAGTCACCGGAGATGGTACAAAACAAGTTTATTATGAAAAGGGAAAACTAAGCCAAACAATGGTCGTAATGCGAATATTAAATAATCTAAGCGTTGTTGTATCTTATGTTCCTGAAAACAAAAATAATTTTGAAAATATACAGAATGAAGTCAATAAAACAGGATTTAATCTGATAGATTCTACGTCAAGCGACAGAGATTCCTGCACTTCTTATCAATCAAAAGAATATTTTACTAAGCTGTGTGAAGTACAATTTCCCGGAAGCTCTGAAAAATCTCACAATATTACTTTTTACAGAAATGATATTGCATCAAACAACTAAATGTCATTCCCAACGGATGATGCTGTATTGAAGTCGGTTTATCTTGCTTTAAAAGAATATAAAGTTACTATCGGCTCTGTATATTCATCATCATTAAGTTTCCTTTCTATCAATATTAAATCAATACTATTATCAAAAGAAAATTTTCTATAAACTCTAGATAATGAATTGGAATATTCATTCTTTTTAAAAGTATTATCATAGATATAATAACCGTTTTTGTCTTTATTATAAACAAATGATTTAGAATCAAATATTTAATCATGAATAGAGTTTCACAGCCCGGAATGCAAAGAATTATGCATATAAATGAGCCCGTTCAAAGCATACTATACTATTAGCAATTGCCCGATATAAGTATTATTTTCTTTTTGATACTTATCTTCATTCTTTTATATTATCCAGTACCTACTAAACAGTATCAAGAAAGATACAGCCATTACAATTGAAGATTATATTACGTTTAGTATTCTATTAGTTTCAATAAGATTCCAGATATATTAAATTCACTGATCTTGTCACTTTTGTGGTAAAAGCAAAAAAAATAAAATATAAGCAAATCACTGATGAACAAACGATTGGTATTAAAAGAAAGCCCTGAGCATCTATCTTTTCAAAAAAACATTAGAAAAACCTTGCATGGTATTACAAAATGTTATACTTTTGCATCACTTTAAAACAACGAAGTAATAAACAAAAACATAATGGTTTCTTAGCTCAGTTGGTAGAGCAATGGATTGAAAATCCATGTGTCCCTGGTTCGATTCCTGGAGAAACCACTTTAAAGCCTCTGATTTTTCAGAGGTTTTTTTGTTTTTATATAGATCAATATTTTAATAAAAAAACCTCCCTCAAATTAATTTGAGGGAGTTCTTATATTTAAAAGTTATATTGAATTGTATTATTTTTTAATAATAGCCTTCAGGTTTTCTATTTCTTTATTCTGAGAAATGGCATAGAGTGTTAGCTCTTCAATCTTTTGAAGTAATTTAATCTGAAAATCGCCTAAAGACAATCCGTTATCTGTCATTTCTTTTGCGGAAGGAATTTCAGGAAGATGGCTTTTTTCGGTGATAAATTTTTCAAGATCATGAATTCCTCTTAAGTTATAATCGGAAGCAAAAACATGATCTGCTGTAGGGGTGGCAGATACTAAAAATTCTTTAGCTTCCACCTTGCCCTGGATAGCAACATTGCCATTTTCTTTCCAACTCAAGACATTGAATTCGTTATTATCCTTCTTAATTCCTAAAGCACCACCTGTCCAGCCGTAAAGGAAAGGACCATCCAGCAATGAGTTATCACTATTGAATCTTTTATATTTCAAACCATGAGATGAAGAATGCCCACCTAGCTGGATCGGAGATCCTGCAGCAACATTGATACCTCCTGCGACGTCAAGTTTAGCCAAAGGGTTTGCTGTTCCCACACCTACATTTCCATCTTCTCTTACGGCTAAGAGAGCATTTTCATGAGTTCCTTTTGAAACCAGCCAATATTCAGTACCAAGATTTCCAAAAAACCAATTGTTAGTACCATCCAATAATCTGGATTGAATTCCTTGAGTAAATCCACCAAAATTTTCGCTTCTGTCTAAGTAAATAGTGGGTGAATAATCCGAAACTTTTTGGCTTCTGGATTTTGCTTCTCCATACACGTCAATATTTCCATTGAAAGAAGTCTGCCTATTTTCCGGATTAAATGAAACAATCTGATCTTCGTACTTTCCTATATAATATTTGTAGATCCGGTTCTGTTCTCCTACAGCACCAAAACCTCCTATATTTTGAGTTCCATTGGATGAAACAAAGTTATACCCTCTTGCCCACATTGTGTCATATCCTCGGATGGCGGTACCTCCAATAATAGGAGATTCACTATCAAATAATATTTTTCCCTGGATATCCAATGAGGCAAGTGGATTCTGGGTCTTAATTCCTACATTCCCCTCTTTATTGACTTTTAGTCCCACTTTTGCACTTTCGGTTGACACGAGATCTCCCACCCATAGATTCCACTCTTTGGTCATGGGCTGAAGAGGAATAGAAGCAGGATTATTTCCACGGATTTCCATGGCTGTCCATGCATTATTTTTATTAATAGACCGTATTTTTATAGAAACCTTCAATGGTTCATCTACAGAACCAACGGTATTAACGACTCTGATACGAAACCTTTTTAATCCGCCGTTAACATCAATTGTGAAATTATAATTTGAATCCCAGTCGAGATAATTATTTTTATTGATGGTACCACATTCTCTCCAGATATCCTTATTTGCGTGTGAAACGGAAGCGATATGTGTTGCTGCAGAAGCTATAAATCCTCTCGTATACACAATAGACACTTCAAAAAATCCACCTGCTCCAACCCCAGCTGGACTAAATTCTAAAAAATCTACATAATCTCCCACCTGAAAACCTACCGGAAATTCTACAGTTGTTGAATACTCTGATGATTCATCTTTGTGTACATAACTATCTATCAGATCTCCAAACTGACTTTCAGTTGGTCTTTTTGCTGCCCTGAAATATTCTTTTAATTCTGTATTCGTTTTTTTTGCCATGATTATTTTGATTTTAAAACATCAATCTCTTTTTTCATGGAGATCATGTATAGTGTCAATTCTTCAATTTTCTGAAGGAGTTTGATCTGAAAATCGCCTACTGAAACTCCATTTTCAGTCATTTCTTTTGCGGAAGGAATTTCCGGAAGGTGGCTTTTTTCAGAAATAAATTGTTCAAGCTCACTGATCTCTCTTAAGCTATAATCTTCTGCAAAAACATGATCTGCTGTAGGAGTAGCTGTGATCACTACATCTTTTGCTTCCAATTTACCATAGATAGCCACATTACCACTCTCTTTCCAGCTCAGAACATTGAATTCATTATCCCCTTTCTTAATTCCCAAAGCACCTCCTGTCCAGCCATAAAGAAAAGGGCCATCCAACAATGTGTTATCACTGTTATTCCTTTTATATTTCAGACCATGAGCTAAATCATTACCACCTAACTGTATAGGAAATCCAGCAGCAATATTGATTCCTCCGGCAACATCAAGTTTAGCCTGAGGACCGATGGTTCCAATCCCTACATTTCCAGTATCGGCAATAGTCATTCTAGAACCATAATTATTTCCGTCAGCAGAATAGCTCCAAAACTGTAGCCCGTCGCCATACTCCCCTGTCATATTATAGATTGTCCAGCGTTCAGCATTATTAGGTGCAGTTTTATTAGGATTCTGTAAAACGATAGCACCTCCCTCACTACTATTAACCTTAGATGTAATTGATCCCCTTACGTCAAGCTTCTCCTGTGGATTATCGGTACCAATTCCTACACTTCCGTTATAGTATACTGAATGCTTTCTTTGTCCAACCAATGGTTTAATATAAATATCAGAAAGTCTTGCTTGGTCTATAAATGCTTTCTGACAAGAAAACTGCTTCATTCTTATAGCATATAGGTTTCCTGTGGAGCTTGTATGGTAAATGGTCAGTTTATATTCATGTATAGCTGAATCCCATACAATATCTCCTATATAAATATTATCTACAATAGTTCCTGCTGCTTCTACAATTCTAGCTGTAGTAGGATACCAATCATATCCATCAGGATTAAGTCCAATCTCAAATTGTTTTTTTATAATACCAACACTTGACTGATTTGCGAATGTACCTGCAATTTCAATTTCTAAACTGCTGTTCAGATAGGTATTTCCCAAAAAAATATCTATCGCCATATCAGCCTGTAGATGTGGAAATGTGAAATATAAATCCTTATATTTATAATTATCCGGGAAAATAGTTTTATCTTCTAAATTGGCATAGCTATCTATAAAATCTCCAAACTGGCTTTCAGTTGGCCTTTTCCCTGCTTTGAAATATTCTTTTAATGCTGCAATTGTTTTCTTTGCCATAATTTTTGTTTTTTGGTGAATAGTTCCCCCTTTTCCTTCCGGTAAGGGGGAATTATTTTTGTTATTATTAATTGTGTGAAAGGTTAATTAAGGTCTTACAATGAAAGTTCCCTGTAAGATCATTCCATCTGTTCCGTCATGAGAAATTCCACCGATGTCGGTCCATGTTTCTTCTTTATAAATGGTAAGAATCTTTTCTTCTGTACTGAACATATTGGATGTATTCTGAGATACCATTTTGAAATGATGATACAATACTCTTCCTTCTTCATCTTTAATTTTCATAGGATCCAGTCCTAATTTTTCTACAGGAAGGAAAAACTCATTTCCGGTCATATCAAATGCTTCTGCAAAGAGCCATTCTTCTGTATTGGTTGCCGGATTATTGCCATACACATAGAGTTTTGCTTTTGAGGTATCTTTTTCATCTGTATCTATTCTGGCAATCTCCTTCCAGTTCCCCGTTGGGCCCATTTTATAAAGATGATATTTCCCTTTATAGCAAACCTGATCCCAGGATAAAATTACCCAATTGATCACATCAGATTCAACCGGCTCTGAATGATACCTTAACACTGGTGCCGGCGGATTATAATTTTCCACCAACATGGTTACCGTTGTCTTTGAAGGTAATGATGGAGCCTGCTCCTGTACCGTTTTAGTAGCAGGTGGTGATACATTATAATCGGTTGTGGTATACTCTACTTTTCTGGAAGCCACTACACGATAGAAAAGCGGATCGCCATAAGGTTTCTTATCCAGATCTTCAAATTCATCATATACCGTCCATGACCCGTTTTCAGGGTTCACTTCTACATCAGCAATCTTCACTGTTTTAATGTGTTTCATACTTAAGATGGAATCTGCATCCAGTTTGTTGGTTGCCCTGTAAATAGAAATCTCATTGATCTTGTGTACATCAGTATAAGAGTTCACTTCAATCCTTACTTTTGCAGAGATTCCTAATGTTGCATTGTCTACAACCGGCAATAAGCTTAAGATCTTTGGCGGTTCAGCAGGATTGGTATTCACCAGTTTAATAGGACCCTGAAATTTACTGAACTCACCCATCTGCATTTGATTTCCTAATTCTCTTACTCCGTAGAAGTAGAAGTTATCCGAAGCACCATCAAGCGTAAAATCGGTAAACAATGTTGAATGGGCAGTTCCTCCTTGGCCTTGGCTATATACAGCTGCCATTGGAGCCATGTCAAAATCCTTATGATCAGTAGGTAGTAAATACCCTGAAGCATCCCTGACATTCTGCTTTTTATTTTTAGGTCTGTGCCCTTTCAGACTGTTGAAATCAAAATTATGAATCTGCTGATAAATAATAGGAACCTCCGTAAGAGGCAGGAAACAGTTGATCATTGCTTCTTTGATAAACTGGCCCAGACGTAGCTCACCAGACTGGCCAGATACTGCCTCAATCACAATGTGATTAATTGGGTATTCTCCTTTTTTCCATTTTGTTTCATCCAATTGATTAACATATCCACTTTGCCCTACTTTCAATTTAAAATGTTCGTTATGATTTTTAATAAAAAAGTTAATGGCATCAAATAATATTTTACTATTCGGAAGCGGCATGGTAAAGTTTACAGGATTATCCGGCGGAAATGCTTCAAATGATGTTTTAGTATTATCTTCAAGCATTTTGAAGTCAACAAAATTCATCCATCTGTCAGTAAAAAACTCTTCATCATTCCCTCCAAGAGCATTAAGACTGTTTTTAATTTCCACAATCTTTTCCGGTTCATATAAGGAAGCCAGTAATACTGCATTATTCGCTCTGAAAAACTGTACTGAATATGGTTTATGATCATATTCTGTAATAAAGCTATAGGTTGCCTTTCCGAATTTATCCGGTCTGGTGGCATATTGAGAACCTTTTGGCTTTCTAGGCGCCTTTGGTTCCACAATTCTATTGGCAAACATTACAGCAGGAACACTGAATTTAGACTTATACTGAGCTCCCTGCATATCTACATTGTCATGATCTACACTCTTGAATCCAAAGATCGAGTATCTTACATCCTCATTTTCGGGAGGTAAAACAGCATCCTCAATTAAATTATTGGCTTCATTTTTATACAGGTATACCCTGTAAGAAGGATAGTAATTGACAAGAAGATTTTTCCCCATAATAGGGTCTGTAGAAAGTGGTACCGGATCCATAACGGGATCTTCTAGACTAGGTTCAAAATTGAAAATCGGTAGATGAGTAGTATCATCCTCCAGGATTCTGAAGTTCTCATCATAGATATAAAGTACAAGATCTTGGTTGATGTTGATATTTTCAGTTTTCACCACTTTAAAAATAGACCTGGATTCTTTAGGAACTCCATTATTATAGTTTTCCACGGTGAACAATCTCACAATACCATTAAACCATTCTACAGAGTTGGCATTCGGTAAATACTGGGAATTCTGTGCAAGTTGGAATCCTGGGAATGTAATCCTATACACTCCCCTGTGAACCTTACGGCTATTAGCTGGATTATCAATAACCTCACCTTTTTTATTCTGATATTTGTCTAGTAATTCGAAATGCAGTTCCACTTTTGCATTTTTCCAGAACCCTCTACTCTTTTCAAGGAATCTCTGAACAGATCCGTCTGATTGCTGAGTATGAATAATCTCTCTATGGATTTTCCAATCATTAGTCCCAATCTTCACCTTCAGTGAGTTCGGATTTTTAGGACCCCAGGTTGGTGTATTCTGCATGTTTTCAGTGGCGCTGAACAACCCTTCAGTTCCGGGACTGAATGCAGGAAGCACTAAACTGCTCTGATCGATTACTGGTGAAGTACCGGAAATAATAGCCGCACTTGGTGCTTTTTTAAACACCGTAAATTTCAATCCTAAAGGTTTTACTTCAATACCATTAATGATATAGCTTTCACCATCCAATAAGAAAATTCCTCCGATAAAATCATTGACGGTAGTTCCTGCAGGAATTTCCGATTTTAAAGTATTCTCCTGAATTGAAGGTTGGGCAGGGTTAGCAGATCCTGAAGGAATAGTTCCTCCTGAACTTGGAAGGGTATAATCTACCGTTTCAATCTCAGCCAAAAGTTGATTATTCGGGTGATGGTTGATACTTGCGACCTTCGCAGAAATCTCCTTCATGGTATAATTTCTGTAGAAAATCTCCACTTCATCTGCCATTACTTCTTTATCATCCGGGAAGATGACATCCGGATCCAGGTAGTAATCATCATCTAACGTAGAATCAAATGGAATAGGATATACAATTTCGTCCTGATAAATGTGATGATCAAAGCCTAATCTTACCAAAGTCTTATCCGGATCTGCGATGCTACTTCGACGGGTTTGTTCTCCCCCAGAAGTAAGGGTTACCGGATTTTCTTTCTGAATAAGGAAAGCTGTTGTTGCCGTTGGAGGTAATAACCTGTTGTTGGGTTTAATCTTGGTATCTATTGACAATTCCTCTCCTCCTATCTGTGCTCTTGAAAACCAGTTGATTCCATATCCTTTATAAAAATAAGTTCCGCTTTTATCCTGCTTATGCATATACAATGGTGCATAAGTATTGGGAATCTGAAGAGGTAAGGTTTCATAAGAATTAGGGGAATTATCTACATTAAAATATTTTGTATCATGACATAATTCCGGTTTTATCCATGTGTAATCATCTGCTTTCCCAGGTTCTACAACACGGTATTCAAGACCTGCATATACAGGAACCGTGAATGAAGATGCATCAAATTTCTGAGCTGATCCAAAGAAAACAGGATTTACTTCAAGTTCAGGAATCTGGTGATTATAAATACTGATGTAACGGTATTTTCCATTATGAGAATATCCTTCTGCATCATATAACCCTGCAGACTGCGGATTATCAGCATCCATTCCTTTATTCAGTTTCAACAGTTTTACAGGCAGTGAAAGTCTTTCGATTTCAGTAGAAACAGGAAGAGACATTGAAAGCAGCTGATAGCTCTTATCCTCTGAATTGATATCCAGATTTTTATTGGTATAGTATTCTGCGATGTAAATAAATTCTCTTCCGAAAACATCTTCTTTGATATCAAGATATCCTAACCCCAACATTCTTGCTACATGGTAATCCAGGGCAGCAATATTTAAAATATCCAGATTGGAAACCTGCATATCGCCTTGCTCAGGAAGGTTCGTGCTAACTTCAACCACCTGCTGTGAGCCTGTAGGTGAAAGGTTAATTGAAATGGTTTCATTCGCTTTTGGATTCTGCTGATCATTACTCAGCTCTACATATCTTTGAACTACCGTTTGAATATCTCTGTCTAAAGGCCCCACAGATGAATGTTCCCATTTTTTATGGTAGTTCCCGATATTTACATAAGCTTTATCATTATATCTTAGCCATGCTCCATCAACAGGATTCTCACCAGGTAAGGGATCTAACCTTTCAAAAGCGACATCTGCTTTATCCGTAAGAGAGAATTCTCCCATTAGTTCCCATGCGTTAGCCTGATTTCTATTGATGATAAAATCTGAATAGAACTCAAAGTTAATTTCAGTAACCATACAATTGTTAGCTCTGAAACGCAAAGTTTTTCCGTTCTCTACATTAAAATAAGTGTAGTTAAGATCGTTCCCGTAAGGCATTGCTCTATATGAAAGCTGCTGTTGGGATGTGTTATTCGGTTCTCCTACAGAAAGCGCCTCCAGCTCCAGACGTGAATCTGTCTGCGAGTCTATTTTCAGCTCTGCAGCAAAGAAAATATCTGTTTTACAAAGAATCTCTATAATTTCATAACCATATAGCTGCATGAATTTAAGAGGATCAGACATTGGATCTACAGACATTCTTACCTGTGCATATTTTGTTTTATTTTTGAAATAGACATAAAAAATTCTACTGTCATTATTAAACTTATACACCCACATTTTCTTATTGTCATCAATAAGCTGAGGAACCTGTGCAAATTCTAAAGTGAAAATCTGCTTTTCATAAGGAGCTCTGTATACATTTACAAAGTCACTAGGTTTGTTGAAATTGTTTTTATTGTCTGTCAATTTTCCTTTAGGAAGGTGATTTTCTCCTAATTCACCTCCAAATCCCCATCTCAGATGGATTCCTTTGGTACTATCTTCTCCTTTGGAGCCGGCAGCCTGGAGATAGAAATTAGGGGTTTGCAGCCCCGAAAATTCATTGAAAGGAATTGTAATTCCATTTCCACTACATGCATCGCCCTGAGTACGTAATTTGTTTGTGATATTAAAATGAAAATCCTCTCCCTTCCGACCTATTCGAGCAGAACTATAAGGAGCATTCTTCAGTTCAAGAGTTTTTTCTGATAACTGGAACTTATTATCCTGAGAAGTGTTACAGGTATTGATTGTATTGTCTACAAGCCCTGTAAAATAGGAGTTATAAAACCCTCTAATTGTCACCTCATTATCAACAATCTGATCAATAACCATTTCTCTGCCATTGGCTTTTTTAACCCATATTGGATCATAACCCGATGCAGGATCTGCATATAAAGAAAAGCTAAAATTACGTCCCTTTTCTGTCTGAGCATAGAAAAAGTCTTTTCCATAAGTAAATGTAGCTGGTTTACCTTCCCAAGCTCTATATAAAAACACATTTTTTTGATTCGCTACCAATGCAGGAATATTGTCAACGTTACCTGACATATACAACTCATATGAACTATTAGTCTTTCTGCAATAGATCCCATTCAGAACGATAGGTGTCCCGCCTGCTGAAACATATTTTCCAGAAGTTACAGGGTAATCTACACTTCCAAATAAGCACACTCCACGTTTTTCTCCTTCGATTGTTTCATTCGCACTGATAAAAATCAGTTCACTGTAGGTACTAATCCCGGTAACTTCCAGAATTGCTCCTGGAGCACCGCTATTAATAATATCTCCTGTTGAGCTTGGGTTTACCCTTCCATCCGAGCCCATTACAAGAGTTCCGATGGTATTTGTTTTTATATGATCAAAAGTAATATGAACTATCACATCATAAAATATTGTAGCATAAATATGACCTTCAGTTCTTTTAATAGATGGAAAATTTTTGCACCATACTACTTCTCCATTGCTTCTGATTCTCATCACAACAAGAGTTGTATCGGAAACCGTTCCCAGAACAATAAAATCTCCATTGTCAAATGGTAGTACTTTGGTAAATGTAGTAGATTCATTTCCCTGAGGAGACTGAAAAGCTTTACTCCACTGCGGATTGCCACTTTCGTCAAGAACTGTAATCAGTCCCGATGAATCTATGGTTCCTACCTCCATTACATATCCCTGATTCTTCGCAGAAGAATTAATTATTCCACTAGAACCTGGATAATTATAATTTTTAAAAAAACTCATTTTAGATTTAATTAATTGTTTAGTTTTAATTCGTTGATTGTTACCGTAGATTTCACCCCATATTGGGTTCCATCCCAAGATTTGTAATTGAACTCTAATGCTAATTTTGAATCTTTGATCTTATTGCTCTTGTGTACCACTAAAATCTGAGAATAATCTTTAGCATAAATGAGTTCGAAACCTTCACTATGTTTGTTTAAAGCATTAAGAACCTTAAGACATTCCTTCATATCACCCAATGGAATTCTCGGATCATTGAATGGTTCCGGATTCCTTATCAGTAAAGCAACCACATCATTATTGGTATTTACTATTTTGACAAACTCTGTATGGGTAGGAGGGTTTAATGGTTTTAATCCCATTACTCCTTCAAAAGCACGATCAAATAATTCTGAATAGGTATTAGCTAATGCTTTTAAATTTGGATTTTCAGCACCTTTTGAAGCTAAGATATAAAGGTCATCAAGCTGCTGCTGTTTAAGGTCCGCTTTCACTTCATATATCGCATCTTTTTGTCCTATTACCACATTATTATCATCGTATTCTTTCAGCTTATAGCTTTCTACCTGTTCTTTGAAGTCCCTGTATCTTGAAGTCCTGAATACAAACTCATGGATCTTCTGGTTTTCTTCATATACTTTCTTAGGATCTTCCACTGTTGGTGCAGGTTGTGTCTTATACTTTCCGTCTCCATCATCATCAAAGGCATTAAAAACCATTGCTGTATATAATTTTTCCGGATGCAGATCTGTAAGCTCTACTGAATACTTATATGATTTTGGCTTAACAGGTTTTCCCAGATCAATGCTACAAGCTATACCAGAGTTCCCCTGGTTAACATGATTCACATAGTTCAGCATCTGCTGAATACCCAATGGTAGATTTGGATCATTTTCACTCCAGCCTGGAATCACTCCCGGTACTGTTTCATTTTTCTTCCAGTCTTCAGGTAAAGGATATGGAACGCTCACATTCGTTACAGGATCTTTGATCACCATATTGATACTTCCTATAATTCCCTTCACTCCCATTCCTGTATGTTCAGACCAGTTCTTAAGCATATTATAGATATAAGGCTTGGTAAAGAAGAATTCTATTTTACACTGCTGATGACCATAGAATAATGGTTTTGACATTAAAAGATCTCCGTCCACATTAGGATATGATTTTTTCAGATCGATATATGATTTTAGAGAAGTAATAGGATATTCATCTATATTTTTCTTTTTATTCGTCAGGTTTCCATCAGCATCTTTAAGTTTTTCAATGTATTTGTCATTTTTCTTCTCAAAATGTCCGATAGGTCCAGCTGTTTTAAAGGCAAAATAATAATCAATGATATGTGGTGTATCTCCATTTACATTATCTTTCAGTTTAAGATTGATATAATATACACTGTTTGGTCTCCAAACCGGCTGCACCACTTTACTCATAGCTTCCTGCATCAACTGCATATCTGCCTGTACAGCAAGTTGTGATGGAATAGTCTGTTGATATTCGTGCTCTTCAGCTGTAATCCATTTCACTTTATGGAATAAAGTATAACAATTTGTCACTGTATTTCCAGAATCGTTATTGTCATCACTGCATCCGCAATTTCCAAGATTAAAGATGATATTATTAATTTCCTGTACTATTTGCAGACCTCTGTCCTTTGTAGCTCCTGGGGTATATAGGTATTTATCCAATTTGGCTAAAAGATCTCTTACATACCCCGGATCCTTCTTAACCAAACCATAGTCATAATTCCCACTATCAAACCTATAAATCATTGATATATAAGTTTGAAAACACTTTTCATAATTAATCAGCGCGTCTCCTTCATAATAAGAAATACAATTATACAGTTTGCTAATAAGCTCTTTAAGGAAATCACAAAGTTTCGTATCTTTTGTACATGGCTCTTCTTTTGGAACACACCCACAATCAGGAGTAAACTTCAGGTTCAGAGGTTTTTGAGTCGTTTTACTTACTTTAATGATCACCGCCTTATTAATCTGTTCTTTCGGATAATCACTTGAGTAGCAAATATCAATACCTTCTGCCTTATCTGTAATTTTTTTAATAACGCTGTTATACTTAACCAAATCATTACCAGAGTTTCTTGGTAAATACAGGAAGATCACAGAATGGGTATTGAAGTCCACAAATGGCGGAGTATCACCTCCTGTTATCATTTTATACGGAACTTCATAATCTTCCCATTTAGTCGCTATTCCGGACATGCTAAAGTTCACAGGTCCATTTCCAAATCCTCTATAACCATTCTGCACATGCATTACATTGAAGTCAAGCTCCTTACATTGAGAAGTCGTACATCCTCCTGATTTCAGGTATTTTAATTTCTCAAGAAGCTCATTATATTTTGCCTGTTCTCCCGGAGAAAGTACAATGCTGGTTACTTCACCAGTTGTATTGGCTGTTGCATGGGCCCAGATCTGATCTATCTGTGCGTTGATATCATCAATCTCCTGCTGGTTGACATTATATGGAATAATTTCAATCTTACTCACATATTGACCGCCATAATCAACTGATTCATATGACAGCTCTGATGCCAGTTCCGCTTTCGTTTTGGTTACTTCTGCAATCAATTCATAATTCTGATAAATCGCAGTAGAGAATACATCTTTATAGTATCTGATGGTTACCGTACTTGCCATCGTAGAAAGCAATAATTTTACTTTTGCAGATGATTCAGGAAGCAGAACAACCATTGTATTTCCATTGGTCATCTTCAACGACTTCGGTTCATTATGTGGATTGGAAGCATTAGAAACCACCATATAGTCTGTAGTATCCGATAATGTTCCCAGGAGGTTATAATACGCTCCATTAATGAAGTTATATGGTGCTCCTGCCGGCTGGTTATAAACCGTTCCTACTGTTTTGTCCAGTACATTAGACTCATGCCATACATCTTCCGTTTTTGTACAGAATAATGAAGAAGCTGTGATTCCGTATTGTTCAGGAATAAACCACCCCGGCTGTGCAGCATCTAAGAATGAGAATGGTGTAGACGCCAAAATCCTGATGGTATCATATTTACCATTTATTTTCTGCCAGAATCCTAATTTGAATTTATCAATATTAGTGATGCTGTTGGCTTCATCCTCAGTCAATACAGCTCTGTAAGGATTGTATTTATTCCAGGCAGTCCCCTGCTGATTAAGAACCTTAATCTCTACATCTTCAATAGAATACTGGTGTTTTACCTGACGGAGTACATGACCTCCCGGCTGGGTTTTCTGAGGCGGGATCAAATCTGTATATTCACTTGCTCCGCTGGTATGTCCACCAATTTTCTCACCTGCAACCGGAGTTGGAATAAGCCCCTTTTCGATTTTAATATCAATATAGGTATCCAATGGGATTGTTGGCAGATCAGGATTGTCTTTAATAGATGGTGCCGGTGCATTAAAAATCTCAACTACCGGAAGATCAAAGGTCTCATTGGTCAACATGTGAACTCCTTTCACCGCATTATTCAATCGTGCTTCTTTCGGGTAATCAATTTCTGGTCGATCCGATTCATAAGTAAGAGGCGGTACAGCACTTGTATCTACCTTATCATTTTTTTCCCATTTGATACTTAAATGAACTCTAAGCGTCATTTTAAAGAAAAATAGCTTTACCCTGACCTCTACTTTAAGTTCTGCCATGATCAGGAACGGGAATATAAGCTCTACTCTGAAATAAATCGAAACAAATAAGGCTACACTGATAATGAAAAGATTGATCTCTGCTCCTCCTTCTACATAAATATATCCTCCTACCTGAGGTCTTTCAAAACTGATGTGAGCTCCTACTTCAATAGCAGCATAGACTTTTACAATGATCAGATTCAGGTTAAAATCTACCCTTGCTCCGGCTTCAATTCCTTTGGCAGCAATCATCAGATAAGACTCTGCCCTGATATTCACGGAATCTTTAAACAGACTGGCTCTGATCGGTTTTTCCCTTGTTCCGAAATTGACATACCATGGTCTTTGATTTTTAAAGAAGAAGCCCATCTGAACCTCAGCCTTAATATCAATAAATGACCCGTTATTTTTGTTGAGCTGGAAGTTACCTCCTGCTCCAATTTCCAGTGAATTGTCCCCTACGATAACAAATGCATAGAATGGCGGAACTTTGGGGTCATCTTCTGTCAGCCCAAGACGTTCACTGATGATTGTTAATCCGGCATCAATGGCAAACATACTTGGTACTGAAAGCAATACCATTGCACGTAATGAGGCAAGACGTCCATCTAAGGTTGCCAGGGATGCTCCTGCTCCGAAGGCGAATGGTGCACTATACTCCTGGGTAAACTGAGGTCCGATAAACTTATCGGTATTGATTCCTCGCTGCGGATGTACATAATAATCATACCAGGTATCACTTTCTGTCATTCCGATAGCCTTTTTATGAGCAACATATCGGTATCCGATCAGTCCTCGGAATCCGAAAATACCAAATGAACCTAACGGAATCACAAATGGCAGTTCAACACTTGCATCTACCAGGAATCCCGGGTATTTAGGATCGAAAGCCATTTCTGCAGAACCGGAAATATTCATTTTCGGCAGCTGAAGAGAAACCTTCCCTCTATATTCTGTAGATACCCCTGGTTCCGGAATAGTAAGAGCTCCTTTGATAATGGCTACTGCAGAAGTTGCACTCGCCGTTCCAGGAATTACCAAGTCAACTTCTAAGGTTGAGATATGGAAATAAGAATCTCCAGCACCACCATATTGATCGTTATCAGCAGTATAATAGTATTTAACCCCATTCCCTCTTACATCAAGACCTAATGGGTTGATATTGATTCCCCCATCAAATCCGATATAATTATAGGTACGCATATTGCCGTCATACATACGCTGTATGGTTCCCATATGGACAGCTGTAACCGCCATACGTACCGGTCCTAAATTCAGGTGAAGGTTGGTTGGAATAATAGAACTTCCTCCGGCAATTTCAAATTTACCATTGGCGTAATAACGGATAGCCGGCAGATCAATTCCTTCTTTTCCCAGTAATCTTTCTCCAAATGTACCCTTAGGGAAACTGATTTTGGTATCGGCTTCAATATAGAAGTTATCATCTTTCTTACCAATTTCTATTCTCTGCAAGTTAAAGATCAGGAATTTAAACAGGTTCATTTCCAATCCTTTTGGAAGAAATGCAGCCGCAAGCTTAAAGTTTTCTTTACTTTCCCATTCTCCATCTACGGCAATGATTAATTCGGAATCTCCATCAGCACCTTTAAATTTTTTGATCTTCAGTGCAGCACTCAATGAGGAACGTACCACTTGTCCCTGATGGAAATCAATATCAAAATGACTGAATCCTAATTCCCATGCTTTTTCAGGATCTTTCCCAAGATCAAACCACAGCGTACGGTCCTGGTCCGAAAGGCTGTCTACGGAAAGGCTGGACAGAAATTTATAATAATCTTCTTCTTTCTGGAACTCTTTATACTCTCCCGCAGTAGTTGTTAATCCGAAAGGATATACAAACTTAAGCTGAGATGGTGAATCTAATCCATTTATGAAAGTCTTCAGTGCCTGCATATCAGCAATAGTATGCTCCGTAGGATCAGACATTGATTTCACTTTTAGATTTTGATACTTAAGGGTGAAAAACTCACTGAAATAGTCTACCACTTCGGTCTGTGTTCCCACAGCTTTAACGGCATAGCTAGGTCTGATGGCAATATTTCCTGAGAGACCTCCGGTTCCAATCAGCATATGATTGGCTGAAATACCGATGGTCTGTTTCTTATCTAATGCAGGATCTTTCTTTTTAAACCATTTTTTCGGAAGGAAAATCTCGGTATACTCCATGTATACTCCCATAAATTCCTTGGGTCTTCCGTCGGCATCAGCTTCTGCAATATTTTCCGTTTTACTCAGGTCAATTTTCAGGTTGTGAATATCGATCACAAAACCTGTATTTCCGATCTGAGCAGGATGGCTCATATTCAGAACCAAATCCATATTATATCCGAAACCTTTTTCTGTATCGGCATAAAATAAAGCCTCTCCAAAACCGATGGTCACTTTTTGAGATTCATCCTCTATAACCTCTAAAGGAGCAGTCGGGTGCTTTAGTGGGTGAACCGGTTTTAAAATACTTCTTGGAAATTCAATCGCTGCAGACAATACTAAAGTTGCCTTAAATTTCGGAACAACCACTTCTTTGATGAACTCATCAATATCCTGCGGCATCAGAGATTTAAAGAATGTTTTTACTTTATTTCCTGTTTCCTGAAGATCGCTTGTTAACAAATAAGCTCCAAATGCTGCTAAAGAAGCATACTTCCCTGCTCTTGAAAAAATCTGTTGTACAACTTCAGTAATTGTTGTTGCATTGGTAGGAACAGGAATTGGATTTCCGGACCATCCTCCATATACTGCATTCATATCTTTAACGAACTGCATCAATGGAGTAATATCCTGGTTTTCAGGTTTCACAAATGTATTCACAAAATGAGCAATGGCCTGTTCTTCCGTTACATTGAGCACTCTAAGTGCAACCTCGAAGATCTGCTGGGGTTCAAAGGAAAAGTTTCCTAAGCTGAAATAGCGTAAATACGCCAGGATCTTCCATTGGTATTCAACGGTGATGGGAAATGCTGAAATTTTGGAATCATTGTCTTTAAGATCCGGATTCAGAACCAAAGCGATTCCTGTTCCGGGAATTTCGATATCGATTCTTTTCGAAACGATCGATAAACTGTAAAAAGCCGAGTCTCCTTTTGGCCCTTTACTATACTGTAAATCTTTATAATAGATTTTGTCGAGGAGGTTGGTGACCCCATCTTTTATGAATCCCAGCATATCCGGGATGTCGTCTTTTGTAACCACAGAGGATAACCTCGGGTAATACCTGTGTGTTACCGGTGTTTGATTTGACATAAAAATAATTTTGTGTTTGGGTGAGTGGAAGGCTTTCGTTTAGGCAAACAAAAGCCTTATTAAGTAGGGTTTACTTAATTTTCTCGTGGTATTTATATTCTTTCGATAGAATAATTTCAAAAGAATAGAATTTTTAATTTCCTAAAAACACATGACACCACTCGAATAATATTTATACATTTAATATTTTTGTGAAAATATTATTATAATTTAATCGAAATAACTCACCAACATTGGGGTGTTCAAACTTAAAGATCGCTGTAAAAGCATCTTAATTTCACTAGCAATATCAATATAGTATTCCATACTTTCTGGTACATAATCAGATAATATACATAATTCTGAACTCCAATTATTAGCTGTATTATTATTTATCTGTGCTTTTAAAGAAGCAAATCCTCCATATTTCCCCCACATATCTACAGTTTCATTTTGCATTGAAGGAATAAGAACAGTAGTTATAAAAGAAATCCCATCCTGCAAAAATGATGTGTTAAAGTAAGCAGGTAAATCTTCAGATGGATCTAGATTTGTATTAATATCATTTAATAATTCGTACATCGTCTTCTTTCTTAATGAAAAAAAAAGCTTTGATGCAATATTATCATTTATATTCTTTGCATAAAAAAGAAAAACAGATATATCTTCAGCTCTCAAGACTGTATCAAGGTTATCTATTTCATATCGTATGTCTGTCATAATTATTAATTTTAATCAGTTATTATTCTGTAATATAAACTTTCTATTAAGTCTTCTCTAGTGGTACCAAATGTATTAGGATTTATCTCAGTAAAATCACCTACAACATACGGAGTAGGTTGCAATTTCTGTTTAAATTGTTGTAGTGACATAAACTGTTCAGCATTATTCACATCTATATATCGTATTTCTATATAATGAATCTGTGAAAGCATATTTCCTTTTTTTACTTGTCCCCATACATTTTGCTTTTGCCCAATTATAAACTGCTTTGCCTCATCTATATTAATTGGTAAATTCCTAAAAAACTCTAATTTCTGTGCGTCTGTATATGCAGTTGAACCTTTACCTTTAAAAGATTTTTTTACATCCATCTTTGCACTATATGGAACCTTTATTTTATTTGAAGTCTTATCGATTAATAATCCATCAATATCCAACATTTCACGTTTTAAAACTCTTGAATTATCTGCTTTTCTAAATACAATATCTACACTAAACATTAATTCTTCATTCACATCTAATCTATCTTTTAAATAAATTCGCATTGGCATTTCTATAATATTTCCTTTTTGAAATTTAGCCGTTTCATTTAATAACTTCTCTGCCTTTACTTTATTTACTACATTTAAAAATAAATCATTATCTTTAAATACATCTACAGCATCTAGAATATCATCTTTAAACGAGTCTATATATTCATATCTATAGTTATTACTTAACCAGAAGTTTTTATTATCTTCTAATAATTTCCTACTTGCAGCATTTTTACTAATATATTCAGTTATTTTACCAGAATTTCTTCTAAAGCCATCAAAAAGTTTTTTTTCTAATCTACCAAACTTATTACAAAGTTCAATCTTATCAGCTATACTACATGCTTTAAACTCATCTATTAGATTCGGTTCAAATCTAAGCTGTTTCCAAGAATCAACAAAGTATATGTTACCTTTAATTTCATTTATCTGAGTAATAGAAGCTGTTTCAAATTCATCTAGAAATTTCAATCTTTTTTGAGTACTCAGCGCAGAAAGTGCTTGTCTCGTTTTGTAAGATTGATAAAAGTTAATAATATTATTTGTTCTAACATTATCTTTAATAACCTCAATTAGATTTCTATCAATAATATTTGCTGTATATAATTTATCCCAGTTTGCAATTACGTCTGCATTATTCATTTGAAGCAAAACATCATCCGGAGCATTTTTAAAGTCATCAAAAAACACATTCTTCTTTCCTTCTCCCCAAAGGTCAAATTTTGATGTAATTTCCTGATGAGCTCCAATTCTATTTTGGCGGAAGTTTTCAATTTGAGCAACTTCAACACCTGCTAAACTATTTACAGAATTTCTTACTTCTAATGGAAGGCTATCAAAATAAGATGCTCCTTTCACTAGTTTAGCTTGGTTTATAGCTAAACTCTTCATTGCTAAGGATGCTCCAGCCCCTAATATAGTCAAGTAAAAGAACATTTTATGTAAGGCTTCATACTTGGTAGTATCTTCTCCAGCATCAGCTTTTTCTTTCATAAAATCATAATATCGTGTACAGGTTGAGCTTAATAAAGTAAAAATCTCAGCAGCTGAACCCATTCCTTCTAATACAAGCACCGTATATGCAGCTCCCTGACCTGCTTTAAAAGCTCTACCAATTACAGTAATATACCTTAAATAGCTAAAGCTTTTAATAATACCAACTCCTCCACTTATGAAAAACAAACCAACATCGAATGCAACCCCTAAAGCAAAATTGAGTGTGGCATCCATTTCTTTCATTAGCTGATAATCTCTCGTATAATACCATAAGAATGCTGGAATATAAGGTACAGTAGGAAAGTTAGCTGATAATTTTTCATCAATTTTTAAACCATGTAAAGTTATAGGCTGATAAAGATGGAAAATTAAAGGTTGAGGAAAACCAACCGTTCCAGGTTTAACATCACCATCTGAACTGGTATAAAATGTATTATTAGACATTGATGATTGCAGAATAATTCCCTTTATAATAGGATCTGTATAACTTCTTACAATTGATCTTACCACCTTAATATCTTCCTGATTGGAATAAGGCTCACTATTTCCCTGCCATACAGTCCCATACTCAATAGTAAGATTACTAATCCTATTATCAACGGCATCATTATAATAATCCAATCCCTGCCCAGGGGTTAGAAAGAATGACTGTGTATTAATATTATTTTCAGGATTCATACTGTTGGAGAAGTAGTACATATTGTATTTAGATCTTTTCCATAGTTTGTATATCAAGAAAATATAGTTTGTCCTGTAATCTTTTTTTTGTAAAAAGAACCCAATAATAGGTGCAATTCTCATTATTCTTCCTACACTGAATTTCTTTTCCAGGATCTCAAAATTACTAAGATTATCATTACCTATCTGTAAAAGAAAATTGAGAAACGATTCCCCATCTTCCGGTACAGAATAAAAAGAAGACATAATTCTCAGACACTGATCTTCATCTTCTTGCGAAAATACAGGATTCTTTATAAAATCCTTGATAAGTCCCTCTCTGATTGAATAAGGGAGTAATGACAATGCTGAAGGAGGTAATATACTTTTTAATACTTTCAACCTTTCATCACTTCTCCACTTAAGTAATGCTGCCCCTTGTAATGGAATTGTAAATGAATTATGATAACCCAAATAGTAAGGTGAAGGATACATAAAAGAGTAATTGGATGGCGGCGGATTAAGCGGAAATAATCCATCTTCATTCTTCTCTCTTAAATTATGATAAAAATTATCCAGTGCTGAACTATAGTTAGAAAAAGCTTCATAATATCCATCATAGAAATAATCATTTTGAGGAATAGGAATAAGTTCTCTTGTATTATCTAAACCAGCAAATCCCCAGTCTCTTAATAAATGCCCTATAACCCGATCAATCTCTTGAAATTTATATTCTTGTCCTATTTTCTGGTCAATTGTTCCATTTTTGGAAGCTTCTTCAATACTCGCAATAGGATCCATTGCAAGGATATCCAATACTTCTTGTCTAATCCAATAAATTGCAAAACAAATATTCATCATCTTCATGTAAAGTACTTTTTTTGCCGACAATTGAAGATTTGTTGAAGTTCTTATTTTATTGAAATTCTTTTCAAAAAAATGGCCTTCTTCTGTATTTAATCTTGATTTAAGAGAAACTGTTCTGACATTATATTTCGGACTTTGCAAATCTCCATTTACTATAGTAGGATAGGTAGTATAATCATTATACTGGATAGTATCATCTCCCATTTTAAAGGATTGATCTAAAAAAGTATAATAGGTACTAAGATTATCATCAAAAATAAGTCTTCCTATCTGAAAAATGTCACCTGTAGATCCTAGCTCCAAATGATTATCAAACCAAACCGAATCTATGGTATTTATATTATGTAGCTCTTGATAAACTTTGATGGGATTATTCTTTAATTTTATAAAGTAAGATTTTTTTAGAAAACCTTGCCTTCCCTCTTTTCTTTGTGAATCTAAATAATAATGATTTCTTCCAGTAAATATATAACTGTTTTCCAGATTAGGTACTGCATCATTGACAGTAAACTCGACTATTTGCCCTTCTGCATCAAATCGCATATTTGTCAAAGAATATGTAGCATTTTGTTTTCCTAATCTATCTATACCACTACTTTTTATTACTTGCCCCTTAGGCGTTAAAAATGCTGTACTCATATCTGTGGTAATTTCATGTTTTCTGATGCTCCTGAAAAATCGTAAGAAGAAGGCATCCATTTTGCGTATTCGTCCGAAGTAAATGTTACATTATCAAATGTATAAACATATACTTGTTGTGTTGGCGCTACTATAATTAATTCACCTGCCTGATCTTCTCCAATAACTGACAAAGAATACTTCTTATATACTCTTTGTTCCTGAGAAGTATAACTTGCATTAGGATCTTCTAATAAATTCCTAAAATAGAATTTAGGATTGTTAATTTGTTGCTGATTAATTAATGGAATAAACAAAGAGTTTTCAGTAAATGTAATCCCTAATATTTTTTTACTTGAAACACTACCATCTTCGAGATGTAAAGACAAACTGGTTACTCTTTTTGCCTCATTATCAGTATAAGCAACAGGCTGTAAATAATATGGTTTTTCAGGAGTGTAAAAATTATTTATCTTATCACTATAGGAAACTGTGCCGCTGTTAGAATTATCCTGATAAGCAGCTCTACTTTCAAAAAATGCTCCTACATTCTGTCTAATATTATTCAACAGCGTTTCATAAGTAACTCTCTTCAAACTTTCCGTATCATTTTTCATGATCACATCCTCTACTTTCTTGGTAGTCACGGTTGCAATGTCTTTTCCGCCTGCTTTATTTTCAAAATCAATCAATAATAAATTCTGATCGATAACATAGGTAAGCTCATTTCCACCTTTAGACTGAACTTTCGGAGTCACATTAATCAATCCGAAGATGTCATCAATATCTTTCAAATCGTAAGCTGTGCTTACAACAGGATCACCCGGATTTGGGCCAGGAGTTTCAGAAGTAATTTTCACGGTTTTCCCTTCATAAATCAGCTGCACAAACGAAGCAACCGTTTTATTGGCACTTGTTTTACTTAAACTGAAGGTAATAGGTTTGGTAAAATTGGTATCTACTCCATTTCCCTCTTCCTGAAGCAAGTTTTTTCCTCTGATAAAATAATCTTCATTAGGAGTATCTGCATGTAGAACACCTTGTTTTACATACATCGCAGCGGCATCATTGTTATCGGTAGTCAACTGAATGACTAATAATGGCTGTGCCACCAGCTCTTTTACCGGCCAGCCTGCTTCAAACTGTTCTAAGGAAAGGTTATCAGCTGTTGGTCCGATTTTAATATTATGGGTACCTCCTTCCAGATTCTGATTTCCATAGAAATTGTAGGATCTCTGTCTGCTTCCCTGGATGTACAGATAGGTTGTGTCAGCTGTTTTAAAGCCTGAAATCTGACCGGCAATTTCTTCTGTCGTTTGCAACACAGAATTATCACTCATATGAACCTTCCCTTTTCCCTGCGTATGTAAGCCATAAAAGGCTGCAATATCTAAGAACTGAGTAGCGGTTTCCTTAATCAGTTTCTTTTTAAAAGGTGTATTCCCAATAGCCTGATCTAAGACGTGGTCAGCACTTCGGGCAAAAGCCAGATTTAGTTTAAAAGGGTTTGGATCATTGGCTACCGTGTAATCTCCTTCATTCAGTACGATATCAATTCCTACACTTCCTGTAGCATTTCCAAGATGCGTTCCTCTTGGGATCATCGGCAGCTCAAAAGCTTTTTTGGAGTCTACCTCAGTAGTGGTAGTTCCGGTAGTCTGAACTTTAGAAATCTTAAGGAAATAATCATCAATAAGGTCATCTGCTGACTGAGAATTCCCTACTGGAAACCCAATATGCTGAGCAGTAAACGGAGGGACAGTAATCCCCAGCATATTATAAAGACCCGTAAACTCTTTTTTGATGACGTCTACAAAACCAGTTGTAGCTGTTGATTTGATAAGATCTCCTTCAAAGAAATCTGATCTGTTCAGGCCTCTGTATACGATATATTTGATCGCAAGTCCTTTAACCGGCTGATTAAAAGGCTTCAGGATCGCATTTACTTTAGTGGAATCTCCTCCACAAGGTTGTAAAAATACCTGTCCCTGGCAAATAGTATATATTTTGCCGGTACCGTTAAGGCTTACTTTGGAGGTGGTCCTGAATACAGTTCCATTGGCTCCAAATTTCCCGTTCGTGTCCTGACTGAATGTCTGCCCTTTCTCCAGAAAGAAGAAAGACTCCGGCAGAAGATCAGGCCGTACGTTAAGCCCTTTGCTGTCGGGAGCTGTTGATAAGCTTCCCGATGGAATATTTTGTGGCATTTTTGTAATTTTTGGTGTTAATAAAAGATAAGACGGAGTAATGATAGGTCTTATAAAACCTGAAAAGTATCTGAACCCTTAAGGTTAATGAATGCTGTAAGAATAATGAGCCTGGTTATTTTTTAAAGAGTGTTTTCCTAAAAATTTGATGTGATTTTTCTTCATGCATCTTAGCGGCTTCAATAATTTTTTTATTCAGAGTTTTTTAGGTTGCAACAAGTGTTCAATAAGAAGCGTTTTATTTTTTTCCGGTAAAGACAAAACCCTTCCTGTACAATCATTCCGGTTGATTGTAGTATTGATTTTCACTGTGAAATAATCCTAGGATTATTGGGTGAAAATTACATATCCGTCTTTATCTTTTGGTAAATTCTGTAAGTTTCTCCAGGTTGCGTTGATCTTACGCTCTCCTTTCCAGATAAATCTGCGCTCAAAGTGAGACAGGTCTTTGAATGTTTTCCAGTTTCCGCCCCATTCCCAGCCATGTCTGGCAAAGATCTTTACACATTCGTACCAGTCGGCTACGCCATCATTATCCCAGTCTTTCGCAGTGTCCCAACTTGCTATTTTTCCGTCGATAATCAGGCAGATATCTACCGCTAATCCGTAATTGTGAATACTTTGACCGGCTTTGGCATTGGTGACTTTCTTTCCGGCTTTTGTTCTTCCCTGCGCATATAATGCATCTTGTTCTTTAAAGGATCTTAATCCCTGGGTAATTCTTACTTTTGCTCTCCCGGTAAGGGCTTCATCACACTCTTTTACAATCTGTGTGACTTCTTTCCTTACCAATGGATGGAGATTTTTTATTCTGTTTTCACTTGGTTTATCCATGGATGATTACTATTTTGTGATTTGGTGTTTGATTCTTAAGCAAAGCTATTTCAGGCTGACGCCAAAACTTGACGTGTTATATTTTGTAATTAAAAAAAATGAAAAGTTTACAGTCCTTTGTTATGATCTTTGATTTTCGGATAGGTGAATATCATGTTCATAAAAAGTGGTATCATCATTATAGCTTGTTGTTTAATTCTGACACAAAAGTATAGGCCGCTAACGTCAAAACTTGACGTATTATATTTTTTTTCGATTTTCTAACAGATTTATCAACCACATTTCCGGCTGTTGCTGGGGGCTCATTATACCAGTCTACTCCCCACAGGCTCTCACATTCGTTACAAGCAATCTGAAAAACAGACCTATAGAAGATTATGTGTGATACCCAGGGATCAGCAAAAGCTTCATGAAACCGAGGAGAAAAAAGTGAACTGATATTTCATTTCTCTGAATTAAAGTATAATTTTCCAGAAACAGTTCTGTTTTTTGGAAGTCATTTTTATGAAAACGCAAAGAAAAATATTCAGATGTTTTATTTTAAGGGGGCTAAGGTTTATGGTAAATAGCTGATGAAGCGATAGGCCATGCATCCATGTAATCAGTAAAGTGAAATTATTGGATAATTATTCGCTTAAAATATGCTTCCATTGTTGTAAAACTTCTATAAACTCTTCCAATGGCATATCAATAACAGCTTCGTTAGGAAGTAGAGAGTTTTCAAGATAAAAAGTTTTGGTATCAACATTAATATAACCTCCGAGATCTTCAAATTTGAAAAATGTAAACCAGTTTCCTGTTACCTTAAAATCCAGAAGGTCCTTCCAATCCCAATAACCGCCTTCTTTTTCTATAAATGCTTCTCTAACCGCTATATCTTCCCAATTTTCAATCAGGTTTATCAGTTCGGTTAAAAATTGGGTTACAACTGAGGTAGTTTTAAAATCGTTATTCAATAAATTTTCCAGATTGGCGTAATATGGATTATTAAAACTTATTTGGTGACCGATAAGGGTAAAGTTTTTTAAGTTCATCATTAAAACTGTGCTAAAAATGGATTAAAATGGATCACGATACTTCTTCTTCATATCAATCCTATGATTTATAAAAGCAGATAATCTGCATAAGCACGAAATAAAAGAAGCATTGTATTCTTCGCAATACAATTCAGCATGCCGAACTATAGGATCATCCCCTTCATCAAGATGAACAAATAAGAAAGATTCTGCAAAATCACAGATTTCAATTACATAGAACGGGTGGTTAATTGCTTTATTATTCTCTTCCATCCATTCTCTGGGATCTTCCTGAAATTCATTAATTTCAAGAATATTATGTTCCAACACATAACAGTATTTCCCAGCCAGAAATAAAAGCTCCCGTAATGCTTTAGGAAAAGGTTTTCCATTATTATAGATCATTTCATGGTCTTGAATTTCAGAGAAAGACATTGGTTGTATTCTGCCTTCATATTCCTTATTCTCTGGGTAAGCTGCCGGATTGTCTCTTAAATAAGTTAAAATTTCAATTTTCACAGTGTTTAACTTTTGAAATGTTCAGTAATATTGAATAGATGAATAGGCTGGTAAGCTACTTTTCAAATTCCCAGTTTCCATTTTTTTTCTTTAATCTCAGCCCAATAGTCCCAAACCTTACTTGTTCTTCGGGAAGATCAATCTGAATATAGGCTCTTTCTCTGCTTTTGTCGAACAAAACTCTATGGAATGTATAATGTCCTACATAATTCTCATTCTTGACTGCTTTCGCCACTTTTTTAAGATTTTCAGGATATTCTACCTTGCTAAAGTCGATCGGAACAGCCTTGTCTGATCTATTTTCAATCTCATTAAAATAATAGCTCTGATGAAGAGCATCCCAGTTATCTTTTGGAATGTTCACAGGAACAAGTGTGTCAGACATTGTGAAAGTATATTTCTCTTTTTTCCTATAGCTGTCTATAATCGATATAGCCTCAGGGCCGCTTATCTTATATTTGGTTGCCGTATCTGATATAGCCCTTGGATCTAATTCTTTAAAGACAATTTTACTTATTGTTAAATTTAAAATCTTGTATTCATCATTATCCAATGAACTACAGGAGAATAACAGTGGCAATAGAGATAAAGCTATTAATGTATTTACTTTATTTTTTATTAGTATTCTCATACTTTATTTTTATTGTTTTTTAGGTTACGTTTTGATTTTATGGTTACTGTTTTCATTTAAAAATTGGGAACAAGAGGCTCTATATGAGTATAGTAGTATAATTCATCATCAGACCCTCCCATTTCCTCAAAGAAATTCCCTGCTACCTTAAAGAAGGAACTTGGTCTATAGATGGGATCATTTCCAAACATTATATCCGTTGTAAAAATACTTTCGAGTTCTCCATTTTCATCAAACCTGAAATGAATTTCAGAATCTTCTTCAAACAGATTTCCTGAAGATCCCCAAGGAATAGGTTTATTTCCGTAATGATATATCTTAAGACCTGTTGTTGCCTGGAGGGTAAAACTATCATAAGTTATAAAGGCTATTTCATTTTCTTCAGCATCTGAAACAATTCTTGTATAAGTGGCCTTCTGTACCAGATTATCATAACTTTTACAATCCCAAACTGTATAACTATTCATAACCTGTTTATTATCTTTAATGGTCCAATTCAGATTTTGCCCCAATGCGATCAATACCTCTGTAACATTCTCTTCAGGTGATAAATAATAAACTCCACCCCAAAGCTGATTTTCTCTATAGGCTTCTTCTTTTTTTAAAGCATTATTGATCCATATATGTTTTCTATAGTTCCCTATCTCCTGTGCTTCTTCTTCAGTAAGAAATTCTTCATCATAGGCAGTGGTAAAAAAAATCATTTTTGCGCTCATTTCATTAGTTTTTTATTCGTTGTAGGATGAATACTTATTGTTCCGTTACATTTTGAATCTCTTGCCATAATTCATTAACAAGTTAATATTTTGAAATTTGATTCATAGATATCAGTGAGAATTTGATTCATTATATATATCCAGATATCTTTTTTAGGAGTAAAGTATTTCGTAAAAACATCTAATATCCGTAGAAAATTTCATATTCAAAGACAGTTAAAAATCTGACGCACTTTAGCTGCACCTGATGGAGTTGTCTTCAGGAAATTCCTCCATTCTGTAACAATTTTTTTAAAATCCTGCAATGGAATACTACTTACATATCCTTTAACATCATCATAAAAATCGACCTCATTCCTGTGCATAATGATATCTACCGTCGCAGAATCACTATCAATTTCTTCATCCGGATTGTTCAATGCATCATTAATATCCGGTAACAACGAGGCATTGATCTGTTCTGCAGAGTTCCAGCTGTTCAGAAAAATGGCTAAATATTGATTGTTTGTACTTACAATTTTATTGACGCTCTTCCCTTTTATTCCCCAGTCCTGTACTTTATCTTCAAAAGTGAGATTGTACTGATCTGCTATATTATTATTCATTATTTTTTCTGCTATTAATTTCAAAGTTGTTTTGTCTACTCGATTATAATCCACTATGCAAGCCCCATATCCTGGATATCATTTATTTCAAAATATTCTGTCCATGCCATTAAAATTTGTTTTAAATCTAATGTAGGAATTTCCAATGGTACTTGTTTTCTGATACTCATCATATTATTTTTAAAAACCTTTCCGTATTTAATTAAATGCACAATGCAATTAAAGTCTCAATTCCTGTAAATGTTTATAAATTATTTGCACTCACAATTTTATGGTTCATATTATTGTTTTCATAGAATTACATATATAAAAAGACATTCATACACTTGCATTTTAAATCTAAATGCTGTATTTAAAGAAAATATTTCCAAAGCAATAAAATAGCTTTATAATCACTGAATGAAACTTCCTGGATAAAGTTATCTTTCTCATCTAAAAAAAGTGCAGTTGTATTGGTATATCTAACTGTTAAACTAACCAGATAAATTTCAAGACAATATTCCGGATCATATTCTCCTTCAGACAGTATAAAATCAACATCTCCAATAATCTCATCAATGTCTGAAAGGGATTTAAAATGGTTTAAAAAATATCCCAAAAAATCATCACCAACATTATGAATAGCCATCTTTACATTAATTTTCTCACCAGAATCAAAGATTATTATTTTATTGGTAAAGCTTATATTATAATTTTCCAGTATACCCATTATTTTTTTATTTATTCCTACTCAGAATTGAACTGTAATTTTCAGATTTTGCAGAACTGTTCATATTTCAGGTTAAATACAATCCGACTCCGGTAAAAAAGGAACCGCCGAGTGAAAATAAGGGTGTTCATCCCACGGAAAAGCTCCTATACGAGCGTCCACAATAATCAATTCCTCCTTATCCATTGGCCAGCCGCCATCCAATCCCCAGGTATCTTGCTTATCATAAGCATAAACCAGTTTGTTTTGAGAATCATAATCTATAGTCAAAAGAAGAATATCATCACTGTTATAATATTTCTTTGTAGCTTCCTCCATTTGACCATTAGAGATATCTATTGAACAATTGAAAATCTCTCTGTTTTTTGAATCAAGTACCTGTTTCCCTTTAAATTTAAGATTCCCTTTCTCTCCAATATCCTCCGAATTCCATAAAGTATAACCAAATGCAGCAGATTCCTGAGTATAGAACACCCATCTGTGACCACCTTCTATGCATAATTCCTGTATCTTTTCCTGAAGATTCTCTGTGGCATCCAGATAATATTCCCCCATGAAATAGTTAGGACTGATATGATCAGTTTTTTTGATTCTTCCATCTACGAAATAGCTGATATAAAAGTGATCCAATTGACCAGCTTCCTGTTCTGTGATTTCTTCGAAGAATTCGTTATAATATTTGTTATAGTTCATGAGGATATATCTTCATTGATCTCTATTTTTTACACTTACTGTAATCTGAAATAATTCTGATCAGATTTTCCTCATTCTTAAGATCAAGACTTTCATTTTTCAGCTGATCAGCAACAGACTTACAGTCTTTAAGATAGTCTGCCAGCTTTTCGGAAAGCTTATCATTGGATCTGTTGTCCAGCATTTGTCCTTTAGGCTGCAGATCTGTTTTGATTACATATTTCCAGTGTTCAACAGGATCCCGCAGTAACATTATTTTATTTTCTTTGGCAATCAGCCTGTAGAAATAGGCATTATTTCCATGCATGCTTCCATAATTCTGAAGCTTTTTCATGAGCTCTCCTTTTACATCCAATCCGTAGTAACATTCTTCGTTTCCATTCGGAGAAACACAGAAATGGACTCCTGAGTCGGCATCATACACTTTGGTAGCCATACTGTTCATACCTGGAAGTTTTTTCTTTAAAGTTACCTGTTGACCAAACCTGTCAGCTCCGTCCTGAGGTAATTTTTGTCCGGTTTTTTCCGGATCCAGCATTTCAAACCAGATGGTCATTGCTCCTTCTGTTTTTTTCCCTGATTTCTCAACCAAATATCCCGGAACGTCATATAAATTGATGCTACGGTTCACTGCATCATTCATTTTTGCCTGATGAAGTTCCTGATTTTTATAGTAAGCCTGATGTTCAAGAGTGTAACCTTCAATAAAAAGATTAGCTACAAATTCATTGATAAACGCATAATCTGAAGGTGCATAAGGTCTTGTGGCTGTAAAGGTAAATTCATTATTATCAAAAGTTCTTACCAAATACGTCTTTAATCCCTGATTGGTCTGATACATAGAGGCCACCTTCACACCATCCAGATCACTTACTTCCAGACATGAGCCGGTATTATTGAATCCTACACAATTAAACGCTCTTGAATATCCAATAATTTTAGATTGATAACCTCCGCTATTGATCAAAATTTCTCCATTGGATCCCATTCTAGGGTTATAAAGACTTCTGATATTATCCAACCTGCTTTTTCTTGCATTATCTTCTGCAATACTATTGGTTTTTGCAGCCAGATATTTGTCACCCAGATTTTCTCTTGAGGTGCTAAAGAACTTTTCCAATTCTGTTTTATCAAAACCGTTTTCATTGAAAAGGTGATATTTTACTGCCAATTGATAAGCTACAATTCTATCTACCTTAAATGAGGTAACCAATACTTCATAAGGAATCTGAGTGGTTTTCCCATCTGTAGATTTCATATCGAGATAATAAAGAAACTGCTCTTTTGCTAAGGTCACTCCTTTTAAATCGGCATCAAAAACCTTCTCATTCGCCAGGTTATAAAACTCAAAGTGATCTCTGTAAGGCGATTTCAGAATTCCCACTTCCTTTTCATTGAATAAAATCTTATCTTTTTTCAATTGTATCTTTTGTGAAAATACGGCTCCCGAAAGCATTACAGTAAGAAACAAGTATATTTTCATAGTCCTGAGTTTAAACAATTAGTTTTAGCATGGAAAATACGAAAAAAATGAATAGGGGAAGGATGGGAAGCTGGAAGAGGGATGATGGAAGTTACTGTTCTATTATGAATGTTTACTTGTCTTTTGATGAACTTGGAGCTATATTCTATTTAGTTCATTAAAAATACATATAACGCTACAAGGGTGACAAAGTGCAAATAAAAAAAACTTAATCAGATATACTGACTACAGGTACCTCCAACATCCAGCATCTTTTCAACTAAAAAAATAACCACAAAAGTCACAAAAGACTTTAAACACTTAAGTAAGTTTAAGTTAAAAACATTGAGTATAAGAAGTACACATAAGTTTTAGAAAATCTCTGATTTTCGTATCCGCAAAAATCTGTGGGAGGTTAAAAATCATCATAATACTTTATTTATGAGCTATGATGAGCAATTTCATCATTGATAAAGCTATATGATTCTTATGTGGTTAATAAAAAAACTATATAATCCAGCGAGGGTAATCTGGAAATGAGATGGCGAGATTATTCCTTTGTCAGAAATCGAAGATTCGGCTTAACCAATAACAAGTATGGAAATTCAAAAAAAACTTAATGATATATTTTAACTACAAGTACTTCCCTCTTCCAGCATCAAGCTTCCAGCCTTTTACTGATTTTTCAACCAGTTCAGACACTCCGTGATCTGCATTTTACTGATAAACACCTCATCACTTACTTCAGGTTTAGGAGAGAGCTGTAATTCTACTTTCTGACTTGAATGTTTGATGATTTCTGTAATCGCCTCTTTATTGATGATAAACTTACGGTTCACTTTAAAGAAAACCTGTGGATTTAGTTTTTGAATAATGTCTTTGATGGTATCATCATAAATATAGGTCTGATTATCCATTGTGGTAAGGAAAAGATATTTTCCCGAAGCAAAGAAGTAGGCTGTATTCTGCTCATCTACAGATCTCAACTTATTTCCTTCTCTTACCATAAAGCGTTTCATCACCTCAGTATCTTCTCCCTGACGTAATGTGGAAATGGATTTCAATAAAGGTTCAGGATCAAAATTATTTCTGATGGAAACAAATTTCTGTAATGCCTGATGAAGATCTTCTTCTTCAAAAGGTTTCAGTACATAATCTATCGTGAAATGTTTGAAAACCCGAATAGCATACTCATCAAATGCCGTAATAAAGATAATGGGAGCAAAAAGTTCTACCTGTTCAAAGATCTCCAGGCTCATCCCGTCACCAAGATGAATATCCATAAAAATAAGATCGGCAGCATCGTTTTCAAAAAAGTCTATTGCCTTTTTTTTGGAACGAAGAACCACTGTTTCCGTGACAGGAACTATGTTTTGTTTATCTAAAAGATCTTTCAGATAATTAACAGCCAGCAATTCATCTTCTATAATGGCAATTTTCATAAATGCAAAAGTACAAAAAAACCGCTAGAACGATTAAGTTCTAACGGTTTCAAGGGTTGTTAATATGAAGTGTTATAAATTAGGATTATTCTTCTTTGCACTTTGTGGATATGCAATAGTATATCTCGGATCATTCTGCTCAAGAATAAAATCCTTTCCTCCTAGCTTATGAGTAATCTTTTTCTGATTTGCTCTTCTTAAATCAAACCAACGATGACCTTCCACAGCAAATTCTCTAAACCTTTCATCCAGAATAAAATTCATGAAATCTGTAGTATTCATTGAAGCTGCATCATTTTGAACTGATGTATATCCTTCAGGAGTATATCTGTTTTTTAATACTTTTAATAAAGTCTCTTTTGCTTCATCAAGCCTATTCAACTTTAATAATGCTTCAGATTTGATAAAATACATTTCAGATGTTCTGAAGGTTACTTTAAAGTCTGAATCTCCTTTTTTAATTATATTATAACGGTCTGGAGCTTTTTCAAAATAAAGTCCAAATCTCTTATCCGTTGTTTTATTATATGCTGAAATCAACTCAGGAGCAGCAAAAGATAAATTATTCTTTACAGAACCGTCAAACGCTTTTTCTAAGGCAAGGATTGATTCTACAGAAGCATAATGGTGAGGAGCTACATTGGTTGCATTTAAATCACTCAATCCATCTTTGATTGTAAGCACCTGCTGTGAATAATCTAAAGCTCTGTTCCAATCTCCCTGGTACAATGCCATTCTTGCCTGTAAAGCCTTTAAAGAAATTTTGGAAAATCTGTAATTAATTCCTGCTGACTGCTGTTGTTCCTGCATCAATACCTCAGCTTTTGCAATATCAGAATGTACCTGATCATATACCTGCTGTACAGTAGAAGGCTTCAGTACAGCTTCTACATCAATTTCTAAACTAAGTGGTACTCCTTTATCAGTGGATGCAGTAGCAGCATTGTATTGCTTACCATATAAATTAATCAAATCAAAATAAGAATAGGCACGTAATGCATATGCTTCCGCCAATATTTGCTGCTTCACAGGAGAATCCGTCATGGTCTTACTTCCTTCATTGATGATCTGGTTCATGTAAAAGATCACGGAATAGAATCCTACCCAAGGAAATTCTGTCGTGTTTGAATCATAACCGGTATCTTTCCACATCGCAAGTTCACGATTGTAAGCAAACCCACTGGCATTTTCATCCAGACTAAGCTCATCTGTACGCAATGCCACTAAAGATTTGTGAGTCGGATATCTTGAATAAGCGGATGTAAGTACCTTTCTGTAATCCTCAGCGTTTACAGGAACTACTTTACCTTCCGGCTGTATATCTAAAAATCTATCACAGCCAATACTGGTAAAACTAAGCGCTGCTAATGCGATAAATGTTGTTATTTTTCTCATTTTTTTCAAGTTTTAAAAAGAAACATTAAATCCAAAGGTCACTGAACGAGAGATAGGTTGTGCGTAAATATTTCCATACGTTTCCGGATCGAAATATCCTTTATAGCCATTACTGAATACAAACAGGTTACGCCCTTCAACACTCAGTCTCAAACTACTGATTCCCATTGGGCTGGTAAATTTCTTGGGAAGCGTATATCCTAAACGGATACTACTGATCCTAATATAGCTAATCTCCTTCGCCCATATATCTAACAGATTATAGACGTTATAGTCGTTGTTAAGAAGCCATTTATTCCCCATCCATCCAGGGTTACTATCTGCTTCAGGACTTGTAATCCCCGGAAGTGTAGTTCCTGCCTGATAAATATCTCTTGTATAGTTTCGCCCTCTATCCAACTCCATTCCTTTGTAAGACGGTGTCTTCATAACGGTCTGCTTAAGATTGAACGTTGCAGAAACCGTCAGGTCAAAGTCATGTATTTTAAAAGTATTGATAATACCTCCTGTAAATTTAGGATCTCTGTCTCCCACATATGTAAACAACTCTCTTAATTCTTTACTTGAAAGCTTTGACTGTGAGAAGTATCCAGGAAGGAAATCTTCATAAGGATCATATAATCCAAATAGATCTTCAATTTTTACTTTTTCATTACCTTTCCAGAACATTGGGTTTCCGTTTTCATCCATTCCTGCAGTTTTCAATGCAAAAACAGCATTTACAGGAAGTCCTTCTCTGGTAGGAAGACGGGCATTATCACGAGGCTGCTCCGTTATCACATTACTTTTGTTATGTGCAAAATTGATCGTAGTTGACCACTTGAAGTTTTCTTTATTAATATTTCTGGTAGAAATAGCCAATTCAAAACCTTTATTGGTAAGACTTCCCCAGTTTGCCATCGTATATTCGAATCCTGATTCAAGAGGAGTTGATCTCATACTGATCATATCCGTTCCTTTTCTGTTGTAAACATCAGCAGTAAGGTTGATTCGGTTTTGGAATAACCCCAAATCGATACCAAAGTTGGTATTCGTTGTTTTCTCCCAACGAAGCTTGTCATTTGGCGGACTGATTACGTTGATCACATTTTCATTTACTCCAGGTAATATGGTTGTATTATTATATTCTCCGATAAAGAATGGAGAAGTATTACGATCAATATTTCCCTGTAGTCCATAAGACGCTCTCAGTCTAAGATTAGAGATAACAGGAACATTGCTCATAAAGTTTTCCTTTGTTACCAACCAAGACCCTGAAAGTGCCCATATCGGTAAATATCTATACTTTTTATTTACCCCAAATAAGTTTGTTCCATCATATCTCACACTTCCGAAGAAAGTGTACTTTTGATCATAAGTATAAGAAGCCGTGGCAAACATTGATGCATAAGCATTCTCTACAACAGGCATTTCACGGTATGTTTCATACTTCTTGTCTGCTGCAAAATCTGAACTAGGAAATACAATAGGAATACCTGCCTTAGTAAGACTGTTGAATCCAAAGGCTCTTGTAAGTGTAGTATTATCTTTTGTTCTTCTGATTTCTGTTCCAGCCATCACATCAATTTCATGTACTGAATTGATCTTTGTGCTGTACATCCCCTGTAACTTCCAGTTATATTGGAAATACTCATTATCCCAATTCTGCTTTATACCTCCTGCAGGTAAGAAATATTGGTATCCTCCGTTTTTGAAATAAGAGGTTCCTTCTCTGAATTTTCTTGTAAAATAAGTATTTTCAGCAGCATATTTCTCTGTCTTATTGGAGTCATACTGAAGTCCCAACTGTGAAGTAAACTTCAAACTTTTTGAAACCTTATATTCTAAATCCAATATTGCTTTTACCGAATGATTTTTCAGTGTATAGTTTGTATTTTCTCTTTCCTCCAGGAAGTTGAAAGGAATATATACATCTTTGTAACCATCCATATCCTTATCATATCTGTAGCTCCCATCAGCATTGTAAGGAGACAGATAAGGATTGGCATTTCTTGAATAATTAACAGGGCTTGCAGCAGCATCCGCATCTGTCATAAACGACTCCTTCTCACTTTTGGTACCAAAAATGGAGACCCCCGCGTTTAGTTTATCGCTTATTTTATAATTGTTTTTTAAGGTGAAGTTATAACGCTTAAAACCTGTACCAATTGTTGTTCCCTCTTCATCATAGTACCCTAGAGACAGGTAATAATCAGAACGGTCACTTCCTCCTGAAATACTTAATCCGTATTGCTTATTCACTGCATTTCTATACAGTAATTTACCCCAATCGGTATTGTTATTTCTTAAAGCATTAATTTGTTGTTGTGTCAGTAAATTCAAAGCCCCAAAACCTCCGTTTCTGAAATTCTCCAACTGCTTGTTCTGAGTTAAAATTCTCATTACTTCCCCTCTATCAGAACGATATGTTAATCCTGCATTTCCAGCAAGGGATAATTCAAGGTCAACTTTTTCTGAAGCGTTCAGAAGATTAAGTTTATCAAAATCAGGACGAGCTGTAATAAATGTATCTGCTGAAAAGTTTAATCTCAAGTTTCCTTTTTTCCCTTTTTTTGTGGTAATAGAGATTACTCCGTTGGCTGCTCTTGCTCCATAAATTGCTGTTGCTGCAGCATCTTTAAGAATCGTAATATCTTCAATATCGTTTGGGTTCAATCCTGCAATAGAAAAGTTCTGAAGCTGGTCAATATTATCCTTATCGCTGAAATTAGGTACATCATTTCCTTCTAATGGAAGACCATCAATTACCCATAACGGATCCTGTGGTCCGGACAATGATGCTGTACCACGAATTCTGATTTTCGCCGGACTTCCCGGAGATCCTGTTTCAGGAGTAACCACTACTCCGGCAATCTGACCAGATAGCATCTGATCTACACTTGCTACCCCAGCCTGGCTGATATTATCCATTTTAACTGTAGCAACCGCTGAAGTTTGCTTACGTTTTTCAATCTTCTGGTATCCGGTAATGATAACTTCCTGAATCTTGTTTTTATCTGAAACCTCAGCAGTAAGTCTTACCGTATAATTGGTTTTGTCTTCATTGATGAGAATAATTCTGGATTCATAACCCGGATAGCTTACCAACAGGGATTTTGTTCCTGCCGGGATTTCCAGTGTAAATTTCCCGTCTTTATCAGCCACCGTACCTACGGACACACTTTCGATAATGCCATCCAGGTCGGTTTTGGTAGAAACGGACTGTGCTTCAATTTTTATAGATGCTCCTGCAATTACGCTGGAAGTATTACCATCTTCTACCTTTCCGGTAATTGTTTTCTTTTCCTGAGCAAACGCAACCTGAGCAGCTAAAAGAGGTAAAAGGATTAGAGTTTTTTTCATTGCTGTTTATTTGTTTAAAGCCTCTTCAATACGAATAATTAAATCTGTGTAATGCGCTCTTGAAGCGTCATCACCTCTGTATCTGGTGCTGTTCAGGAAGTTCAGAACCTTTTGTAGCTCTGCTCTCTTGTACGTTGTTACTTCAGATACTCTTTTCATGGATGAATAATTGATGTTTCTAAGGTTTCTACCTTCTTCATGATAGTTGCAGATCATTGGCATATTAAGCGTCTGATCTGTTTTTAATGTTTTTACGGCTGTTTTTTCGAATAATTTGTTCACCGAAACAATCAATGCGTCCACGTAGTTTTTCTGTGCCATTTTTTCAAGCATCGTAAGGCTTCCTTTCTTATTAAAAATGGCTGTTCTTACCTGTTCAAATAAGTTTTCTACAGTGTAGATCTTATCTTTTGAACCTGAAACTTCATGCTTCAATTCGTTCTCAAGGAGTCTAAGCAATCTGTCATCCATAAACAGTGAATAGATATTGGCATACTGCATTCCTCTTGCAAGGGTATATGGAGTCTGCTCAAAAGGTCCCATCGGAGAATTTTTCACCGAATATGTTTTCTCTGTAATCGGGTTAAAGAATAACCATTCCGGAAGGTTGATCGAGTTTTTAACCAGATAATCAACTGCTCTTTTCTGGGTTTCAGCAGGCACTGCTTCATAGGCCTTTTTCTTATTACCAAAAACAGTATTGTTCAGGTAAATTCCTCCTACATTAGCCATCACATGTCCTGTATAAAGATCCCATTGCCCGATCACTCCCATATATAACCTTCCTGCATCTGTATAATCTTTACCGTCTTCATAGGTCCATTTTAAAAGATTATTAGATACAACTTTCAGGTTTTTCATTCCATATTCGCTGGCTTTCATCGCATCATCACCCAAATCTTCAGACTGTGAGCGCGGGTCTATTGTTTCCAGATAGCTTTGCTGTTCACCATAGAAATACAATGGATCATCTTCATGCTTATCTATCAGATTTCTAAGTGCTTTTTTCTCAACAAATTCATCCGGATACCAACGGTACCCCCATTCAATTGCATATTTGTCATAGATTCCGATCTTTGGAGTGATAGCTGTAACTCCATCTTCTGGCTGAGCAACATAATTGTAACGGGCATAATCCATAATGGAAGGTGCTGTTCCCCCCATCTTATCGGTAAATTCCTTTGAACGGAGAGATTCTACAGGAAATGCAAAGGAAGATCCCATATTATGCTTCAATCCGAAAGTATGTCCTACTTCGTGAGAGGATACAAAACGAATCGCTTCACCCATATATTCATCACTGAATTTATTATCTCTTGCCCTAGGATCTATTGGTCCTATCTGAATTCTCATCCACTCCTGAAGAGAAGTCATTACATTGTGCCACCAGATAATATCCGCTTCAATAATTTCACCACTTCTCGGATCCACTACAGATGGTCCCATCGCATTAGATTTTGGAGAAGCTGCATAGGTAATCACAGAATATCTTACATCATCAATATCAAAATCTTCATCTTTTTCATCCGGCATCTTAGCGATGACAGCATTTTTGAAACCTGCCTGCTCAAATGCCACCTGCCAGTCATGAACTCCTGCAATGATCTTTTCACGCCATTGTTTTGGTGTTGAAGGATCTATATAGTAAACGATCTGTTTTTTCGGTTCTACCAATTCACCTCTCAGATATTTTTCTTTGTCTTCATCTTTAGGCTGCAGATTCCAGCGGGTAATGAAAAATTTCTCATCCATTTTCTGTTGATGATCATTAAAGAACCAGTGCTTTTCACTGAAAAAACCTACTCTTGCATCTGCTACCCTTGGTTTCATAGGAACTTTAGGAAGTAAAACAATATTACTGGTCACCCCAAGCGTTACAGGCAGATCAACACCTCCTTCGTTCACTGAAGTGCTCAGTTGGGATTTCACCACAAGGTTTTCCGGAAATGTTTTTACCCCTTCAATAAAAGAAAGACTTGATTTTACGGATCCACCAAGGCCTACATTTGCTAAAACATCATTAAAGCTTTTCTGGTTACCGTCAAAGACCTTGTTCACTTTAATAGCTACTGAAGTGGAATCATTATTCTGAGCTTCAATATCAAAAACTTCAATAACGGATTCTGAGAAGTTATCTTTAACAGATTTTGTAATCGCATCATTTTTAGGGGAAGAAACTTTCGCTTCGGATGTTTTCACCCATACTTTTTTAGCAACTCTGTCACGGTGAAAAGAGATGATCTTATTTTCATAATTCATTCCTTTATTCAGACCTGCTTCGTTCACCTGCATCGGCACCTGAGAGAGTTTATTGACAACCAAAAACTGGCGCCCCATCAAACTGTCAGGAATTTCAAAATAAACATCCGTTTTTACCTGAATCGTATTAAAAAGTCCTTTTTTGTAAGACCCTTTTTTGATCAGTTCGTCAATTTTTTTTGCTTTTTTTGATGATGAAATATCTGCTTTTTCAGTTTTTTCCTTGGTCGTTTTTACAGTATCCTTTTTCTGAGCAAGAACTGCGGGCGATGCCATGGCTAGTCCAAGATACAGAGCAAGTCTGTAATTCTTCATTACAATAGTCCGATTCATTCCAAATAGTAAATATCTTAGTTTCAGCTGGCAAAGCTATAGGTATAGTGAATTATATAGAGTGTATTAGGGAGTGAAAGGTGATTATTCGGGAGTGAATGGATTTTTTCATTTTATTTCATTAATGGCAAAAAACATATAAAATATTCACCGTCTACAGAAATATGAAGTGGATTTTCTCTAAAATACTCATAAACCTGATTCAAATAGTCAATTCCAAATTTCTCTCCCTGAACAATTTCTGTTTTGGGCTGGTACGTATTCTTTACCGTAATTCCGTTTTCTTCTACTTCTATTGTAATTCCCAAGGGTTGATCTACAGTCGCAATATTATGTTTTACAGCATTTTCTGTCACGATTTGAAGAGACAGATAAGGAATACGTTTTTCTAAACCTGCAGGGTCTTTGATAATAAGCTGAAAATTCAGTTCTTCATCAAACCTGCTTTTCAAAAGTTCCATATATTTCTGAATAAAATCAATCTCTTTGGCAACAGGGACAATATTTTCCTTTGGCGGAACAATCAGGTATCTGTAGATTTTTGAAAGATTCATGGTGAATTTCTGGGCATTGTCTTTATTAATTCCAATCAGCATATACAAAGAGTTCAGAGAGTTGAACAGGAAATGTGGATTGATGTTATTCTTAAGTTGCTGCAACTGATTAATCACCTCTGCTTTATGCATCTTTTCATTCTCTACCAACAATAGATTTTTTTCAGACTGTATCTTTTCTTTTTCTTTGTAAGCCATACTTGTAGACCGTTGGAATAAAATAAAAACAGTGACAATCAGAAATAAAGCAGCCAGAAATATATAAACTGTATAAGCTTTTACTTTATCTATATTCTCATCCGTAATAAAATTGACATAATTCACTACTGCATATCCGTCAAAATTGTCGGTTTTCAAAGGTTTTATAAAACGTGTCACACCTATTCCCAGGTATTCAGATGTGGCAAGGCTTTCTGTATGTCCTGATTTTACCTTACTGCACAAAGTATCATTTGCCTTGATATCCGTGAAATCGAAAACATTTTTCCCGATGTACTTTTTCTCAGGATGGGTAATACAAATTCCTTCCCTGGTAAAAACGTAAGCGTAGGTATTTGAGCTTTTATCTACATTGGTAAAATATTGATGAAGATCATCTAAACTTACGGTAGAACCATAGTACAGTATATTTTTCTCTGGTAATACAAGAGAATCATAACTCACCCAGAACATGCTGTCTTTACGGCTTATTAAAAGATCTTTAAAATGTCCGGAACCGCTATTTTTTATGGAAACAGATCCTTCTGCTTTGTTTCTATCCTTGAAAATGCCGGATAATGGGTTATTACTTTCATACTTTCCTGTTTTATTATTGTCATAGTAATACCAGCTATATGTTAACAGGTTTCTTTTTTTATTTAAATCATTTAAAACCAAAGAATAATCTCTGTAGTTTTTCAATCCGTCTTTTTGAATCAATTCACGAAGCAGATACTGATAATCTTCAATATTCCTGAATTCACTTTCCACAGATTCATATTTTCTAAAGAAAGTTTTTTTCGCAAAGTCTTCATTATTTTTACGGTTATCTTCAGCAATTAAATGACTTAAAACGGCAAAAGCCACTACTGCAATTAAACAGGTGGATAGGGCGGCAACGTAAATAGATTTTTGGGATAAGGCGTGTTTAAAATTAATACTCAAGGTCTTCTACATTCTATTCTCGTACACAGAAAACCTTAATTACGCTATAGTAAAGCCTGTGTTTTTAAGATCACCTCTGTAGATAAATTATTCGTTTGCAAAGATATAACAAAGATTTCAGGACCATTGAGTGAAATAAAATTATCTTAAAACTAAGCTAAATACAAATGATTACTGACAAAAATATTTAGAATAAAAGATTTCCTTTCTAAAAAATAAAAACTGCCATACACGTACAGCAGTTTAAATATATTCATGCTTCTAACTCTTTTCTACAAATCTTCAAATAATTCTTCACTATTCAGGACAGTTGCAAATTCTTCATTCAAATTGGCTAATGCCATGAGATGAACTAGTTCTGCATCATATTTTTCTCCATGTATTCCTATTCTGTCAAAAGCTGCTGTAGCATCTGAAATAACATAGGTTTCATATCCGAAGTTCCCAGCCATTCTTGTTGTTGTAGAAACACAATGATTTGTGGTAATTCCTAAAATAACGACTGTATTTATTTTCTGAAAATCTAGTTTTTCTTTTAAATCTGTTCCTATAAAAGCACTGTTTACATTTTTAGTGATAATACATTCCTCATTTTGAGGTAGGACATTATCATTGAATTCAAATCCCGGATCAGATTCATGCAGTTTAGATTGAGGATTTACTGAACTGTGCCGGACATGAAATACAGGCAAATTCAATTCCCGCCATCTTTCCAGTATTTTTCTGCTTATTTTTTCTGCGTCTTTATTATTTCTGTTTCCGCCCCAATAGTTTTCATCAAGAAATCCTTTCTGAATATCAATAAGAAGCAACGCCGGTTTTTTATCTCTTAATTTCATCTATTCTTATTTAAAGAGCCTGCTCATTAAAAACTTTTTATATTCATCAGTCAAAGGACAGCCAAAGAGATCGAATACATGTACCGCTCCGGGAACCACCCATAACTCAGTACTAACACCTGTCTGATATAAAAGCTGGGAGAATTCAATCCCTTCATCTCTTAAGGGATCAAGTTCACAAGCTACAATTGTAGTCTGAGGCAACGCAGAAAAGTTACGATAATGAGTAAGGTCTGAATAAGTTACTCTTTTGTCTCTATTTTCTTCACCCAAAAAATGCTGCCATGCTATTTCAGCATATCTTCTGCTCCATAATGGAGAATCTGTAAACTCCTGCATAGAAGGTGTATCCAGTCCATTATGGATAACAGGATATAATAAAAACTGGTGTTTTATATTATTAATATTCTGGTCTGCAGCCATCTGAGCTACTGCTGCAGCTAAATGTCCTCCAGCACTTGCTCCCATTACGGTAATCTGCTCAGCATTTACTCCAAGCTGGTTTTCACCTTCTTCAATCACCCATTTCAAGGCATCAAAACTATCCAAAACAGGTACAGGGAAACGATATTGAGGCGCTAATCTGTAATCTACAGATATAATTGTTGCCTTTAATTCATCTGCCATTTCAAACATTTGGCTGTCTACCTGTTCCGGCAAACCAAAAACATATCCCCCACCATGAAAATAAATCAAAGTATTATTCCTTTTAAATTCTTCAGATTGGTAAATATGCAACCGTATTTCTTCACCGTCCACCGAACTTCGGATAAAAATATCCTTCACCTTGATATGATCCGGCCGCTGAACAGGATAAGCCTTGGTAAATTCTATTCTTTCCTTCTGTATTATTTCCGGAGCATTCAAAAATATATTTTCATCGATCTCCAGTGAATATGGAACGCTTTCTATACTAACCCTCAGCTCCTTATTAATTCTATTCAAATCCATAATATTACTATATAAAAAATCTATAATAAAAGTTTATGAAACCAGGATATACATCCTATATTTCCCGTTTTATTTGTAAATTTAAATCATCAGTACTCTATAGTACAAGTGTACAATGGGTTGTATGGAACGAACAAAAATGTTAGTATGAGTATTAAAGAATCATCCACCAATAATGAGAATAAAAAAACGTTGGAATCCAGCTGTTCTGAAATTTATGCAGTGAATCTCATCAGTGGCCGATGGATTCTTTCTATCTGTTATCATCTCAAACAGGAAAAACTAAGGTTTTTTGAACTGAAAAACAGAATTCCCAATATTTCCGAAAGAATGCTTACGCTACAGCTTAAAAAAATGGAACAGGAAAATCTGATTGTAAAAACAGTATATGCTGAGATTCCACCCAAAGTGGAATATGAATTATCAGAAATAGGGAAAAAACTATTGCCCGTCTTAAGCCAATTGGAAGTTTGGGGTAAGGAGCATAAAGAGTCTTTAAACAAAAAGTAAGCTTTTTTTATCAGGAAACTTTAGTGGTTCTTCTGTATCTTATTAGATAACTTAGAGTAACCGGATCAAAAAATATAAGTCTTAAAATTAGTTAATAAATCATTCAACCTTCAGATTCCCTCCTTTATATTTTGAAAATTATTTATCTTCGCTACAAATCTTATTTGAAAATGAAGAAGATCATCTCAGGGATATCTATTGTTTGCTCTATCATGATCTCCGCTCAGGAGACTATACAGTTCCAGGAACTACCATTTAAGGATATTATAGCCAAAGCTAAAAAGGAAAAAAAACTGGTTTTCATTGATGCTTATGCTTCCTGGTGTGGACCATGTAAGATGATGGAAAAAAATGTTTTTCCTCAGAAATCCGTAAGAGAATATTTCAATACCAATTTCATCAATGCAAGATTTGATATGGAAAAAGGAGAAGGAAGAGACCTTGCTTCTAAATTTGGAGTCCGTTCCTATCCTACTTATCTTTTCCTGAACGGTGAAGGTGAGCTTGTTTCCAGAAACACAGGCTATATGGAAGAAAGTATGTTTGTGGCTATGGCTCAGGATATCAATTCACAAGGAAATAAAAAAGGTTCTCTGAAAGAGAGATTTGCCAACGGAGAAAAAGATCCCGAATTTCTGATCAATATAATGAGGCTAAACTCTGATACAGATTACGAGTTTGCTAAAAAGGCCTCCGAAAGGTATTTTGAAAACAAAAAAGCAGCTGAACCGCTTTCAAAAGATGACATAGGATTCATGCTATTTTTCTTAAAATCAACTGAAGATTCCAATTACAAAGCTTTTACTTCCAGAAAAGCAGAGATTGTCAAATTTCTTCCTGAAGAAACATATAATGAATTTGATGCTCAGCTTAAATTATCGAAGATCATAGAACAGTCCATTGATGACAAAAATAAAAGGATCAACGATGAATACTTTATGAAAATGGCTGAACCATTGGTAGGAAAACAAACAGCTACTACAAAACTCAACCAGACAAAGCTTAACTATTATGAGCGAAATGCCAATTTCCCTGAATACGAAAAAGCAGCATTGGATTATTATAAAACCCCGGATTCATTTAATCCTGATGAACTTTTAAGAGCAGCATGGGTATTTGTAGACCATGTAAAAACACCATCTTCATTAAAAAAAGCAACAGAATGGGCAGAAAAGTCCGTAATGAGAGGAGAAACTTCTGAAAACACTTATATCCTTGGTAAACTTTATTTCTTAACCGGAAATAAAGAAATGGCAAAAAACTACGCTGAAATGTCTAAAAACATGGCAGTTCAGGCTAACAGAGATTCCAAATTAGCTGAGGAATTATTAAAACAAATAAAATAAACATATTGATGAAATACAGAGTATTAATGGGAGCTTTGGCATTTCTGAGCATAGGATCTCTAAAGGCTCAGGAGCAGGAACAAAGCGAAGAGAAAAGTTTGTATGTAAAGGGAAATGCTCTTTTTTTACCGGTAGGTGTTTTTAATCTGGGTGTAGAAAAACAGATTAGTCCTAAATATACCCTTCAGGGAGATGTGTTTATCTCACCATGGAAGTCTTTTGCAGGACACGAATTACAGTTTTACTCTGTTTCTGCCGAAGGAAGATATTACTTCCAAGAGGCTTTCAAACATTGGTATATAGGAGCAAATATTGCTTTTGCTGCTTATAATCTTCAAAAATGGAATTACTGGAAAGACGGATCATTTACCAATGATGCTGGAGAGGTTTTCCAAAAAAGTAATCTTTATCAAAAAGGATATTCAATCATGCTAGGAGTAACAGGTGGATACCAGTTTCAATTATCAGAACGTTGGAATCTTGATCTATATGCTACTATCGGAACTTCCCAGGGATTCTATAAAGGCTATGATAAAACAACTGGTCAACGTTATGACGGCGCTGACGGACTGAACAGAAGTGGTGAAATCATCCCCTACAGAGGTGGAGTCATGATCTCTTATAAATTTAAATAATACAATGAAGCTTTTCGGAAAAAATCATATTATCATTTCAGTGATCACTTTTGTGATCCTTTTTTTAATGAATTATCTGGGAAATGATCTTCCAGACAAATTACAGAGAGCCTTATTAACTGCTTTTGCAGGAGTTGTCGGCTTAACTATTGGATTGTTTATATTAAATAGGGGCAAAAATGATAAAAATCCACCCCAAAATTTTGATTAATTAAAAGTTGGAAGCTGGAAGTTACTTACAGTCGCATTATCACTAAATGGTCTTTTAAAAGAATAAATGTCACACTTTATGACCTTTATAACTTCAAGCTTCCTGCCTATTCTAATTAATCTTCGTACGTCACATATCGGGTTCTGATCTTTTCAAAATCCTCCAGATCCTTTTTCCATGAAGCCTTAATTTCAGGAATTGATTTTCCGGCAATAATCTGTTTTCTGAATTCATCAGTTCCCGAAAGGGTATCAAACCACAGATTCTTCAAAAAGAAATCCAGCTGCGGATTTTTATAAGCCTGATAAGCCTTGATTACCCATTCAAGATTCAGTTCTCTCAGGTCCTTAGGATAGCCGGAAAGGTTTTCTCCATAACACAGCTTCCCGTTCAGAAATGGATCCTTAGCTCCATAGCTTGGTTTAGGGGTAAATTTATAGGGTAAACTTTCCGTCCACGGTGAGCCATAAATCTGAAAAGGCTGATCAGTCCCTCTTCCTACAGAAACCTGAGTCCCTTCAAAAAAACATAAGCTAGGGTATAAATTAATCGCCTTATCATTAGGTAAATTTGGTGATGGTTTGTCTAATATCGTATAGCGTTGCTTTTTATGGTAATTTTTCATTGGAATCAGGGTATATTTTGCCTGAACACCATTTTTCAGCCACTTTTCTCCATTTACCATATTTCCATATTCCCCGATAGTCAGTCCATAAACTACCGGAACTTCGTGCATTCCAACGAAACTGGCCCATTTTTTTCTCAAAACAGGGCCGTCTGTATATCCGTCATGCGGATTGGGGCGATCCAGAACCATTACTTCAACCTTATTTTCAGCACCTGCTTCCATGAGATAAGTTAGAGTAGAAATATATGTATAGAACCTCACTCCCACATCCTGAATATCAAAAACAACAATATCTATTCCTGCCAATTGTTCAGGTTTCGGCTTTTTATTACTGCCATACAGGGAAACAATGGGAATTCCGGTTTTTACATCCACCCCGTTTTTCACTTTTGCTCCCGCATCAGCATCTCCTCTGAAACCATGTTCAGGGGCAAAAATAGCTTTGATCTTCACCCCATTTTTGACTAAAAAATCTACGAGGTGAGTTCTGTCACTCATCAAACCTGTCTGATTGGTTACTACTCCAATCGTTTTATCTTTTAATAAGGATAAATAAAGCTCAGGCTGATCTGCTCCGGTTTTAAAATCCGGTTGAACTTGAGTTTGAGAATAATATTGGTTGAATACTCCTAAAAAAATTAGGCAAATCAGAAGTAAATTTTTAATTTTGAAATCTAAATTCATAAGCTTGAAGTTTCCTTTATATTTCTCTAGAAAAATAGCATTTTCCAAAGATAACAAAAATAACCTTTCAAGGGTTATCATCTTCATTGGCAGGCTTTCCGTAGCACTGGGAATCATTGTTTCCCTGATTACTGTAGCCACTGGATTCGGTTCCAAAAAAGCTATTAAGGAGAGACTGGCAGATTTCAGCGGACACATTACGGTAAGATCTACCCGATCCAATTCCTCTTATAACACCTCGGTTTTAGATAACCAGGGATTGAATATTGCTAAAATAAGGGAACTTCCTGACGTGGAAAGCACCCAAAAATATGTGACTGTTACCGGGATTATGCGTAATGAGCATAATTTTGCAGGAATTATATTCAAAGGAATCGGAAAAGACTTCGACAGTTTAAGGTTTAAAAAATTCCTTATCGCCGGAACTACTCCCAAGGTTACAGAAGTAGGCTTCAACAATGATGTGGCCATTTCACAAAAAATAGCCAAAGATCTCCACCTTAAAGTAAACGACAGTATCGTTACGGTTTTCTTAAAAGCAGATCAAAAACCACTTTATCGTAAATTCAAAATTATCGGAATCTATAGAACGGATATCAAACTTATTGATGAACAGTTTGTGATTGGTGGAATTAATCATGCCAGAAAAATTCAGGATATGAAGCCTGATGAGATTGGCGGAATCGACATTTTCCTGAAAAACGTTAATGACATCGACAAAGATTTTCCTGAAATCGAAAAACTGATCGGCTATAAGAATTATGCTGAAAAAGCAACTGAAAAATTTCCACAAATCACGGACTGGATCAGTATTTTCGATACCAACATCGCTCTGATCATCATTATCATGCTGATTGTAGTGGTTATCAATATTATTATGGTTCTTCTGATTCTTATTATTGAAAGAACCAATTCCATAGGTTTGCTGAAGACTTTAGGAGCTAGCAATGCGCAGATCAGAGCTACCTTCATCAATTATACACTTATCATCATGATTCCAGGTCTTTTATATGGTAATGCCATTGGATTAGGATTAATTCTTATCCAGAAATTCTTTGGAATTATTAAGCTTAACCCGGAAAATTACTATGTGAGTACAGTTCCGGTAGACCTTAACCCTGTGGCCATTGTATCTATTTCATTAGGAATTTTGGCTATATCTGCTCTTGCCTTAATTATTCCGAGTTATCTGATCAGTAAAATTTCTCCGGTGAAGGCAATCAAGTATAATTAAACTCAATATCAAAATTTAAAGTTTTTGCTGATCTGTTTTTGATCTTTAAAGACGTATGATCTCAATACAGATAATTTTAAAAGCATTATCTTTGCACCGCATATAAAACATTTATGAAATACGCAAAAAACATCCTTGAAACTATAGGAAATACACCATTGGTAAAACTTAACAATGTATTAGGTGAAGACTTTCCTGCATTAGTTTTAGCAAAAGTTGAGACCTTCAACCCCGGAAACTCAGTGAAGGACAGAATGGCTCTAAAAATGATCGAAGATGCCGAAAAAGATGGCAGATTAAAACCTGGGGGAACCATTATTGAAGGAACTTCCGGAAATACAGGAATGGGACTGGCGCTGGCTGCTATCATCAAAGGATACAAATGTATCTTTGTAACCAATTCCAAGCAATCTAAAGAAAAGTGCGATATCCTTCGTGCTGTGGGTGCTGAAGTAATCGTTTGCCCTACAGATGTAAAACCTACAGATCCGCGTTCTTATTATTCAGTATCTAAAAGACTGGCTAAGGAAACAGAAAACGGATGGTATGTAAACCAATATGACAACTTATCCAACAGAACCGCTCACTACGAGTCTACAGCGCCTGAGATCTGGGAGCAGACGGAAGGCAAACTTACTCACTTTGTAGCAGGAGCAGGAACAGGAGGTACCGTTACAGGATGTGGAACATTCTTCAAGGAAAAAAATAAAGATATTAAAGTGATTGGAGTTGATACTTACGGTTCTATCCTTAAAGAATTCCATGAAACCGGAGAATTACACTACGATCACGCTTATACTTATATCACTGAAGGAATTGGTGAAGATATCATTCCTGAAAACTACGATATGTCTGTTATCGATCATTTTGAGAAAGTAACTGATAAAGATGGAGCCATCTATGCAAGAAAACTGGCTAAAGAAGAAGGAATCTTCTGTGGATACTCTGCAGGAAGTGCTATTGCATCATTGATTCAGATGAAAGATCAGTTCACTAAAGATGATGTTATTGTAGTATTGCTTCACGATCATGGTTCAAGATATGTAGGAAAAATCTACAATGACGAGTGGATGAAAGAAATGGGGTGGCTGGAATAAGCGAAAGACAACATTATAAAATAAAAAATCAGAGCGTCTTGCTCTGATTTTTTTATGATTTTATATTCTCTTTTAAAATGGTCTTAAGTAAAGAATATTCTCTTTCACTCATTGCCTTTCTGGGAAACATATAGCTGTATTTTCCTTCAAGGGAAATGAAATCATTGTTACTGTCAAAAAACTCAAAGTCTTTCCATTCACTGGTCTCTTTTTCACCATCAATATTGACTGTAAAAAAATTATGTTCGATTCTGATTTCGTAAATCTTACATTTTTCCAGAGTATTCAGGTAATGATTTACCTGTTTTTTCCATCTTGAAACCTTATTAACACTTACAGACAGATAAACAGCACAAAGCAGTAAAATAAAGCTGAAAAAGTATAAGATACCTTGACTTTCTTTACTAAAATTGTCTTTCAGAAGTAATGCAACCAATAAAATGATGGCTGCTGCAATTGTAGTTATTGTTTTACCTTTAGTGGTAGGAGAAAAAAGCAGACTTCCCTGATTTCCGCTAAAATAAATATCTTCAAAATTCTTTCTCTCAGGTTTTAATGTAATTACTTTTTCCTCACTCATAATACATGGTTGCTTTAAAAAGCTACAAAACTAAGCTAAATATCTTCATATTGGTCACTGATTGCTGAAAGTTTATTCATCAGCTCTCTGTTTCTCCGTTTTAAAGCGTCCAGTTTTTTCAGCATATTATGAATAACTTCCAAACCGGGAAGATTGATTTCAAGGTCATAATGCCAGTTGGCAAATTTTTCCAGATCCGGCAGGTCTTCATACATCAGATAATGAACTTCATTTTCAATGTATATGTTCAGCAGACCATAATCTACAAGCTCATCAAAAAAGGTGATTTCTATATTGTATATTCTTACGAGTTCTTCCCGTGATATTCTTTCACTCATAGCCTAGGAATTTTTAAGTTGTTCAAAAAGTTCTTTCTGCTTATCGGTAAGGTTAACAGGCAGTTTCACTTCGTAGGTGACAAAAAGATCGCCATGTTCCCCATCTTTTTTATAGACAGGGAAGCCCTTTCCTTTCAGTCTTACGGTTATTCCGCTTTGGGTCTCCGGTTTTACTTTAAGATTGACACTTCCATCCAGTGTATTCACTTTTACGTCCCCTCCTAAAACTGCGGTATACAAATCAATAGAAATCTTCGTCTTAAGATCATCCCCTACTCTTTCAAAATCAGGATCTACAGGAATATTGAAGATAATATAAAGATCTCCGCTTGGACCGCCATTTACTCCCGGATTCCCATGGCCTTTTAATTTGATTTTCTGCCCATCATAAACTCCGGCAGGAATCGTAATTCTTACTTTTTTGCCATTAATTTCAAAAGTTTGCGGATGAGTTACAGCAGCATCTCTCAACTTCAGATTAAGTTCAGCTTGTACATCCTGTCCTTTAAACTTTCCTGAAGCTCTTCCTCTTGAACTTTTACCAAAACCGCCAGATCCACCAAACATATTTTGGAAGAAATCTGAAAAATCTTCGCCTTCTCCAAAGTCCGCACCGGAGAAACCTCCATCATGGTTCTGTTGCTGGTACTGTCTTTGCTGCTGTTGCGCTTTTTCATACTCTTCACCATGTTTCCAATTTTCTCCGTATTTATCATACTTTGTACGGTTTTCAGGATTGCTGAGAACTTCATTGGCTTCGTTCAGCTCTTTGAATTTTCTTTCTGATTCTTTATCATCAGGATTAAGGTCCGGATGCAGCTTTCTGGCCAATTTCCGATATGCCTTTTTGATATCATCCTGGGTTGCGCTTTTATCTACGCCTAAAATTTTATAGTAATCTATATAAGCCATAGAAACGATATTTACTCAAATTTATGAAATTAATCTCTGAAATCCCATAAAATAATAACAAACAAAATATAATCTTCAGTAGGAAATTGGCCTTTAAAATAACAATTGAATTTATAATAAAAAACAGATGAATTACTGAGGTCACTGAAAGATAAAAAGGGGTTGAAAAATGTAAAATTTGTTCATTAAAAGAAGGTTGTCACAAAGAAGGTTCTAAAACAAAAACGCATTCAGTCTCTATAAAATCAGAATTACATCAAGATCAAATGGCTTTTCAGAAAAGTGATTATTACAAAGAAAAACCAAAGTATCGGTATAGAATTGAAGCTAAAAACAATGAACTAAAAAACGTACATGGGTATGACAGAGCAAGCTCTTATGGCATTGAAAATATACAAATGCAGGGAGCAATGGCTATTTTCGCAGTCAATTTAAAAAGAATATTGAAACTTATCTAGAAAAAAACATATTCATCAAAGCAGACTTCAAAAAAGCTCAAAAAAAAAGAGCTTAATACGAGGTTTAAAATCACGTAATAAGCTCTTAATTTCTTACCCGAAATATATGCATTCAAAATGAATACACTTTTTCAGTGGTCTTGAATTACTTCATCCCTTTTTTATTTAATTTATTAAACATTACCTATGAATAATATTGTCAATTACACCATCTTTATCAGAACGGTAGTCTGCTAAAACGTAAGTATTTGTCGGTCCATATTTACCTGTATAATATTTGCCAAATGTTCCGTTAGTTAAAAATCCGTATTTATATTCCCAATAAGCAGATTTCACACTACCGTCTGCTTTTGGTGTCCCCAGAAGCAACACACCCGCAGCATGTGGTGATGCCATAGAAGTTCCACTAATGGTATTGTAACCACCATTCAACCATGTTGATTTTACTTGATAGCCGGGAGCTGCATAATCCACACAAGTTCCATAATTAGAAAAAGAAGCCCAGTAATCGCCTTGGGCTACAGCAGAAATCGTATAAATATTAGCATGATTAACAGCTGCTGGCGAATAATAATTAGCATCGTCATAGGAATTCCCTGCTGCTATTGCTATTTTAATCCCTTTTTCAGCAACTTTTAACACGGCCTGATCGGTAGTAGAAAGTCTAAGTCTTCCGTTTGCAGGGCCTAAGCTCATATTCACTACATCATTTACTGAAGCATTGGCATATACATAATCCAAAGCAGAAACAGTCCATGAAAAGTCACCAAATCCATCATTTTTCAAAACCTTTAATGCAACAACTTTTGCTCCAGCTGCTACACCTACCACTCCAATGTTATTATTAAGAGCTGCTATAGTTCCTGCAACATGCGTCCCATGCCCATTTCCATCATCAGGATTATTATCTCCTGCAAAAGAAACACTTCTCTGTGTATCTACATTAAGATCTGGATGATCTAAATCTATACCTGAATCAATAACCCAGGCTGTTTTTCCTGTCCCATCACCTGCCCCACCAATTCTGGTAATTCCCCAAGGGGTTTCTTGCGAAGAAACAGCTTGTGTAACAGCTCTGGTTGACGTCCCTAAAGAAACTTGATAATCTTGTTCAACACTTTTGATTCTAGAATCTTTTTTAAGTGTTTCAACCTCTGCATCTGTAAGGTTTTTAGCTACAAATCCTTCCAAAGCATAGCCGAAAGCATTAGAAATTTTTTGATTATCAATACCTAGTTTCAAACCATCACTATTTTTTAATTTATCTAATAGTACTCCGGTTTGTCTTAAATAGCTATCTCTGCTATTATTCGTCCCTTTAGAAACAGTAAATCCATTTTTTTCCAAAACACCATCATTTAAAACAACAACATATTGTCCGGGAATAGGCTTAGCATCACCAGAAGCTATAGCATCAGAATTCACTGCAGCATTTGCATCAGGATTAGATTCGGGACTATCACTAAGTCTGTCAGAGTTACAACTTACAGTGATTGCTGCAGCAAGCAACAATAGCGAAATTTTGTTTTTTCTTTTCATAATTTACAATATTTTTTTATTTGTGTTTTATAAAAATATCACAAACATTTGAAATAAAAAAAAAGAATTTATTAATATTTTTTGAAATAAATTGATGAAAACCAATAATATAAACACATAAATTACATATTAGATAATTTAAATATTTTCATTAATTTCAATTTTTAAAGAAAAAAAATATATAAT
>NZ_JBBGZQ010000024.1:0-109463 GCF_037572595.1 Chryseobacterium sp. MYb328 | reverse complement strand
CTTCGAGGCCGCCGATTCTTTTAAAATAATATTAATATGAAGTTATAAAATTACGGTCTGTATAGAGTGTGCCGGAGCATTTACCTTAGCCGCCATGCCTTCAATCCAAAGATTAGTTTCGATATCATTATCGGAATCGTTCATAATTACAGTAACCAGCTCTCCGTTTTCATTCATAAAAGCAGAAGACGTTAATGCCGCTCTGTTGGAAGATGAACCTATCCTTTGTGCATTAGGTTTGATGTATTTTGATACATGGCCGATGTAGTAGTATTCATAAGTATAGAACACCTCCCCTGTTTTTGTATCGGCAATGATGGGTGCAAAACAGAAATTTCCTTTATGGTTGGGTCCACCGGTTTCATCCAGCAGAATATTCCAGTCTGTCCATAAAGCATTTCCTTTATTAAAATCGTTCAGCATATTCTTGCTGTATAGTTCACCTAGGCTTACATCATAAATTCTATCCATGGCAAACTGTTCTTTACAGCCTTCCGTGAAGGCAAGAAATTTATCCGGGAAAGCTCTGTGGGTTTCTGCAAGGTTATCAAATAATTGGGTTTTATTATTCCAGGTTTCATACCAGTGATAGCCTATTCCATGCGCATATTTTGAAGTTTCAGGGTCACCAAGTGTGGTAGTTGCCCTTTGATAAATCAGGTCTCTGTTGTGATCCCAGATCATTACTTTTTTATCTTTATAGCCGTTTTTCCATAAAGTTGGACCTAGGTTGTTTTTCAGGAATTCCCCTTCTTCTTCGGCTGTATAAATGCAGGATTCCCAGGATTGTGTTGCCATAGGTTCATTCTGAACAGTTAATCCCCAGACATTAATTCCTCTTTTTTCGTATTCTTTGATGAATTTAATATAGTAATCTGCCCAGGTCTGGTAATATTGGTTTTCCAGCCTTCCGCCTTTGTATAAACTTTTATTAGACTTCATCCAGGCTGGCGGACTCCATGGAGAGAAGTAAAAGGTAAAATTATTTCCTATTGCTTTCTGTGCTTCTCTGATCATCGGAATTTTATACTTTTCATCGTGGGCAAGGTTGAAAGTTTTCAGAGAAGTGTCGTTATCTTCTACATAGGTATAGGAATCGCTGGAGAAGTCACAGGAATTCATATTAGTACGCACCACAGTGTATCCCAATCCGTTTTTCCCAAAATAGGCCTCCAGAATTTCTTTTTGCTTATTCTTTGGCATTTTGTAGAATGTTTCTGCTGATGCATCTGTAATAGCTCCTCCAATTCCGATCAGCTTTTGATATTTAAAACCAGGAGCTACAAAAATACAGGCTTCCGTTTCCTTTGGCTGTCCGAACTGCTCAAATTTTACGGGACCTTTATCTACCATTCTTTCATTCACTTTAGAGTTGGTAAGAATGACCTTTGCTGTTTTTCCTTCATGTTTTTTCCAATAATTCTGGGCATTGACATTGATGGCAATCCCTATTACAAAACAACTTACGATTAGTTTTCTCATGATTTCTTTGTTTGTGGACCGTATGTCCTCTTTTTCATTATTTATTTTGATAGACCCTTACATAGTCTATATAATACTTTTGTGGAAAGATGCTGTCATCTATTCCCTCTTTTCCGCCCCAGAAACCACCTACTGCCAGATTTAAAATGATAAAATAAGGCTGTTCAAAAGGCCATGCTTCATAGGTCTTTTCTTTATTTTCATAGGTGAAAAACTTCTGATCATCAATATATACCTCTATCTTTTCCGGTGTCCAATTGGCTTTATACACATGAAATTTTTTGCTTGCATCTTTTACAATCAAAGTATCCGTTTTTTGGGTTCCCAGAATATGATTGTATTTTTTAGTATGTACCGAAGCATGGATATAGCCTTGATTAAATCCTACATGTTCCATGATATCAAGTTCGCCGTCATCAGGCCATTTCTTCATCTTTTCACTCATCATCCAGATGGCTGGCCATGTTCCCCGGCCTTTCGGAAGTTTTGCACGAACTTCTACCGTTCCATATTGAAAGGAAAATTTCCCCTTGGTTAACAATCTTGCTGAAGTATATTTATTCTTTTCCCAATTTTCTTTTTTAGCTTCAATAACAAGATTTCCGTTTTCCAGTCTGGCATTTTCCAGCCTGTTTTTGGTATAAAACTGAGCTTCATCATTTCCATAGCCACCACCACCCACATCGTAGTTCCATTTTAGTGAATCCGGAAGTCCTTTTCCGTTAAATTCATCACTCCAGATCAGTTTTCTGTCGGAATCTGCTTTGTTTGAAGCACAATTCGCCACAGATAAGGCTAATATTCCTGCTATACAAAACTGAATGGTATTTCGGAATTTAATTTTCATATTGTTATGATGATTAAGCTTTGGCTAAAGACATTTATATTTTTTATTGTGGTCAGGTTAAAAGAATATTTATTCCACCCAATTCACTCTTTTTGTTTGTACATTCTGAGAATTGGTTCCCACCATAATATCAAATTCACCTGCCTCCCAGTCAAAATTCAGTTCATCATCAAAAAATTTCAAATCTTCCGGAGTCAGTGTAAATTCTACTTTTTTGGCTTCTCCTTTTTTGATGAATACTTTTTTAAAACCTTTTAATTCTTTTACAGGTCTTACTACTTTCCCAAAAAGATCTCTTATATAAAGCTGCACCACTTCCTCACCATCATATTTCCCAGTATTGGAAACAGTAACACTGATGTTTAATTTCTGGTCTCCTTTCAGGTTTTCAGAACTTAAAATCATACCGGAATAGGTAAATTCTGTATAGCTTAACCCAAATCCAAACGGGAATTTCGGATCGTTGTCAAGATCAATATATGCTGAAACATAATTTCTGTCCGTATTGTTTTTTGCAGGTCTGCCTGTATTATAGTGATTATAGTACATCGGAATCTGTCCTTCAGTTCTTGGAAAGGTCATTGGAAGCTTTCCTCCTGGGTTTACGGTTCCAAACAGGATATCGGCAATAGAATTTCCTGCTTCCGTTCCCAGCCACCACGTATAAACAATAGCAGGAATATGGTCTGCCGCCCAGTTGAAAATCAAAGGCCTTCCTGCATTAATCATGAGAACAATCGGTTTCCCTGTTTTGGCAACTTCTTTCAAAAGATCTTCCTGTACCCCGGAAAAACCAATAGCACTTCGGCTTTTTGCTTCACCACTCATCGCATGTCCCTCTCCTAAAGTCATAATCACCACATCTGCTTTTCTGGCGGTCTCTACTGCTTCCGCAAACATTGTTTTGTCCTGATCATCTACATTACAGCCTTTTGCATATAATAAGGTAGAATTTTTATCCAATTGATTTTTAATCCCATCAAACTGAGAAACTATTCTTTGGGTGTCATCTTTAAAAGCAATAGACCAAAACCCATGATTGGCTACGGTTTCTTTTCCGAACGGACCAATCAAAGCCACTGTTTTTACAGTTTTTGAAAGTGGAAGGATATTATCTTTATTTTTAAGGAGAACAATACTCTTAGATCCGAACTCCCTTCCGAATTTCCTATTTTCCTGGTTATTAACTTGTTCTTTTTGTCTTTTCTCATTGCTGAATCGGTAAGGATCGTCGAAAAGCCCCATCTCGAATTTTTTGGTTAAAATTCTTCCTGCAGCATCATCCACCAGTTTAGTATCTACTTTTCCTTCTTTAACAAGTTTCGGAAGTTCTGCCATATATACCCGGCTTTCCATATCCATATCACTGCCTCCCTGTACTGCTTTTTCAGCAGCCTCAGCGCCATCCTTTGCATATCCGTGAGGAATCATTTCCCCGATACTTCCCCAGTCTGAAACTACAAAACCTTTATAATTCCATTTTCCTTTTAGTAAATTTCTCTGAATATATTGATTGGCTGTGGCCGGAATTCCATTGATATCATTGAAAGAATTCATGAACGTAGCAACTCCTGCTTCTGCGGCAGCTTTGAAAGGTGGAAGATAGGTTTCATTCAGTTGTCTGAGGCTCATGTCAACAGAATTATAATCTCTGCCGCCCACCGCTGCACCATAGGCTGCAAAATGTTTTGCACAAGCCATTACCGCATCAAGGCTTCCTAATCCTTTCCCCTGAAATCCTTTAATTCTTGCCAATCCGATTTGAGTTCCCAGATAAGTGTCTTCTCCTGGCCCCTCCATTACTCTTCCCCATCTCGGGTCTCTGGCAATATCTACCATCGGGGCAAAAGTCCAGTGAATGCCATACGCTGATGCTTCTGTAGCTGCAATCCTTTCTGATTTTTCTATCATTCCCAGATCCCAACTCGCAGCCTGCCCGATGTTAACAGGAAAAGTTGTCCTATATCCATGGATAACATCCTGTCCAAAAAGTAAAGGAATCTTCAATCGGGACTGCATGGCCAGTTTCTGAAATGCTCTGGTTTCTTCTGCTCCGGCAACATTCAGCATAGAGCCCACTTTCCCCTTTTTAATTTCGTCCAGCACTGCAGCCGAATTAGAATGCTGAGGCCCTGTGGCATATTCAAATCCACTGTATTGCACCATCTGCCCTACTTTTTCTTCCAGTGTCATTTTAGACAAAAGTTCTGCAACTCTCTGATCTGTTGTTTTCTGTCCATAGACATTCATTCCAAGTGTTGAGAATGCGAGTAAGAAATAAACTCTCTTCATACTTATTCGATTAAAAAATATAAGTGGCGGCAGATTGCCCAGGAATGTTTACTGTAGCGATCTTTCCGGCAAATTTAATATTAAAAATTTCAATTTCTTTACTATCGTTCTGAACAATCAATACCGTTTTTCCGTTGGGAGTTCTGAATGCAGCAGTCGATAAATATTGGGTCTGAGTGGAAGCAATACGTTGAGATCCTGAAGGGATAAACTTAGAGGCGTGTGCTACAATATAATAGGCAACATTTCTGGTAAAGCTCTCACTGTCTGAAATGGTTATTGCTCCTTTACATTCCGTACATCCGCCCTCTGTGTGGGGGGCATACTTTGAGTCATTGGCAAGATTCCACTCCAGTGCTGTTTTACTCCAGTTTCTCATAGAACCGATAATCACATTCTTTGTGTGCCAGTTCAGATCTTCATTGAAAGTTCCTTTTGAACCCGTCCACTGTTCGGTAAAATATAGGTTTTTATCTGGAAATGCATCATGAACCGTACTCAATGCTGAAATATCCCCTTCATACAAATGAAAAGCAGATCCATCTATATATTGATAGGCTTCAGGATCTTTTAAAATATCAAGAGCATACTCAGGTTTGTTACAGTTATGATCATATATTACAATCTTGGTTTTTATTTTATTGTTCTTAAAAGCAGGTCCTAAATGCCCTTTAATAAAATCCCTCTGTTGATCAGATGGCATGTACATACTCGGATTATTTCCAGGATGCAAGGGTTCATTTTGAGGAGTTACTGCATCAATAACAATCCCTTCGTTCTGCATTTCCTTAATATATTTTACAAAATACCGGGCATATGTCTCATAAAATTCAGGTTTTAAACTTCCTCCTTTAGATTTTCCGTTATCTTTCATCCAAACCGGAGGTGACCACGGAGCTGCAATAATTTTAATCTTAGGATTAATAGCTAAAATCTCTTTCAACATTGCAATCAGAGCCTTGTCTTTTGCTAAACTGAATTTAGAAAGAGAAACATCCGTCTGTCCTTCCGGAAGATCATCATACGAAAAAACTTCTCCATCAAGGTCCGAAGCTCCAATGCTTACTCTCAGATAACTGATGGAAATGGAATGTTTACCACTTCCGAAAAGTTCATTCAATAAAGCTTTTCTTTTGCCTGGAGACAAACGATTAATAACCTCAACACTTCCTCCCGTTAATGTATATCCGAAACCCTCAACATATTGAAACTTTTGTGTATCATCAATTTCAATATTCTGAAGGGTATTAGATGTATTTACAAATCTGATGGGAGCCTGGGGCTGTAATTTGATGTTTTCATCTCCTTTGGTAAGCCAATATTCAACTTCATCACCATTCTTCTGAGCAACAGTAGTACATGACAAAGGAAAAAGTACCACACCGCAAAGCAGTGCAGTACCTTTAAAGAAACTATATAAGTTGTGAAACTTCATATTTAATATCCCGGATTTTGATGTAACGCTGTATTCGGCAGTTCATTAAACGGAATGGGTAAAATTTCATTTTTACCAGCTTTAAACCCTTTGAATGCAAGCTTTATAGGTGCATCTCCCCATCTTACAAGGTCAAACCATCGGTGTCCTTCTCCGGCAAGTTCTCTTCTTCTTTCATCTTTTATTGCCTGAATAGAAACAGGAACTGATCCTAAACCAACTCTTGCTCTTACTGCATCCAACAAAGCCTGAGCTCTTGCTCCTGCTGCGCCTAAGGCCTCTGCCTCCATAAGATAGGTATCAGCTAATCTTATGGCTACATAATTTTGTCTGAAGTTGAGTTCTGCGGCTCCGGGAAGTGAGCTTTTCAAATCATTGGTAGGTAAATATTTATTTAAAAAATATCCGGTATCCGAAAATGCAGGACTATAGCTAACTTTATCCTCTGCTAACAACGGTTTCATATTGAAAATAGTTGTATTCATTCGTGGGTCACCCTGCATGAAATTATACAAGTCCTCAGCCACTGTATTAAATGCCCACCCCGGATATAAATCAGGAGCATCATTATCTTTAATTTTTTTGTTAATGGAATAAGAACGAGGTCCAAGCATTGCATTGATAGAGTTTCCTTCATCTTTTCCCTGTCCCCAGAAACCCCAGTCAGAATTCCCTTTGTTAGTATGCATTACTTCCAGAATAGATTCCGTCGAAAACTTATAAGGATCTACCGTTTCTGGTCCTACTTTAAATAGATCTCCATAATTTGCTACCAATTTGTACCCATATTGGCTGGTCCCTCCAGGTGTGCCATTCACCTGTTCAAATTGTGCTGCTGCTTCCGGCATTTTCTTATCATAAAGATAGATCTTTCCTAATATTGCTCTGGCTGTCCCCTGTGTAATTCTTCCTCTGTCATTACCTGTAGCTGTTAACATCAGATCAGGAAGTGCAGCAATGATATCATTTTCTATCTGTGTGTATACTTCGCCTGGCTTTGCCTGTGGAATATTCCAATAATCATCATCAAATTTTACACTTTTAAGAACCAAAGGAATATTTCCAAACATTCTTACCAATTCGAAGTAGTATAAAGATCTCAAAACTTTAGCTTCTGCACTGTATCTTTTTTTGAGACCTTCATCCATATTAGCTCCCGACACTCTCTCCATTAAAAGATTGGCACGTGCTACACCCTGATAATAATCTTTCCAATAGCTCGCAGGCATTGTGTTAGGGTTCAGTGAATAATTATTGAGTCCCTGAATACCTGCACCATCATTAGAATTTCCACCTCCGGAATAAAAATCATCAGATCCTGCATTAAAAAAGGTAACAGTATTCTCAAATCCCCCGGAATATTTTCTTAAAATATCATATACAGAAACCAGAGCACTAAATGACTGTCTCTCATTTTGAAAATAAGTCTCCGTTTTAAAAGCTCCTGAATTCTGTACTTCATCCAGATATGAACCACTGCAGGCCATATTGCTAAAACTCAGACCCACCAAAAAAGTTACAGCAAGTCCTTTATATATAAAACTTTTATTTTTCATGTTATTATGTATTAAAATTGAATATTTGCCCCCAGTAAGAAGGTTCTTGCCTGTGGATAGTAAGCTCTGTCTACCCCGATAATATCCTGCTCAGAATTATTTCTTCCGGCAATTTCCGGATCATATCCAGTATATTTTGTAAAGGTGAAAAGGTTTTCTCCGGTAATATATAATCTCACTTTATTCATTCCAAACCGGCTGGTAACGTCTTGAGGAAGGGTGTACCCCAACTGAATAATTTTCACACGAACATAATCTCCTTTCTGAAGATAGTAGTTAGACATCCATGAATAATTATGGTTAGAATCATCCCTGGTAACTCTCGGACTTGCATTAGTAGAACCCTCTCCTGTCCATCGGTCTAAAACCTTTGTCTGATAATTCGCATCAAGAATATCCAGCCTTCTTAATCCCTGAAAGATTTTGTTGCCAGCTTGCCCTTGAGCAAATATCATAAAATCAAAGTTTTTGTAATTCATGTTAACGGTAAGTCCAAAGGTATATTTTGGAATAGAACTTCCTAAATTCACTTTGTCTTCCTCATCAATTTTACCATCACCATTATTATCCTGCCAGATAAAATCTCCTGGTTTAGCACCAGGTAACAGCTTACTACCGTTAGCATTTACATAGGCATCAATTTGTGCCTGATTCTGAAACACTCCACTGTAAGTCTGTCCGTAAAAAGATCCATAAGGCTGTCCTACTGCTACTCTTGAGACAGCTCCCATGGTCTGGAAAGAAGCAAGATTGAAATAATCAATATCATTCTCTAATCGCAAAACTTTGTTTTTGATGGTTGCAAAATTTCCGTTTACAGATATACTGAAGTCTTCCCAATTCTTTTTATATCCCAACTCAAGTTCCAATCCTGAGTTTTCCATATCTCCTACGTTTGACCAAGGAAAATTAGGAACCCCAACATAGCCGGGAATATTGATTTGTCTTAAAATATCAGTAGTTTTCTTCTTATACCAATCTGCCGAAAGGGTAAAATTATTGAATAGCTTCAGGTCTGCTGCAATATTCAGCTGGCTGGTCTGTTCCCATTTAAGGTTTGGATTCTCCAGGGTACTTGGCGCATATCCTATAATGATATTATTTCCAGAATTGGAATAGTTACTTCCTGAAACCATAAAACTTGCAAATCTGAAGTTCTCCATTTCGTCATTTCCTAAAACACCATATCCTCCTCTCAGTTTCAAGCTATTAATCACTTTATTTTCTGGCCAGAAATCTTCTTTATGAGCATTCCATCCTAAAGACATAGACGGGAAAGTTCCCCAATGCTGATTTGTTGCAAATTTTGAAGACCCGTCTCTACGAACGGTTCCTGTAAATAAATATTTATCGGCATAATCATAAATAATTCTACCAAAATAAGAAGCTTTACGGGTTTGAATCCCATCCCATCCTTTGGCTGTAATATCATCCTGAGGAATATCAAAGTTAAAAGAAGCATCCTGCCAGCTATCAATAGGCAGATTACTGTAGGTTAAGCTGGCTCCGCCTGATATATTATATCGATATACTCCCTGTCCTATCAAAATACTTAAGTTATGATCCCCAAATTTATTCTGATAGGTCAATGTATTTTCCATGCTCCATTCAAACTTATTTTCATCCACTTTATTCAGACTATTGAAACCTGTGTTTCTATAGTTAGGACTTAAATAATATTTAGGAGTAAAAGTGCGGCTTCCCCAATACGATTTCTTACCATTTAAACTTGATTTGAAGGTAAAATGATCAAGAAATTTAAGCTCAGCAAAAACATTTCCTACAAAATCATCAGACCAGTTGTAATTCCCTTGCTGAATAGTACGGAAAGCTCTTGGGTTTGTCATTTCGTTGTTGACATACCGTGAAATCCCATACGGATTGCCATTGGGATCACGAGCGATATAAGGATCTGTGTACCCGCTTGGATCTACCTTCGACCAGTCTGTCACCACTTCCGGTGTAATAGGATCTAAGTTAACAGCTGAAGCCAATGGTCCACCATATTCTTCGTTGGCACTTACTCCCTGAGATTTGGTATGGGTATAAGCAAAGGTTTGCCCCAAAGTTAAATAGTCCGTAACCTTGTGAGTAGAGTTGAATCTGGCATTGATTCTTTTATAATAGGATATATCAGTCATTACAATACCCGTCTGATCAAAATATCCAAACGATGTATAATAACTTGATTTATCATTACCTCCAGTGATACTTACCTCATGAGAGGATTTTTCTCCTGTTCCAAAAATAGTATCCTGCCAGTTTGTTCCTTTTCCAAATGATTCAGGATTAGCAAAACGTGGTGCTTGCCCATCGTTTACAAAACCTTCATTGATAATTTTTGCATATTGGGTGGCATCCAGAAGGTCTAACTTTTTAGATGCATTTGAGAATCCGTAAAATCCATTATAAGAAAGAGAAAGCTTTCCTTTTTTCCCTTTTTTCGTGGTAACCAGAATTACCCCTTTTGCAGCAGAAACCCCATAGATTGCGGATGAAGCTCCATCCTTCAATACTTCAATACTTTCTATGTCAGATTGGTTAAGCCATCCGATATTGTCCACTACAATACCATCTACCACCCATAGCGGGCTGTTACTTCCAGCTCCAAAACTGGTAATTCCACGGACACGCACCGTTGCCGCAGCACCCGGCTGTCCGGAATTGGTTACTACAGAAACCCCTGCAGCCCTTCCCTGCAATACCTGTTCCGGCTTACCGGTGGGTATGTTTTCTATATCACTGGCTTTAATACTTGCAATAGATCCGGTTACATTAGACTTCTTCTGAGTCCCATAACCGATCACTACAATTTCATCTATTTTATTTTCTTTAGAAAGCGTGTCCTTTTTCGTCTGGCCACTGAAGTTAGCCGTAAAATAGAGGACGGCAATCACTCCTAAATTTCTCGATATTCTTACATTCATATACAGCTATTTGTTTTAATTCTCAAATTGAGACAATAAAAATATATTTTTTTTCAATTAATTAACATTATATTAATAAATATTTTAAAATTTCGTTTATTATTGAGGGTTAAAAGCCATATCTTCGCATCAATTATTCACAAAAAGCTATAAAAATTCAATAAAGTTAACTCCCGAAATGACCGCCAAGCTTTCCAAAATTTCTCTCCCGTTAAAACTAACCTTCCTTATTTTCTCCATGGTGTTAAACTGTATGGGACTTATTATCCTACAACTTGCAGACACTAATATCACCTATGGGGAGCTTGGGTTTCTTGAATCTTTTAAAGACCTGCCTATTGCTTTTATCTCTCTTTTTGCAGTAGGTTTCATCAATAAAACAGGATCAAAAAAAGCATTAATTGCCGCTTTGGCTATTGTAGGATTTTGTTCCTGCTTACTGCCGTTTATAGAAGAATTCTGGTTTTACAAGGTATGGTTTGCCATCATTGGAGCTTGTTTTGCGATTGGAAAAATATGTGTATTCGGAATTATCAGAAATAATATTTCGGATGAAAAATCTTTGGCCAAAACCATGAACAGTGTGGAAGCTTCCTTTATGATTGGAATCTTTGTAGTGAATACAGGTTTTGGATGGCTTATCTCCAGTCAGTATTCCGAATTTTGGAGATTTGGCTTTCTGTTGATTGCCGTGCTATCTGCCATTACCATATTCCTTCTTTCAAAAATAGAAATAACAGAATCGAAACCCTCGGAAAGCAAAAATATTTTCGCTGAATTATCAAGATTTACAACTCCTGTGGTTGCTTTATTTCTTGCTGTGATCTTCTTTATTGTTTTTGTAGAACAGGGATTTAATTCATGGCTTCCCTCTTTTTATAAGAACCATCTGAAGGTGAATTCATTTTTTGCTCTTCAGGCTACATCCTTCCTCTCTCTTTTTTCATACGCAGGAAGAACTGTTACGGCTAATATCATCCGTAGATTCTCATTATCAAAATATTACGTTGCATGTATTTCATTAATCATCGCTTTATTGCTGGTGATCTTAGGAATTCAGTATTTTGATTCCGAAGATTCAAAAATGCTTCTGTTCTTATTTCCGGTTATAGGATTGTTCCTGTCACCACTCTACCCTGTTGTCAATTCAAAAATGATTACTTTGGTGGACAAAGAAAAGATCAATCTGTTTACTTCTCTTATTGTTATTTTTTCTTCCCTGGGAAGTTCAGTCAGTTCTATTATTATGGCTGTACTCTTTGGAAAACAACTATTAAACTTTTATCCATTATATATATTATGCTCTGTAATTCTTCTTTTTGTGATTAGTTTGATGTATTTTAACGTCTCAAAAAGAAAATATAGAAAATAGTTTTTATTTTTACAATCATGAAAATCAAAGACACAAAAAGTAAAGAAACACTTCAGGAACTGATCGACACAAAGGATTTTGTTGCTCATATTTCTGTAGACTGTACGATATTCGGCTTTCACAATAATATTTTAAAAGTTTTATTATTAAAATATCATGATCTGGATCTGTGGTCACTTCCGGGTGGTTTTGTTTTCAATGATGAAGACCTTAGGGAAGCTGCTGAAAGAGTTTTGTATGAGCGTACTCATCTTAAAGATCTGTTTTTAAAACAATTCCATACCTTTGGAAGAATAGACCGTACAGAAAATAATGTTCACCAGATCCTCCTTAGAAACAAAGGAATAGAAGTCCCTGAGGATCACTGGATCTTTCAGAGATTTATTACTGTGGGATACTGCAGCCTTATTGATTTTTCTATGACAAATACTTTTCCGGATGCTTTTAATGAAAGCTGTGAATGGTTTGAAGTGAATAATTTGCCCAAGATGGCTTTTGATCACGACAGAATTATAGAAACCGGTCTGGAATACCTGAGAATGAATATCAATACCGAAGTGGCTGCCAGTAATCTTCTTCCGGAAAAATTTACTATGAAGGATCTTCAGGCTCTTTATGAAACTATTTTAGGTCAGAAATTCAGGAGAAATAATTTCCAGCGAAAAATATTAAGTCTAAACATCCTTGACAGGCTGGAAAAGCTTTATGACGGTTCTGCCAATAAAGCGCCATACCTCTATAAATTTAAAACCAAGGTGCATAATGCAACCAATCAGTACCCTATCTCCAATGATGAGGAGAGTTAAAATACAAGTTTTACCCCTCAAACAGGAAAAACAAGCATTATATATTTGAAAACCAGCATTTAGATAAGTTTTCAAAAAAATTTCCCAGACACCACAAAAAATGTTATTTTTAACAAAATCAAAAAATCATGTCATATTATCCTCTTACAAGCATCCCTGATTACTATGGAATTGATGCTTTACTTACTGAAGAACACAAACTGATCCGCCAATCTGTCAGAGACTGGGTTGAAAGTTTTGTAATGCCGCAGATTGATCAGGCAGCTCAAAATCATACTGACCTTCCTGGCCTTATGAGAGAATTAGGAAAAATTGGAGCATTAGGTCCGTATATTCCTGTTGAGTATGGAGGTTCCGGATTAGATCAGATTTCTTATGGTCTTATCATGCAGGAGTTGGAAAGAGGAGATTCTGCAGTACGTTCTGCTGCTTCAGTACAGAGCTCTTTGGTTATGTTTCCTATTAATGAGTTCGGTTCTGAAGAACAAAAGAAAAAATATCTTCCAAAGCTTGCTGCAGGAGAAATGATTGGTTCTTTTGGATTAACTGAGCCTAACCATGGTTCTGATCCGGGTTCTATGGAAACTTATTTTAAGGATATGGGTGACCATTACCTGTTGAATGGTGCTAAAATGTGGATCACCAATTCTCCACTTTGCGACATTGCAGTAGTATGGGCAAAAAATGAGGAAGGAAAAGTACAGGGATTAATTGTTGAAAGAGGAATGGAAGGATTCACGACTCCGGAAACGCACAATAAATGGAGCTTAAGAGCTTCCAAAACAGGAGAATTGGTATTCAATGATGTAAAAGTTCCGAAAGAAAATCTGCTTCCGGGAGTGACAGGATTGAAAGGACCTTTATCTTGTCTTAACTCTGCCAGATATGGAATTTCATGGGGCGTAATTGGTGCTGCTATTGATTGTCACTGTACAGCAGTGCAGTATTCTAAGGAAAGAAAACAATTTGGTAAGCCAATCGGTTCTTTCCAGCTTCAACAGAAAAAATTAGCTGAATTCTTAACAGAGATTACAAAAGCTCAGTTATTATGTCTTCAGTTAGGAAATCTTAAAAATGCACATAAAGCAACTCCTGCACAAATCTCAATGGCTAAACGTAATAACGTAAAAATGGCAATTGATATCGCAAGGGAATCAAGACAGATCCTTGGAGGTATGGGAATCATGGGTGAATTCCCAATGATGAGACACGCAGCCAATCTGGAATCTGTTATTACGTATGAAGGAACTCACGATGTTCATTTGTTAATCACCGGTTTAGATATTACAGGTCTCAACGCTTTCTAAGAAAAGAAAGAAGAGAAAAAATATAAATAAAAGAGTCTGGTCATTGATCAGACTCTTTTGTTTTACTCACCTTTCAGAGAATTTAATATTCAATGAATAGTTATTAATGTCTGAATATTTTTGCGAATTTACTAAAGTTATTACCTTAACCCTAATAAAAAATCACGACATGAAGAAAATCACAACTTTTTTAATAGGACTGGTAGCCCCATTCTATTTCAGCCAGCAGGCAGGAGACCTTGTAAGCGCCGAACAGAAACTGAATTTAACACCGCAGGGAGTTGTTAATTTCATTGCCAATAATCTTGGCGAACAGAATTCCCCTGATTTTGTAAGCTATCTCAATGGTTTCAATGTTGGACTAAAGGGATATAAAATAACCTATTACACCAAAAATGAAAACAATGTTCTTGTAAAAGCTACAGGGCTCCTCATGTATCCCAATGTTAATATGAAGCTTTCCACTGTCGTATCCAACCATGGGACTACCGATAGCAGACACAATGTTCCTTCAAATTTTAAGGGAGCTTTGGTAGCCGGATTTGTGGTTGAGCTCTCTTATGTTCTCAATGGTTATATTTTAATGGCTCCTGACTATGTAGGAATGGGAGACGGAGAAGGGGTACATCCTTACGTAGACTATGCTACCGAATCCGGAGCAACTATTGATTTTGTAACAGCAGCCAATAAAGCATTAGCACAATTAGGAATAAAGCGTTATGATGAATATTTCCTGGCAGGTTATTCACAAGGGGCACATGCAGCTATGTCAACCTTAAAAAGGTTAAACACCTCTAATCCAGGTAATTTAAAGTTTAAGTATGCCTATATGGGGGATGGACCTTATGATATGTCAGAAACCACTTTAAAGAAAGGTGTTTTAGAAAAAGATATTTATCCGTTCAGCTCATTCCTTGCCAATGTTCTTCATAGCTGTAACAATATGGGCTATAAAACTTATACTAATGATATTTCAGAAGTTATTTCTGCAGAATATCTTGACAAATACAATTATCACGTTGTTCAGGATAACGGAGGTTTGTTATGGGGGCCATTTATATGGAAAAAACTTTTCACGAACAATTTCGTTAATGAAGTTACCAACAATCCAAATCATAAATTCAGACAGTGTCTGAAGCCTAAAGATGTATACGACTGGTATAATAAGACCCCTATGACATTAGGTCATTCTACCGTTGATCTTGCGATTCCGCCAGAAAATACTTCTAAAACTATAGATGTACAGCGAGGTTATTATGCTTGGTGGGATCTGAATAAATACAAACTGGATTCCTTTTACTGGGGCCCTCTTGGACATGTGGGTGGCATTGTTCCTTTTGTTTTGGCATCCAATGCTAAATTCAATACTTTAAGAAGTGGCGGATTGTTCAATCAATGGGCTGTAGTAGGGTCTGTTTTTGGAAAACAGTCTGCAAACGCTTCACAAGAAGCTCCTACTCTATTTTCATCCCAGATAAAACCTGACCTTGGAAATATGCAGTTACTTGAAGTAACTGATTTCAATAAAGAAAAAGCAAACAGACGATCAGCAGATGACCACAGCTTATCTTCTTTAAAAGATGGTGTGTATCTATTGAAAGTATCGGAAAATAATCAGGAGAAAATGCTTCCATACATTAAGAACACCCCTAATGAAGTAGCTGAAAATGAAATTGTACAGTCTGGCAATAATGCAGTTTTAAAGCTGAAGATTGATCAGAATGAACTTTCTGCAGTTTATGTTTTTGATGAAAATAAAAATCTTGTTAAAACGATTTCTAAAGACCAGTATCAGGAAAATGACGGAATCAATATACAGGATCTGGATGCCCAGAAATATACATTCGAAGTAACGACCTCCTATTATAATTTGCAGTTCAGTAAAAATATCGGAAGCCGTACACTGGTAAGCAGCACAGATATATTTGCACAAAACAAACAGATCAGGGCCAGAGCCAATACTGACATCAAAAACATCAGCATATACAGCATTTCCGGAACTTTAATTGTTCAGCAGGAAGTCAATTCCCAGCAATTTGAATCAAAAAACATGGATTCTGGAGTATATGTGGTACAAATGACTCTTTCCAATGGGAAAGTGATCAATAAAAAAGTTAAACTATAGCATCAATCCTTTTTATATATCATTTTCAAGTTAATTTTGGCACTCCAGCAATGGAGTGCTTTTTTTAAACGCAAATGAAATTATCAAATATTACATTTTAGTGAGCTAAAAAGTCTGCTTTACCGTTGATAATAACAATATATAGCTATTTAATAACTTCATAAGAGGGTTCCTCTTTTGCCTCCTCAAAATACGTTCAATTATTCTTATTATTCCATTGTAAAGAAAGTAGGTATCCTTTAAACGGAAATAACTCCAACAATAAAACTTAGAAATAAATATTAAAAGATACTAATTAAACAAAATGTAAATGATTAAAAATCAACTAAATAAATATATATCTATAACTCTAAATGAATATTATCAATAATGCAAGTAAAATGATTTTTATCAATTATTTTAAATTATTCTAAATAAAATTAGAAATCTTATTTAAGCCCTCCTACCTTTGCGGGAAGAAAAGTACCAGATGGTAAGCAATGATCCACGATTCCCTATTAAAACACAAATTCTCACATTTTTATTTCTCTTCAGTGCATTTTCAACAGTCCATTCACAAGACAGGTCTGCCACTATTTCATTTGAAGTAAAGAACATCCATGCGGGACCTTTAAAAGATTCTGAAATAAAAATATTATCTACAGACCATAAATATTCGATATCTACCAATGACAAAGGTATTGCAACTGCCTCTATCAATCCCGGCCAGTATACTATTGAGATTATCAAAAACGGAATTCTTGAATATTCCGGGAAGATTGTGATCACAACTTCTCAAGCATTTACTTTCTCATTAAAAGATAAAATCAATTCTATTGAAGAAGTGATTATTACTGCTAAGGAAAGTAAGGGACTAACTTCTTCATCTATTATCAGTCAACGTGCCATGCAGCATTTACAGCCATCAAGCTTTACAGATCTTTTGGAATTACTTCCTGGAGGGAGATCCGGAGATCCGGTAATGAATCAGATGAATAAGATCAGCCTTCGTGAAACAGGTAATCCCGGAAATGATTACAACACTTCTGCAATGGGAACCACATTTTTAGTAGATGGCGCTCCATTGAATTCTGGTGCAAACCTTCAATATACTTATGATTTTTTAGACAAAAGCAATAATGGATTAAAAAGAAGGCTTAATCTTACGAGTGGAGTTGATATGCGAAGCATTTCCACAGATCAGATCGAGAAGGTAGAAATATTGCGCGGAATTCCTTCCGTTATTTATGGAAATTTAACTTCAGGGATCGTTAAAATCACCAACAAGTCAGGCTATACTCAATGGAAATCCAGATTTAAAGCAGATGGCTATAGTAAACTCTTTGCTGTCAGTAAAGGATTTGAAGATAAAAAGTATGGTCTGAAAATCAATACAGGAATTGATTATCTGAATGCTAAATCTGATCCGAGAGACAGACTTGAAAACTATAAACGAATTACAGCAAATTTTGCCCTGGCCAAGGAGAAACAATACAGCCATAGCTCTTTCAGATGGCAAACTCATCTTAGCTATACAGGTTCTCTGGATGGTTCGAAGACCGATCCGGATGTTGACTTGTCTCAATTAAACTCTTATGAGGTCAACAACCACCTTTTGAGCCTTTCAAATGTTTTTAATTACACAAAAAACGAGCCTTCATTTTACAGGTCTACAGAAATTCAGGCAACAGTCAACCAAAGGTTTGATAAAATAAAACAAACCAAATTCATTCAGTTGGAAAACGCAACAGCCTTTCCACTTTCCAGAATTGAAGGTGAATATGACGGATATTATCCTGAAGCCAGATATATTTCTGATTATACCGTAGATGGCAAGCCCCTTGACATTTTTGTAAAAATGATCAATAATTTCCAGTGGGATTTTAAAACCATTAAAAATGAAATCAATACAGGATTCGACTGGCAATTAAGTAAAAACTGGGGACAGGGACAGCTGTTCGACATTTATAAACCTATAGATCCTAAAGCGACATTCAGGCCCCGCCCTTATCGTGATGTTCCGGCTTATTCTACTTCTGCTTTATTCTTTGAAACCATAAGTACTGCAGATATCGGAAAGCATAAACTTACTGCAGCATTAGGAATAAGAGGAAATTCAATGCTGAACCTGCCTTCTGATTTTAAAATGAGCGGAAAAATCTATGCGGACCCGAGAGCCAACCTTCAATGGGATCTTCCTGCGTTTAATATTATGAACAGAAAAGCCCAGTTTACATTAACGCTTGGCTATGGAAAACAGAGCTTATTCCCGGATCTTAACCTGCTCTATCCGGAACTGGTTTATAAGGATATTCAGCAATTGAATTATTTCCACTCTAATCCGAATTACAGAAGGGTAAACTACAAAACCAATATCTATAACCCTCAAAACAAAGAAATAGAACCTGCTGTTAATGAAAAGTTTGAAGCAAGAATGGATTTCAGTCTGGGACTTCATCAATTATCTGTGACCGTTTTCAGGGAAAAAATGCATAATGCATTCCGTAGTATGAATGAATATGCGGTTTATCAGTATAAAAAATACGATACCTCAGGACTTAATCATGATGCTATCACTTCTCCACCGGACGTCAATACACTTCCCTATCAGGATATGACAGAAAACTTCACTTATTCTGCACAGCGAAACGGAAGCAAAATAGATAAAGAAGGTGTTGAGTTTCAGTATTCTTCTAACAGAATCCCTGCAATCAACACTAGATTTACGCTTAGTGGTGCATGGTTCCGTACAACATACGGCAACAGTCTTCCGGTATATAAAAGATCTGATGTATTGCTCAATGGAAGACCTTATCCTTACCTCGGACTTTACAATGGAATGGAACCTAATTCGGTGAACGAAATTCTGAATACCAATCTTATGATGGATACTTATATTCCTAAACTGGACCTTATATTTTCATCTTCTTTCCAGTTTTCATGGTATTCAATGAGAAAACTGGACCCTATGAACGGAACTCCCAGCCATTACGTGGATCAAAACGGGAATATATTGCCATTCAATCCTGATACAGCCAAAGGAACTATTCTTGAAAGGCTGATCATTGCCCAGAATGAAAACAAATATACCACCAACAGAAGGCCACTCGAAGCCAATGTTAACCTGAAGGTAACCAAAAGTTTCAGACATAAAACCGTTATCGTTTCTATGTTTGCCAACAGACTTTTCAGCTATTATGCTCCTTATAGTGTTAACGGATTCACGATCAATAGAAAAGGGGCAAATGATCCCTATTTCGGAATGGAAATCAATTTCAATTTATAACAATTTCAACTCAATACATTATGTTAAAACAATTATTAAGAACACTATTACTATTGTGTGCTGTAGTAAGTCTTGCAGCATGTTCATCAGACTCTGACGCACCGGAATCCCAGGCTCAGACCACACTTAATCTTCAACTGAAGGTAGTTCCGGAAAACATTAAGGTGAAAGAATACAAACACCTTACCGTTAATTTTAAAGAACTGAATACCGGATTTACAGTTATTCAGGAGCTTAATAATACCAACCTTCTGAAAGCAGTTCTTCCTACAGGAACTTATAACATTACTGTAGAAGGAAGTATTGTGTATACTGATAATGCAGGGGCTACAGAAGCAAAAGTTGGTGGAGTTCAGACCGGAGTGGTAATCAATGGTACTGAACAGACTAAAGTCATTGACATTTCAATGAAAGCGCAAAGCAGTGATCTTATCCTTGAAGAGGTATTTTTTGCAGGAACAAAAACACCGCAGGGAGCCATGTATTTTGGAGATCAGTATTTTAAAATCACAAATAATACGGATAAAACATTATATGCTGACGGAATGCTGCTGATACAGTCAGCTTTTATGACGAATGAAAAACAGGATTACAGCCCGAATATTATCGGAACAATATTCTCTGCCGGAGCGGTCATCAGAATTCCCGGTAACGGAAGTACATATCCGGTATTGCCAGGTTCATCTATAATCATTGCAGAAGATGCTATCAACCATCTGGAGTTTAATTCTTCCTCTATTAACCTTTCTCAGGCCAACTTCCAGATTTTCAAGGAAGATTCTGATGACATTGATAATCCTGCAGTACCTAAAATGCTTAATGTATTTGAAAAAATGGTTATTCACACCCAGGGATACTATGCTTATGCTTTAGCTCGTATGCCACTAGGAATGACCAATGAAGCGTTAGTAAGCCAGAACTCATACACTTACACATATAACCTCACTTTTGGCGGAGATGTCTATCCTATGGACGGAACAGCTGTTAAGATTCCAAATGAATGGATCACAGATGCAGTTAATCTCAGTGTACAGGATTCTTTCCAATGGTTGGTCACTTCACCTTCTTTAGATATGGGATGGACTTCTGTAACATCTTTTGATGGAGATAAAAACCGTTTTGGAAAAGCAGTCCGTAGAAAAGTGATTGGAAAAACTTCAGAAGGTAAAGATATTCTAAAAGACACCAACAACTCTACTGTGGATTTTGATCACGGTGTAAAACCATCATTATTCAACTAAAATGAAACATTTTCAATCCATACTTATCCTGCCGGTTCTTTTCCTTTGTTCTGAAATGCATGCTCAGGATAATGACACCATCATGAAGAAGATTCATGAAGAATACAGCTATGAAAGGAGACTTAAAAGCAGTATCAATTCCAACCCCGCCAATGTATTAGGCTCAAGGAAGTATGATATTACAGTTTTTAATATATTCACCCAAAACAGTAATACTCCCAATGAAATACAGCAAAAGGGCAAAGGGAAAAATATTTGGGGTGCAGAAGCCCGTACCCATCAGATATTGGATCCAAAAACTACGGTTTGGGGCAATGCTTCCTATTCACAGGGGAAAAACAAGCAGGTAGTATGGAACGAAAATGCCGACTATGACATCATCTACCCTTATGTGGCAGCAGACAGTGTAGGTGGAGATATGAAGTTTGAAAATTATGCGTTTTCAGGAGGATATTCCAGGGAATTCAATTCATTCACCATAGGTATTACAGGAAGCTACAGAGCAAGTTTGAGCTATCGTGATCTTGATCCGAGGCCTAAGAACACCTCTGCTAATTTTTCATTGGCGCTGGGAGCTCATAAAATGATGTTTGGAAAATTTAAAATCGGGGCTTATGTGGAAGCTGAAAAGTATACTCAAAAGCATTATCTGAGTTTTGTAAGCAACCAAGGTTTTCCAATGATTTACAATATGAGTGGCCTGGGTAATTCTAATGAACTGCTTTCAGGGAAACTTCGTCAGGCATATTATGAAGGCTGGTCCTATGGAGGGGGGCTGCAGATTTTTGAAGCAGAAAACAGATCGTGGTATCTTACTGCCGGAATTAAAAAGCTCAACCTTGACAAGCTCCTGACTGAATATACGAACCTTAATGCCTCCAGAATTGATGAACAACAGTTTAATTTCTCATTAGGGAAGTTTTTTGAAACAGGAAGAATCTCCTGGGGAATTTCTGCAAACGGAAACCATATCAACAGAAAAGGAACTGAAAATCTGTTTTTAAATGACAATTCAAGGAATTATATACAGATAGGTTCTGCACAAAGGTACAATCATCAGATAACTGATATTTTATTAAAAGGATTCTTAGAACTTGAGCATAAAAAAGCAAAATCATCACTGCTCCCCTTCTTTGGATGGCTTCAGGAAAAAGAAAACTATAACAGTCCTGTTTCGTTCATTGATTTAAATAAGCTTGTCTACGGTGCGGATTATCAATGGATAAAGACATTCACTGACAAGCTCGCTCTTTCGGTCTGCATGGGACTTGCGGTAACTGATGTTTATAAAAAAGATGCTGCGTTCAGTATTTCCAATAAACCTGGCATTCAACAAATGCTGCAGGAAAACTACAGCTATCAGTCTTCAGACTTCTGGCAGGCAAAACTTGATGTTAATTTTCACTTTAGCCTTCCGGTTATTAAGAATGCATATGCAGGCGGTAAAATGGTGTACAGTGATTTCAAAAATGGCAACAATATGTTTTTTGCGGCTACTATAGGAGGTATTTTTTAATTAAAAAAACATGAAATTTTCAAATATTAAATTAATACTGATGATCGGGATAATCGCTTTATTCTGCATGCAGTATACTTTACCCACATTCAAAAAAGATTACGGAGAAGTAATAAAACAATATAAAAAACCAATACAGTACTGGCCTAAACCTTCCGTAGATGCCGATGTAAAATGGAAGGAGTTTGAATCTATAGAATGGGATTCCAATTATTATGAAACCCAGGAATTCCCCGAAGTAATGCTTGGAAAAAAATTATTCTTTGATCCCAAACTATCCTCATCAAGCCAAGTTTCCTGTAGCAACTGTCATAATCCTGAATTGGGCTGGAGTGACGGACAGGAAGTGGCCTTGGGTAATGATCATTTGCTGGGAAAAAGAAATACACAATCCCTTTATAATATTGCGGATAGAAACTCTTATTTCTGGGACGGAAGAGCCAAAACTCTGGAGGAACAATTGATAGGTCCTATTTCTGCTCACAATGAAATGAATATGAAACCGGAAAAGCTGGCCGGAAAGCTTTCAAAATATAAAGAATACAAACAGCTTTTTAAAGAGGTTTATCATACCGATAAAATTACATTTAATCACATTGCGAATGCATTGGCTACCTTCCAACGTACCATCAGAAGTCAGCCGAGCAAACTGGATAAATTTATCAATGGTGATCACAAAGCTATGAGTGATAAGGAAATATACGGCATGCACCTGTTCCGCACCAAAGCAAGATGCATGAACTGCCATTATGGTAAATATCTGACTGATGAATCATTCCATAATATAGGACTTACCTACTATCAGCGTGAATATGAAGATCTTGGACTTTATCATATCACCAAAGATCCTGATGATGTAGGCAAATTTAAAACCCCATCTTTAAGGGACCTGAGTTATACAGCTCCATGGATGCATAATGGCTTGATGGATGACTTACACGGTGTGGTAAATTTATACAATAGCGGAATGCAGATGATCAACCCCAGTCCGGAAGAAAAGAAAGCCGATCCTAAGTTTCCGGTTACCGATCAGAGAATGAAACCATTACAGCTCAACAATCAGGAAACAGACGCTATCGTAGCCTTTCTGAAGAGCATATCCGGAAGTTATTACAAGATGCCACGTCCTGAAATTCCGAGAAAGTAGGAAATTATTGACTGGAAGCTGGAAGAGGGAGGCTGGAAGTTGCGATTGAGCAAATCACTTCCAGCCTCCTTTTTTCATTAATTTGAATGGATAAGTAAAATCTCCCAAAAATTTCTGGCTTCCTTATCTTAAAACAATATCCAGAGACACCGTAAACCACAATTCCTTCCCTCTTCCAGCCTCCATCTTCTTACTTCCTTAAAACTTTCTTGAACTGATAAAACTGAGGTACAGCTATAGCCTTAATCCCGAGCTCTTCCCTCTCCCTGCTTCCAACTTCCTTACTTCCTTAAAACTTAAACCCAACACTGAAATATATTCTTGAAAAATCAAGCTGATTATTTCTGGAAATATTAATATTAATTGGTCCTATGAGAGATTCATATCCCAAGTTCACCCCATATCCAAACATTTCAAAACTATCATTGAAAGGCGAAAACTCTTCACTCATCTTTCCGTAGCTGAATGAAGGCGTTAAGTATAATCTTTTCATAATTCTGTACTGAAGTGATATACCTGCCTTTGCTACAGAATTCATTGGTAATTCTTTCTGACGAAGTCCGTTAAACTCAGGATTTAATATATCATAATTATACTCACTCCCCCCTAAATTATATTTTTGATTCAGGAAAAAGTAAGGTACTGTGTCTTCTCTGTATGCACCAAAGCTTGTTCCCAGGAACAGATTAACCTTTGCAGCCAGTCTTCTTGTAATAGGATAGGCAAAATTTTCGTTCAGGGTAAAAGACACCAGATTTTCAGGAACAAGATAACCAGGAGTCTTAGGGTTTAAAATCGGATATAACTGAGGCTGTACCACTTGCAGATCATATAAATTATACTGCTCTCCAAAATACAGTCTTGTACTTATCTGAAGATGATTCCCTTTGGTAGAAAAGTATCTCTTATTCAGATTATTCTGTTCAAACTTCAGAAACGCATTAAAATTGCTGTGATTATAAAGCTTTTTGCTAAAATTATCGGCCTTTGCCTGATCTATTTTATCCAGCAATGTATACATCCTTTCAGTACTGAATTCTGTTCCCACAGAGATAAAAGCATTAGGTGTAATATTGTAATTTAACGCTACTTTTCCAGTAATATTCCGGTACATGTGGTTAGGGAACTTTGTAGTGTAATCATCATATCCAAATGTCCTAAAAATTAAATCATTACTTTTAAGATGAACCATTTTCGCTTCAAGATCTATCCACCAACGGTCACCGCTCCCCAGGAAACACTGATAAGCCAGACGTGCCTTAAAACGTTCCGAAATATCAATAGTAGCAAGAAATCTGGATCTGTTTGCCAGGATATTTCTGTAAGTATAATTTACAATAATTCCCACCGACTGTTCCGTATCGTAGTGAAGCGCAAGTTTAAAGGCTCCTTTCTTTGCTTTTTTAACGAAAATATTCATGGTAAGGCCATCTCCTTCATGGGTATAGGTGTAGTATACTTTTTCGTATTGACGCACTCCAAACACCCTGTCTATTGCTTCATTGACGGTTTTCACATCATAATACTTCCCTTCCGTAAGCCCAAGTTCTTTTTTAATAACGGCAATTTCCACTTCATCAGTAAGGGAAGTTCCGTTTTCTTCATTAAACGTGAATTTTGTTGTGGGAAGCTTTACTTCCTCAATTTTTTCATGTTCATACCTGATTCCCAATTTTTTCTGAACTTCTGCCAAGGCTACAAACTCAGGAAGATGCTTTCTGGCTTCTACTTCTCCTATTTTAATGATCTTTCTGAACCTCGCAAAGTCTTTTGTAGTAATATCTCCCAAAGGATCTACAAAGTCTACCAGAATATTAGATAAGGCCTTCTGATGTTTAAAATCTTCCACAGAACGGATCGCATGTGTCTGATAGATCATTTTCATGGGATTTTCAATTTCTTTTTTGGTAAAAAGTCTGAAACCTGTATACCCACCGATGACAAAATCGGCTCCCATCTGGCGAACTTCATTGGCCGGATAATTTCGATCCAAACCACCATCAACCAGTAATTTTCCGTCAATATAAACTGGAGCAAAAGCAGCAGGAATAGCCAATGTAGAACGAATAGCCAGTGGCAGGGATCCTTTTTTCTGCATGATCAGCCCTCCGTTTTCAATATCTGAAGAAGTAAGTTCTACAGGAATTCTCAGTTTACTGAAATCATTGATATGTTTTGCATTAAACGTCAGCGTATTCAAGACCTCTCCCATATACTGCCCTTCAATATAAGAGCTGGGAAGGGTGGGAAATCCTTTGACTACAGGAAACTCCAGAATATATTTGTCATATTCATCCTTTTCACTGATATTCACCTTGCTGTAAGGGATTTTATTGCTTAAAATTCTGTTCCAGTCAACTTTATAAATGGTTTTCTTTAATTCATCAGCATTATATCCCATTGCATATAAACCACCCAGAATTCCTCCCATGCTGGTTCCCGTAATATAATCCACCTTTATTCCAAGGGAATCTATCATCTTTAGGATACCAATGTGAGCAAATCCTTTTGCGCCTCCTCCACTCAGAGCTAAGCCAAATTTTGTATCCTTCGTTACATTTTGCAATCTGATATTCAGGGAATCGTTGATATGCTGTGATTTAAGAAAAAGGGAAAGAATTATGGTTCCCAAAACCAGGAGTTTTTTCATGAGACAGCCTGTTTTTATGTATAAGAAAATTTTAGAGTAAATATACAATTATACCATAAAAGCCAGTCAAAAATCATTTTATTCTTTTTGAGCATTACAGAAGGCTACATCTTTGTTCACTAAAATAAAACCTCAAAATATATTTGCTTTTGTAATCATTCAGATTCACAACCTGATCTGTGAGAAACTAAAAATAACCTGAGGCTGAATTTCTAATGGAAAGACAAAGAGGACAGATATTACTTAAAAACCTGTGTATTAAGTTAATCTACGGGAAAAATAAATGAATTCTCATAAAGGTATCCATAGACCAATTATCCGTGAAGAAAATTCTAAGCTCAGTAAGATTTTATACTTTCCACAAAGTTGATATCAGGATTCAGGATTTCCAGAATAAGACTTTTAACAGATCTCATGGCATCATCAATATCTCCTTTGTCAAATACCAGCGGAACCATTCCTTTCTTGGCTTCAGCAAAACTCCAGATCCCGGTTTCAATCGGGAAACCCCAAAACTCAGGAAGATGCTGCACTACATAATGATAAATACAGAGCTGTAATGCCTGTTTTCTGTCACTGTTATGGAAATAGTCTTCTACATTATCCGCATCAATTTTTACATGGAGGTTTTTAATTTTGGCCGTTTTATAATCAATGATCCTTAAGGTACCGTTCAGCTTATCGATCCGGTCAATAAATCCTAAGAAAGAAATTTTATCATTTCCGTCAAGATAAAACTCTACATTTTCAAACCTTCTTTCAATATCAATGATCTCTAATTTATTTCCCTGTCTGATCAGATCAAGATCATGATTCAGTATATTTTCAATCACCTTTTTTGCAATGGCTTTGTGAATATAATTCATCCCTTTTTCATAGAACTCCTGCTGGTGTTTAAGCTTCTCAATAGCAATATTTATAAATTGATCTATCGCTTTAACTGATTTTTGTAAATCACTTTCTTTTAAAACCTTACCCTTCAACCCCTCATAAACTTCTTGAAGTGAATAATGCACTAAATTTCCGTAATTCTTTACTGAAAGTTCTTCTTCAATTTCATCCGATTCCGAAGTGTTCAGAATCTTGGACAGATAGAAATCAATAGGATTATAAAGATAACTTGTAAGGTGGGAAGCTGACACTTTTTCTTTCCACTTCTGAAGTCTTTCCCTTACAATTTCCGTCTTGGAAATTTCTATAGGTTTGGTGACGATGGGGTCTGAAGCATTCTCAATAATCAGATGTTCGATCTGATGAGAGCTTTCCATTTCGATCTGTGTAATGAAACGGCTTTTTTCTCCGGTATTCACTCCTGAACTCAAAGCATTATACAACAAATGGACATTTTGAGCATCCTGAATAAGTCTGTAAAAGTGATAAGCGTAAATACTGTCATTTTCCAAAAACGTATGAAGATCAAAAAATCTTCGGATATCGAAAGGAATATAGGTGTTCTGTGAGTTCCCCAACGGAAGTTTTCCTTCATTTACTGAAAGCAGAATCACATTTTCAAAATTCAGCAGACGTGTTTCCAGTAATCCCATGATCTGCAGACCACGTAAAGGTTCCCCTTGAAAATCTATACTTTCAGAGTTGATATGCTGGTTGATCAAAATCTCCAGGGTTTCCATTTTGATCTCAATATTGTAAGGAGTCAGCTGGTTCTTGATGACCCTAAAGGCATTCTCGAAGTGAGAAACATTTTCATATTGAATATCATCTATTTCCAGCCATTTTACCTGATGACAGAATGCAATAAGAATATCCAGATAAGCATGCGTTCCTGCTGCTTTCTGAAGAAGTCCGAAATAAGACAACTCTCCTAAAAGTTCGTTCAGCAGTTTTTGAGAAATATAAACAATATTTCTTTCTTCTATTTTCGTCTTAAAATCATTGATTATTAATCCATCTTTAGCAGATTTCGGAAGTTCTTCCAGTATGGGAAATACATCTCTGTAGTAATATGATGTTTTGTTCTTCTCCAGTTGTTTCTGCAGATAAAAAAGTCGTTTTACCGCATTGGAAAAAGAAAGGTTCTTCAATGGAAATCCCATTGTAATGTTCAGATTATCTACTCCATGCATAACGTCCAGACTGGCAGGAAGAAGGTTCTCATCCAGCAGCACTACTGCTGTATTGGAATAGGTCTTGTTATTGATTTCCTTAAAGATCTCCGGCAGCACTTTCGTCTGGGTGACATTTCCGGATACTTCATAGACTTTGATCTTTTTAGGTTGGCTAAAATCATCTTCTATCCACTGAAAAGCCCTGTTATCATCAAATTCTTTCCATGTTTTATGATTTCTGAGGAATTTCCCTGCCTCCTGTCTCTCATCATTAAAGTAATACTGGTCTGCCTGGAAAAAGCATTGAGCTTTATTCCACTTCAAAAGACTTCTTACGAGTTTTTCTTCAACCGGCGTAAAGGCATTAAATCCGCAGAATACGAAATGTTCCTGGGTATTCTTCGCAAAATCCAAAATACTGGCCTTAGCAGCCTCGTGAATCATTCCTGAGGTCGCCCAGTTTTTTTCCTGCAGCCTGCTTTTTAATTCAGGAAGGAAAATATTCATATTCTGCCAGAAATTAAGGAATTTCCTTCTCGGTACATCATCATCCTCACCCAGGTTCTGAGCCCATTCCTTGATCCTTTCCTCATCAAACATATATTGCAAAACAGCTTCATCACTGTCTGAAAATTTCAGAATATCGTCCCAATCCTTCTGCAGGGTTGGAAACCACTTCAGAAAGTCCGAAAAATCATCTCTTGGAATCAGGTTTAAGCTTCTGTAAACATTAAATGAAAAAAGCCAGAGTGGAATTCCCTGAATGACCTGCCTGTCGGCAATAGTATTGATCAGCTCCTCAATTGTAAAAAAATTAGGGAGAAATCCTGAATAATTATTCTCCTCCAGAATTTGTCTGATAAATACAATCGGACGTTTTCCCGGCAGAATGATATTGAACGCCGAAAGATCCGGGTTTTGTGCCAACAGTTCGTGAATGATCTTATTGAGAAATTTCAAGGGGCTTGGTAGCTTTTAAGGTTTTCTAATTCTTTGGAAATAGCAACATTGTATTCTGCTTGTTTGTCTTCATTCATTCCATGACGCGTATCCCGGTCATAGGCTATCTGAAAATTCTTATATTCATTGGATATCTGGCTATAAATAGATTTAAATAACCTATCATAATCACCGGATTTCCTGATATTTTCAGCAACAGATCTTCTGAATTTTCTCACAAAAAGTTCTGCGATATCAAAATGTTTCTGCTCATGCAGTAGAATATAATCGTTAATCTTTTTGTTATCCTTCCAGGATTTATCTTCGTTGAAAATCGTTTTTATTTCAATTTTTACTGGCGACTTCGGATTACTGGATTTTACTACGGAATATTCCCAGCCACAATTGGTGTACGCTGCAACATCAGGATTGTTCCTTCTATTGACTGGGCTTTTAAAATTATCCCATACCAGTTTCTGCCCTTCCTGCCAGATAATTTTCTGTCCATATACCCAATGGGCAGATAACAGACAAAACACAAACATCAATCTCATTATTTCACCACAATCGTTTTTGTAATCCAGTTATCTCCGCCATTCCAGAATTTAAAGGTGTATTTTCCTTTTTTCTGAGGATTAAAGTTAATCTGATTTGCAGCGGTATACATATTTTGAGAACAGGGACCATTGGTTACATATTTGTAAGCCGTCACTGATCTTTCAAGTTCACCACTATAGACGTAATCATACCCATAAAACCCCTGGCACTTAGATGGATAAGCAGAATAAGTCTTTATCTGCTGTATGGCTAAAACATCCATGGTATCTCTGGTGATTTTCACGCTGTCTATCTTGATTTTGCCAATAGATTCAATGGTTTGATAATCATCATCGTCATTACACGAAACCAATACTAAACCAAACAATAATGCGGAAAATCCAATATTTAGAAGTTTTTTCATATTTTTTTTAAATTTCCTGATTATCAATTTGTATTTAGCAAAAATTATTCCTATTTCAAGTAAAATCAGGAATTAAAATTACCTTTTGATAAGTAAACCACTTTTTTAGTATCAAAAAATTCTCCTTCAAAATATTGTTTCAGGTTGAAAATTTCGCATTTAATTCCGGCAAGTTCTTCTGCAAGATCTCCTCCTTTTAAATATAAAATTCCGTTATGTTTAGGATTAAACTGTTCTTTTTCAAATTTACCTTTCAGCCATCTTAAAAATTCCGGCATCTGGGTTACTGCTCTACTGACTACAAAGTGGAATTTCTCTTTTAATTTTTCTGCTCTTCCGTGGATAGCCGTAACATTTTTCAACCCTACTCCTTCTGCTACAGCATTGACTACACTGATTTTTTTACCAATGGAATCGATCAGGGTAAATTCCGCTTCAGGGAAAAGGATAGCCAAAGGAATTCCAGGAAAACCACCTCCGGTTCCGATATCCAGAACTTTGGTTCCAGGTGCAAATTCCATTACTTTTGCTATTCCCAACGAGTGAAGAATATGTTTTTCATACAACGATTCCATATCTTTTCTGGAAATTACGTTGATCTTTTCATTCCATTCATTGTACAGGGTTTCCAGTTTTGCAAACTGTTCCAACTGAGTTTCGGTAAGATCCGGAAAATATTTTAATAGTAACGATGTAGACATGTGAATTATTATAATCCGCAAAAATAAGTTTTTATTGGCTTTATTCAAATTTTCAGAAAGAGTATCTCAAAAAATAATACAAGTTTCTTTTTAATCTGCTGTTTCTTTTTCAATAGGATTATTACTTTTCTTAAGCAGTCTTCCCAATTCTGCATCTTCATTTCCCTTACCGGCTTTTTTAATCAGACTCATATCCAATTGAGTAGCATATCCATCTTTCAATTGCACTCCCATCTTCCCTGTCTGTCCGTCTATATTGATACTCTCAATATCTTCGGGGCTGAAAATATCATCTTTCAGAAGTTTTCTATATTCCTTGTCAGACATTTTCTTATTGTTTTTAGGAACAAAGCTAAATATGGAGTTTACTTTTTTCACCTGAACCATATTAAAAACATGCTCATTATCGATATCTTTAATCCTTACTACAATCCCTGGAAGGCCATTGAATTTGTAAGGACCATCGCTGATAGGATAATCTTTGGAGAACCATGCTTCCCATTCTCTGCCCTTATATCGGGCAACCGCTTTCTGGCAATTCATTCCATTGATATTTAAAAATTCTTTCTCTACAGACCATTTTGGGACTTCAGAATCTGTAATAACAAGATTGGCCGTTTTGTATTTATCATATAAATTGGCCTCTCTTTTCGAGTAGTCCTTTTCAATGATATAACTTAAGCTTCTGTCATAGTTTTTACTCTTAAAAAGAACTTTAAGGTTTTTATCTGCTTGGTAAACAGAATCTCTTTCATATTTCACTGCATTATAAAAATAAGATGTCTTCCCATCGGAATCCAGATTCATATAATCTGTAACCAAGGAGTCTTTATGATCAATATCAGATTTCATTTTGTACTCATACACAAAACGATAGTTTTGGGCAGATACTGTACAGGCTAATGCCAAAAGTAAAAGTTTATATATTTTTTTCATGGAATTAAGTTTTTAAGGAAATAAATTTTTCCAATACAAATTGTATCAAAAAAAACACCTTAACTACAAATATAGTGAAACCTTCTAAACCTGATAAAAATCTTTAAACCTGTTCCCTTTTTATTTCTCCCGCAAAACGTTTTTATTATATATTTGTTAAAATTCAAAAAAAACATGGATAAACTATCAGATAGAGTAAAAAGACTAGGATACTCACAGACCTTTGTAATGTCTAATAAAGCAAGGGAGATGAAGGCGAATGGAATTGATGTAATCAGCTTAACCCTTGGTGAACCGGATTTTGATGTTCCGGACAATATCAAACAGGCAGCGTTTGATGCCATTAATCAAAATTATAGCCACTACTCTCCTGTTCCGGGATTCCTTGAACTGCGTGAGGCGATTGCATATAAATTAAAAAGAGACAATAACATAGAATACAAACCAGCCCAGATTTGTGTTTCCAATGGCGCCAAACAAGCTATTTTAAATGTTTTGGCCGCTATCATCAATCATGGTGATGAAGTTTTACTTCCTGCTCCTTATTGGGTAAGCTATGACGAAATGGTAAGAATGATGGACGGAACTTCTGTAATCCTTCCAACATCTTACGTTACCGATTTCAAAGTAACTGCAGAACAGCTTGAAGAAGCAATTACTGACAAAACAAAGGCTATTCTTTTCAGTTCACCATGTAACCCATCAGGAGGATATTATACCTATGATGAATTAAAATCCATTGCTAAAGTGGTTGCCAAATATCCTCAGGTAACTATTATTTCAGATGAGATCTACGAATTTATCAATTATGAAACAAAAACAACTTCTATCGCTCAGTTTCCGGAAGTCTACGAGCAGACCGCTGTAATCAACGGAATGTCTAAAGCTTTTGCAATGACCGGATGGAGAATCGGATATTCGGCATGCCCGGAATGGCTGGCTAAAGCCTGTGAAAAAGTACAGGGACAAATGACAAGTGGTGCTAATACTGTTGCCCAGAGAGCTTCTATTACCGCTTTAAAAGCAGATCCATCTGAATACCGATATATGATTGATGCTTTTAAAAAGAGAAGAGATCTTGTATATGAACTGATTCAGGAGATTCCAGGATTTAAAGTTCTGCTTCCAAAGGCAGCCTTCTATTTCTTCCCGGATATTTCATATTATATTGGAAAAACACTTGACGGAACAGAAATTAAAAATTCTGATGACTTTGCAATGTTCCTGTTAGAAAATGCACATGTAGGTTGTGTCGGAGGTTTCTCTTTCGGAAGTCCGGAATGTATCAGATTCTCTTACGCCGCTTCTGAAGAGGAATTAAGAGAAGCCATGAGGAGAATTAAAGAACTGTTGGAAAAGTTCGGATAACCCTTGCAATAAAATCTCAATTAACATATATAAAATAATGAAAAGCCCTGAATTCAGGGCCTTTTATTTAATAACACATCAAAAACAATTATAGATTTTATTTATCGAAATTCATTTGTTCGATAGATGAAACTTTTCTATATTTGCAACAGAAATTTAAATATAAAACAGAAAATTATGTCATTAGTAGGAAAAAAATTCCCGAATTTAACAATCGATGCAATGTCTGAAATGGGTGATGATTTAAGAATCAACATCCTTGAAGAAGCTACAAAAAACCAACAAAAAGTTCTTTTGTTCTGGTACCCTAAAGATTTCACTTTCGTATGTCCTACTGAGCTTCACGCTTTTCAGGAGGCTTTAGGTGAATTCGAAAAAAGAAACACTAAAGTAATCGGTGCATCTTGTGATACTAACGAAGTACATTTCGCATGGCTGAACACTCCAAAAGATAACGGAGGTATTGAAGGAGTAACTTACCCGCTTTTAGCTGATACTCACAGACAATTGGCTAACACTTTAGGTATCGTAGATCAGGATTTCGAATATAACGAAGATGGAGAAGAAATCTTCACCGGTTCTAACGTAACCTACAGAGCAACTTACCTTATCGACGAAACTGGAAAAATTTTCCACGAAGCGGTAAACGATATGCCTCTAGGTAGAAACGTAAAAGAATTCTTAAGATTAATCGACGCTTACACTCACGTTCAAAAACATGGTGAAGTATGTCCTGCAAACTGGGAAGAAGGTAAAGATGCTATGAAAGCTGACAGAACTTCTACTGCAGAATACTTAGCGAAGAACTAATTCAATTTAATAATCTACTAATTTAACAATGTAACAATACGTCATTGTAACAATAGTTTTTTTATTGGTACATTGATATACTATTCAATTGTTACATTGTTAAATTTTAATTCTTAAAATTTAACCTATTATGTACACAGAATTAACCGAAGATACATTACAGAATATAGTAAACGACAACGAAAAAGTAGTTGTTCAATATGGCGCAACATGGTGTGGAAACTGCAGAATCATGAAGCCTAAATTCAAAAAATTAGCTTCTGAGAACGAATCTATTCCTTTCTTATATGTAGATGCTGAAAAACTTCCTGAAAGCAGAAAATTAGCAAAAGTAGACAACTTACCTACATTCGCTATCTTTAAAAATGGCGAATTGGTAAACCAGGTTCAATCTAACCAGACTGAAAGTTTAATTAACCTTTTTAACGAATTAGCATAATGAAATTACCCGTAATCAGACAGTTCTATCAGAATCAAACCCCTGAGAACCTAGAAAAAACACTAGAAGTATTAGAAAGCTTCTGCGAATTCAGAGGAACAAGTGAAGAGGATTTAAATGTTGCAGGAGAGCTTATTACGAACATTTGTGGAGCTTTAGAAGTTCATGCTAATGTACAAAATGGAATGAGCGAAAAAGATGCCTTAAACTCTTTTGCCCAAAAGGTTTTAGGATCGATTGATAAATAATCTTTATCATTCTCCATTCAAACACAAAACAACCGAGGTTTTCCTCAACTCTATACTTCCCTATTCTTTAACAGCTCTTCTACTTTTATCACTGAAACAGAACTTCAGAGGCTTTTCAAATCCTATTGAAGCAGGATTCAGCATTGAACCCGTTAAAGAATATCCAATTAAAATCCCGATGAAATGTCATCAGGATTTTTTGGGCTCTTACCCATCAAACATTAATTTCCCACTAATTTTGCACTAACAGCACAAGTACCGCGACGCAAAAAGTGCCATTTGCAGTAAAAAACATCTGTTGAATCCGTAAATCTGCGAGAAAAAAAAAAAAAAAAAAAAACAGATCCATACAAATAAAAAATCCTGATGAAAACTCACCAGGACAATTATTTAATGCTAAATAGATATTCAATTAGCTTCTTCTGCTCATCAGAATATTCAGGATATACCAGAATAGAAGCATAATAGAAGCAAAAAGCTGTAACGCCGCTCCTACATACTGATTAGTAGCATAAGCATCCTTCAGTTTACTTGTCTGATATAAAATCGTTGCAGAAGCAAGAATTACCATTCCTACAGAGAACCATAATCCAAGATTAAAACCGAATGCCATTCCTCCGATAATCAATCCGATAGAAATAAATCCACCAATAATGATGATATTTCTTAAAAAGGAAAAATCTCTTTTGGAAGTAAAAGCAACTGCAGAAATCCCCGCAAACATAGCCACTGTTAAAGTAGCTGCCTGGAAGATGATATTAGCACCCCCTGCAATATTAGTAGCTATATAAAGCAATGGTAAAAAAATCACCGCCTCCAATACGATATAGAATCCTAAACCAAGGTACTGAGTGGATTGACTTTGTGAAAGCGACCATTTAGAAGCTAAAATAGAAGCCAGCCAGAAAACCCCGATAATTAATAACCAGGTAAATCTTCCGCTAAACATCATCGCAATAATCTCTACGGGTACAGTTTTCAACAAAATAGTCTCAACTCCAATAAATGCAAGAATAGATAATGCAACATGCAAATACGTCTTCTTGTAAAAATTCGCTTTCTCTACGTCTGTAGAATGAGCGACCAAAACATCTGTCATCATAGTTATATTTTTTTTGATTAATAGAAATTTATTTTTCCATTCCGGCAGGCAATACTCCGAGAATCTTTCCATCATCTTCAAATACAGCGCTTATCACTTCTTTTGATTCAGAATCTCCGGCATATTTATATTTAATGTTAGGATGATTCACACCATCCATGGTAACATAATAGCCTACTTTCAGAGGTTCCAGTTTTTTGTTGGCATCAATTCCGTCCTTTACCTTGTTAAGAACATTCTCAGTAACAATTTCTTTTACTTTATCAGAAAGCAGCTCCTTTGCAATTTTATAATCCGAAGAATGCAAAGCTTTGATAAATTTCTGAAAATTATCATTATAAACATTCACTTTATCCTTACTTATAGCAGCAGGCTGTTCTTTCTTTTGGCTGTTCTCAACCTTCAGCCCCGCTACTTTCTGAGCAAACGTCAACTGCGCACCAACAATCGCCAGACCTAAAAATATTTTTTTCATATTATTCATTTTGTTATTAGTGAAATAGGTCATGGAAGATACGAAAATCAGACCACTTCCAAAAATTTCATTGTATCCACATTATCTGCATAGGTATCAAGACCCGGATTCTGCGCTTCACCAAAATAAATCGAATTTAATTCCAACTCATCTTTCGCTACTATACACTGGATATCCTCCTCGTTTTCAGCAATAAAGCCTTTAACCTCCTCCAACGATTCATATCGGCTGAAATTAATTACAGAAAGCGGACTGAACAATTTATCATCTTCTTTCAGCATCACAAAATTATTATCCCAGAATTTATCCTGATTCAAAAGATAAACCGCTCTGTTGTAATCATAATTATTAGCATATTTATTATGATTGATAATATCCTGGAATCCTATAAAGCTTTCAAATAAGCGATCAATAACAAAATCCTGAGGAATAAAAATTCTTGTTACATTTCTGCACCCTAAACCGAAGTATTGAAAAATATCATTAGCCAAAAGCTGCAGTTCCTCATTAGTTTCATCACCCTTTAAAACAGCGATGGAAGTTCTGTTTTTACGGATAATACTTAAATGATTTTTAAAATAATACTCAAGGTATCTTGCTGTATTATTGCTTCCGGTAGCAATAACTGCATCAAAATTCGCTAATTTTTCTACAAATTCAAACTGCACCTGGCCATCTGAAAACTCATTCCACTTTTTTAATAAGAACGGGATCAAATACCTGTCTTTAGAAGATAACTTAATTACAGGGATGTGATTGCTGAGTACTACAGAAATCACGTCATGAAACCCTACCAAAGGAATATTTCCAGCCAAAATCAACCCCACTCTCTTTGAAGTTGCAGAGATTGAATAATTTTTAAGCCAGTTTTTAATATTTACCTCAGTAAGAAGATCTGCCCATTGCTGTAAAGCAAATTTCTGATTATCAACTACAAACCACGGATTTTCTATTTGAGATTTTTCTAACAATAACTCAATATTTACATCATCTTCATTGTGATCTTCCGGTTTTTTCGCTAAAAACGCTTTTATATAATCACTTAATTTAATAAGTCCTAAAACTTGATTTTCGATATTCATAATTACTTTAAAATTGGGGAATATTTTGTAATTTTGTGCAAATTTAAAAAAAATTAGCGATGGCTATTAAAATAACTGATGAATGCATTAATTGTGGCGCTTGTGAACCGGAATGTCCAAACAATGCAATATATGAAGGAGCTGTAGATTGGAAAGCTTCTGAAGGAACCAGTCTTCAGGGGACTATTACAATGCCTTCAGGACTTACTGTAGATGCTGATGCACCACAGGAACCTGTAAGTGATGATGTTTATTTCATTGTTACAGATAAATGTACGGAATGTAAAGGATTCCATGAGGAGCCACAATGTGCTGCGGTATGTCCGGTAGACTGCTGTGTTCCGGATGAAGATCATGTAGAATCTGAAGAAACTTTGCTTAATAAGAAAGCTTTCTTACACGGCGAATAAAAAAAAATTCCGTCTCATCATGTGTGAGGCGGCTTTTTTTAACCTAAATCCAATAAAAACCAAAAATTCAGCTAAAGGACTCCATTTCCTGAAGCAACCAAAAAATAAAAATATGAACAAAAAGCACAACTTCAGCGCAGGGCCATGTATCTTACCACAGGAAGTGTTCGAAAAATCGGCACAGGCAATCTTAGATTTTAACGGTATTGGATTATCTCTTCTTGAAATATCGCACAGAAGCAAGGATTTCGTTGCTGTAATGGACGAAGCACGTGCAATTGTAAAAAGATTAATGAACCTTGGTGACGATTATGAGGTTCTTTATTTAGGAAGTGGCGCAAGCATGCAGTTTGCCATGGTTCCTTATAACCTGATGAAAGCAGACGGAAAAGCAGCTTACCTGGACACAGGAACATGGGCAGCCGGAGCCATCAAAGAAGCCAAAAAATTAGGAACAGTAGATGTATTGGGTTCTTCAAAAGAAGAAAACTATTCTTTTATTCCTAAAGGTTATACAGTAGGTTCAGAATACGACTATTTCCACTGTACTTCCAATAACACCATTTATGGAACTCAGATGAAATCTTTCCCTGAAGTAGACACTCTGATGGTATGCGATATGAGTTCTGATATTTTCTCAAGACAGCTGGATTTTTCTAAATTTGATTTAATCTATGCGGGGGCTCAGAAAAATATGGGACCTGCAGGTGTTACTTTAGTAGTGATCAAAAAAGAAATTCTTGGCAAAACAGGAAGAGAAAATATGCTGTCTATGCTGGACTATTCTCAGCATATCTCCAAAGAATCTATGTATAATACTCCACCGGTATTCCCTATCTACGCTTCTTTACTTACGCTTCAGTATCTTGAAAATAATGGCGGAATTGCTGCTGCAGAACAAAGAAACGAAGCTAAAGCAAAGCTTTTATATGATGAAATCGACAGCAACCCATTATTTGAAACGTTCTGCGTAAAAGAAGACCGTTCGTTAATGAATGTTTCTTTCAAGCTTACAGATGAAAGCAAGAAAGAAGAATTTGACAATGCATGGAAAGCAGCAGGAATCAGTGGATTAAACGGACACAGAAGCCTTGGCGGATACAGAGCCAGCTTATACAATGCCTTACCTATTGAAAGCGTACAGGTATTGGTGGATGTAATGAAATCTATCAAATAATTTAAGCATAAAGAAATTCAAAGATTGAAAGATTTAGAAGCGACAAATTTAAATTTCTTAATTTGCGCCTAGTTTTAAAATTTTGAAAGATCTAAATTTTTCAATCTTTAAATCCAATAACACATGAAAGTTTTAGCAAACGATGGAATCTCAAAAGCAGGAGAACGGGCTTTAAAAGGCGCCGGAATTAATATTCTGGACAATAGAGTGGCTCAGGATCACGTTATTAATTTTATCAACGATAATAATGTAGATGTACTTCTTGTAAGGAGTGCAACAAAAGTAAGACAGGATCTGATTGATGCTTGCCCGGGGCTTAAAGTTATAGGCAGAGGCGGTATCGGAATGGATAACATAGACGTTGAATATGCGAAAAGTAAGGGAATTAAAATCATCAATACCCCAACAGCATCTTCAAAATCCGTTGCGGAACTGGTTTTCGGGCACTTTATTTCATTGGCAAGATTCCTTCACGAATCAAACAGACTAATGCCTTTGGAAGGGGAAACTCATTTCAACGCCATGAAAAAGTCATTCAGTAATGCGTATGAACTTTCAGGAAAAACATTAGGAGTAATTGGCTTTGGAAGCATTGGCCAGGAAGTTGTAAAAATAGGAATTGCCTTAGGAATGAAAATACAGGTGCTGACAAGAAGCCCGAAAACAGAAGTCCTGACCCTGAACTTCTTTGACGGACAGTCGGTGAATTTTGAAATCACTTCCACCAATGACATGGATGCTTTCCTTAAAGAAGCAGATTTCATCAGTATCAATACTCCGAGAACGAATGAATACATTATAGACACTCCACAGTTTGAGAAAATGAAGGATGGCGTCTATATTGTAAATACTGCAAGAGGCGGTGTGATAAATGAAGTAACACTGATTGATTTTATTGATTCCGGAAAAGTAGCGGGAGCAGCATTGGATGTATTTGAAAGCGAACCCAATCCTGAACTTCCTTTACTGATGAATCCGGCATTATCACTTTCTCCTCATGTAGGCGGAAATACGGTAGATGCGCAAGAGAAAATCGGTATCGAACTTGCAGAACAAATTATTAAGCTACAAAAAGAAACTATAAGATAAATATGCCTGTTTTTAAACCTTTCCGTGGAATAAGACCTCACAGAGATTTTGAGGATACTTTCCCTACCCATCCACTGGATAATTTTACCCAGGAAGAAATAGCAGAAAAAGCACAAGTTGAAAATACTTACATCAACATGATAAAACCATATGTTGTAAGTAAATCTAAAGATGTTGACCGGAACCTGAGAAAGATCCGTTCCACATTCGAAGAACTTGTGGACGAAAAGAAACTCGTTCAGGATAATTCTGCCTATTATCTTTACGAACAAATATATCCTAACAAGCAAATTTTTAGAGGGCTTCTAGGTCTGGCAAGTATTGAAGATTTCTGGAACGGAAAAATCAAAAGGCACGAAAGTACCATTCCCCAGAAAAAAGAAAAACTGGCTCATTACCTTGAAAAAGTAAATCTTCAGGCTGAACCGGTACTTCTTACTTACCCTGCCAACTCGAAAATTGAGTTGCTGATGAATCATGAGGAAAAGAATGTTCCGATTTTCAATCATGTAGATACCATTGGAATCAGACATAAGATCTGGAGAATAGATAACCGTCTGAAGCTTCAGCAGTTTAAAGAAGTAATCGACCAGATTGATTCCTTCTATATTGCTGACGGACACCACAGAATTGGTTCTACTGCATTAAATGCAAAGAAACATAAGGAGAAAAACAAAAGGCACAACGGTACAGAGCTTTATAACTTTGTGTATAGCTTTATCGTTTCCAACCAATCAATTAAGATTCATGATTACAACAGAATTCTTCATGATCTGAACGGCCTTTCCAGCGAACAGTTCTTAAAAGAACTTGATCAGTATTTCCTGATTCACGAAAAAGGTCAGACCCCTTATTTTCCTTCTCAGAAATTCCACATCTCCATGTATCTGGATGGTAAATTTTACTCCCTTCATGTGAAACACGACCTTCGTTCCAAGGAAATGTCTCTGGATAACCTTGATCACCACTTATTGGACAAATACATTTTCAAAGGTATTCTAAAAATAGAAGATCCGGACAGTTCTGATTTGATCTCTTATGTAAAAGGAACATCCAATATCAATGGAATCAATATCTTAAAAGAAAAGATAGATGAAAAAGAAGGAGTTGCAGGCTTCGGTATTTATCCTGTAAGTTTTAATGACATGATTAAAATTTCAGACTTAAAATTAAGTATGCCTCCAAAATGTACATTCATTGAGCCAAAATTGATTACAGCACTGTTAATGTACGATATGAAACCTTAATAAATTCCTATTTTTTTCCTACTTTTATCATTGGAAAAAGAAAGGTAAATAAAAAATGAAAAAAATATTCATTATACTTCCACTCTTTTTGAGTGGATTTTTATTTTCTCAAAAAAAAGTCCAGAAAAAGCCTGCCGGCAGAACAGCAATTCCTGTAAAATTAAATTACCATGATGAATTCAAAAAGATCTCAGATGAGATCATGACCAACGGCAGAGCTTATGAAAATCTTGGAGAACTCACAAAAGGTATAGGACCACGTTTCAGTGCAACCCCCGGTTACACAAAAGCAGTAGAATGGGCTGAAAAAAAGTTCAAGGAAATTGGCATTAATATGATCTGGAGACAGGAAGCCAAAGCTCCAATATGGATCAGAGGGAAAGAGTCTTTACAGATAAAAGCGGAAAATGGTGAATGGAAAAGCCTCAGAATGCTTTCTTTCGGAAACTCTGAAGGAACCGGAGGAAAAGATCTGACAGGTGAAATTGTTTTAATCAATTCCACTTCAGAGCTTAATGCAATGTCAATAGGCCAGCTAAAAGACAAAATAGTCTTCGTAAATGTCCCTATGGACCCGAAAATCATTAACACCAGTGATTCTTATTTACAGACCGCTAAATCAAAATTAATTTCTGCTTCCGTTATTGCTAAAACCGGTGCAAAAGCTTTAATCATAAGATCACTAACAACAGCTAGCGATGATACGCCGCATGCCAAAATGATTTACTACGAACCAGATGATAAAGTTAAAATTCCAGCTTTATCAATAGGCGTAAGATCAGCAGATGAACTGGAAAAAACATTAAAAAAGCAAAAAATAACGGCTAAAATCAACATGACTGCCGAATCAAAAGGCAATACAACCAATCCTAATATTATAGCTGAAATTCAAGGCAATAAAGATTCCAAAGTAATTGTTCTGGGAGCACAGCTTGATTCATGGGATATTGGAGAAGGAGCAATTGATGATGGAACAGGAGTCGCTCAGTGTATCGAAGTATTAAGAACACTGAAGGCACTCGGATATGAAAATAATCATACCATTCGCGTAGTCCTGTATGCCAACAGTGAAAACGGAGGGCAAGGCCGCGAAATGTATGCAGCTTATGTGAAAAAGAAAGATGAAAAACACATCTTTGCACTGGGGACAGATGCAGGAGGCTATTCTCCGCGAGGATTTTCTTTGGATATGTCTCCTCAGAGAAGAAGATTAGTTTCTCCCTGGAAAGAATATTTTCTTCCTTATGGCATTTATGATTTCGATCAGACAGATGCTATTCAGGACATTTCTCCTTTAAAAAAACTGGATATTCCTTTAGCTGAACTTGTGGTAGACACCCAAAGATATTTCGATTATCATCATTCCGAACAGGATACTTTTGATAAAGTAAACAAAAGAGAACTTCTTCTCGGAGCGGTTGCCATAACACAAATGATTTTTATGGTTGATAAAAACTGGTAATATGAAAAAGACAATCACAATCTCATTATTAACTTTAGGAGCAGCCTTCATACCAGCGCAGGCTAAAGAAGATTCTATACAATTCAATAAAATTTCCACCGAAATTTTAAATAACGGAAAAGGATATGAAGAACTTCGGGAACTCACTAAAAATATCGGTCACCGGTTAAGTGGTTCAGAAGCCTATGAAAAATCTGTGCAATGGGCAGCACAAAAACTTCGTGATGCCGGAGCAGATAAAGTATGGCTTCAGGAAGTGATGATCCCGGTTTGGGTAAGAGGAAAAGAATCCCTATACATCAAAACCTCCGGCGGAAGCTGGAAAAGTCTTAAAATGCTTTCTCTTGGGAACTCCGAAGGAACAGCCGGAAAAGATGTTTCAGGGGATATCATCATGGTTAAATCCCTGGAAGAATATGATAAACTCCCTGCTGAAAAGGTAAAAGATAAGATTGTTTTCTTTAATTATCCTTTTAATCAGGGAAATGTACAGACTTTTATTTCCTATAGAGAGTCAGGAGCCTACAGACGCACCGCAGCTTCTTTAACCGCAAAGAAAGGTGGAAAATTTGCAATCATCAGATCTCTTTCTTCAGCTTTTGACGATATTCCGCATACAGGAAACATGCGATATGAAGAGAATATTGTCAAAATTCCGGCTGTTACTATCGGAAATACGACAGCAGATGAACTCGAGGCTTTATTAAAAAATCAGAACGTCACTGCAAAACTCAATTCCAATTGTGGTATGAAGGAGGAAAAGCTATCCCATTCAGTTATTGGTGAAATTACGGGTAAAAAAGATCAAAATGTAATCGTAGTAGGTGGGCATCTTGATTCCTGGGATGTAGGTGAAGGCGCCCATGATGACGGCTCCGGAATTGTTCAGAGCATTGAAGTCTTGAGAACATTCAAAAAATTAGGAATACAGAATAACCATACCATCAGAGCGGTCTGTTTTGCTAACGAAGAAAACGGAACCAAAGGCGGAAAGCAATACGGAAAAACAGCAAAGGATAACCATGAAAAGCATCTCTTTGCCATAGAATCTGATGCAGGAGGCTTTTCTCCCCGCGGAATTTCTCTGGAAATGGATGACGCGAAAAGAAATCAGATCAAAAGCTGGGTAAATCTGTTTTTACCTTATGGCGTTTATAATTTCGAAGGAAAATATTCAGGTTCAGATGTCGCTCCTCTCCATGAAATGGGTGTTCCTACAGCAGAACTCGTTCCGGAGCCACAAAGGTATTTTGATATTCACCATACAGCAGAAGATACTTTTGAAAAAGTCAACCGCAGAGAATTACTTCTCGGTTCAACGGTGATGACACAACTTATTTATATGATTGATAAAAATTGGTAACAATGAAAAAGATATTAGGAACCTCATTATTGTTTTTAGGATTGGCAGTTTTTGGCCAGGCCAAAGAAGACTCAATACAATTTAGCAAGATCTCCCTTGAAGTTTTAAATAACGGAAAAGGATACAGTGATCTTCGCGAACTCACTAAAAATATTGGCCACCGTTTAAGCGGATCTGAAGCTTATGAAAAATCTGTACAATGGGCCGCACAAAAACTTCGTGAAGCAGGAGCAGATAAAGTATGGCTTCAGGAAGTGATGATCCCGGTTTGGGTGAGAGGAAAAGAATCCCTACACATTAAAACCTCCGGCGGAGGCTGGAAAAGTCTTAAAATGCTTTCTCTCGGGAACTCCGAAGGAACAGGTGGAAAAGATATTTCAGGAGAAATTATCATGGTGAAATCTATGGATGAATACAATAATCTTACACCGGAACAGGTAAAAGATAAAATACTGTTCTTCAATTACGCTTTCAAACAATCATTCATAGAAACTTTTAAAGGTTATGGTGATGCAGCCAAGTACAGAACAACAGCAGCATCTTTAGCCGCTAAAAAAGGAGGAAAATTTGCCATCATCCGTTCTCTTTCCTCAGCTTTCGACGATGTTCCTCATACAGGAGCCATGCGTTATGAAGAAAACGTTTCTAAAATACCCGCTGTAGCTGTCGGAAGTACTACTGCAGACGAGTTGGAAACTTTATTAAAGAGTCAGAAAATTACAGCAAAACTGAACTCCAATTGTGGAATGAAAGGTGAGAAACTCTCCCACTCCGTGATTGGTGAAATTACAGGTAAAAAAGACCAAAGTGTAATTGTAGTAGGTGGTCATCTTGATTCCTGGGATGTAGGAGAAGGCGCTCATGATGATGGAGCCGGAATTGTTCAGAGCATTGAAGTTCTGAGAACATTCAAAAAATTGGGAATACAGAATAACCATACGATCAGAGTTGTTTGCTTTGCCAATGAAGAAAATGGGGTAAAAGGTGGTATTCAATATGGAAAAACAGTAAAAGAAAAGAATGAAAAACATCTTTTTGCCATAGAATCCGATGCCGGAGGTTTTGCTCCGAGAGGGATCGCACTGGATATGGATGATACCAAAAGAAAACAGATCCAAGGCTGGTCCAAACTATTCCTGCCTTATGGAGTGTATAATTTCGAAGAAAAGTTTTCCGGAACAGACCTCTACCCGCTTCATGATATGGGAATTCCCGCAGCTGAGCTGATGCCCGATTCTCAGCGTTACTTTGATATTCACCACACAGAAGAAGACACTTTTGAAAAAGTTAATAGAAGAGAGCTTTTATTAGGCGCTGTAGCTATGACCCATATTATTTATATGATTGATAAGAACTGGTAATGAAATACTAGCTTGATATAAATTAACTCCCCATTAAATTCTATAAGATTTGATGGGGGTTTCTTTTATTACTTTAAAAACATAAATCTCAGAAATGATTATGTAAGGAGAGGACACTGAATAGATTTTAGAAAGTTTTCGCTTTAAAAATTTAACGGTGCTTTGTTATTCCTTAGAAATCCAAATAAAGCTTTTAAAAATTATGGTCTGGATTTTTACGGGATGACAATCTAAATATTATTTAATGTAAAGGTCTAGCCACAGAAAGTATTTATTTTGTGCTTAATTTGATGTAGAAAATAATTCCAGGAATCTCTTACTCCACCTAATTCCCAATTGACATCAAACTTTCTTCCTTTTACTACATAATTAGGAAGCGAAATTTTTGAATGAAACATAGGTGGTTCTTTTTTCACTATAGCAAAATAATCAGGTTCAAAATTCGATTTCCTGTAATATTGAATTTCAATTACAGTTTCTTTTCGGCCTGCTTTGAAGATATATAATGTAATATCATAAAGATCATGATACTCCTTGGTTAAAATTTCAATTACTGAATCTAATCCTAGTACATCTTTATGTTTATTTATTTTATTCCGGGCTTTCCTTTGTTCAAAAAATTTTGGCCTTTCAAACTCATTGAAATCAGACACTATAAAAACAAAATCAGGAGATATCTTATTCCAACAATTCATCTTTGCCAATCGTTGAAGATTAACAATACAAATCTCAATATTATCCTTTAAGCTATCTTTGTTCACTTTTCCAAAATTAAACTTTTTTACAATTATCCCAGTGAGGAGGCCTAAAAACTGTGCTCTAAAAATTCAATAGAAACAGATTTTAATCCGTTCATATTATACATTAAATTTCATTGACTTTAGCTAAAACCTAGATCTAAGAATTTTACATTCAAAATCTATTTTTTCTTTGTTTAAGGAAATAAACAATATAAAACATTGAAGAACAATAAAATAAAACAAAATAATTCCAACTGTTAATCGTAGAATTATCACTTTGGCATGAAATTGGCATGTCCTTTTGTGAGAAAAAATTAAAAAAACACTAAGGATGAGAAAAAAGGTTTTCTGTGGATTTTCAGTTTTCCACTGATTCAAAGTTCATATCTCGTATATGAATCCTTTTTTTTCTACGATGCCGTAAAAGATACGGGAACGTGATTAATTAGCCCTCTGGCCGATTTTTCACAGCAGATTTATGCGCCGTATCTAACTGGTATCAACAATAAACCCGTGAGTCATTTATTGATTCAAAAATGATTATTAAACCCGGACTTTAAAGCCCGGTATCATAATATTGAATAAAACGGCAAAGTCATCGCGAACCTTAGCCCAGTAAAGAAATATGCCTTTCTTTTTACCGTGATGATTTATACCTGATTTATTCTCAATTAATTAAAGTATAACCCTTAAAATGTTAGTAATGATGAGAGCCTTTTTTGAAATGATTTTTAAGAGAAATGAAGACGCTGCAAAAATGCATATCTGGAGCCTGTTATTGGTTTTAAGTTTTGCTGCCTTTTCTGTACTGGTATACAGTTCAAAACCAAGTTTAAACAGCTTAATAGTATATCTGACCGCCTTTGCCGCTTATATCGGCTTTGGTCTTGTATTCATCAGTTCCCTTGCGGGGACAGGAATGAATAAAAGATCCGGTAGAAACATATAACTTTTATTTCACTCTTTTACTGAAAAACCGCCCTTCTGGGGCGGTTTTTTTATACAGTTTTATAAGTTATTCTTTAAAGATATCTTTCATCATCTTCTCAAGGAACTGAGTCGTTTCCTCTTCAACCATTTTTTCAGATTTTGCTACTAATTCTGCATGAAAGGGCTGGCAGCATGCCTTGATTCCAAATCCTTCATCTGTTTTTACAAATTCCGGATGTAAGTTATGTTCTTTACAAACTTCAGCCTCTATTTCCTGTTTTATTAAATCGTAATTAAGATCAAACATATTTTTTATTTTTATTCATTGGTGAGGGATAAAGATAGGAATAATTTACTTTCATAGAAAACCCGTATTTCCACAGTATTTCATTTCATACAGATCTAGAAATCAGCCTTTAAATACATTTTCTTTTTAAGGTTCACACTCATTACAACTCCGCCTCTCTTTATTTTCATATCAATAGCAGTAACATCCTTTTCTACCCTGTTCAGAAAATAATGACAAACGCCTTCTTTGTCAAGATTATCAAGGTTTATATTATTAATACTAATGATAGAATCTCCTACCATTAAAGGGAAATTTTCTTCCTGAAATACATAGGCAACAGTAGGTTTAGAGTCTATAAAACGATACCCAAAACCAAAGGATTCCAATTTGTAAGAAGTTTCCTTAATTTGCTTCATATAAATCTTACGGCCTTCCCAATCCAGAACAAATACAAAGTTTTTCAAAAAATCATTTCCTATTAAGTTTGAACTTCCTGTTGCTACCATTGCCTTGTTAAACGTTTTATTTCCCACAGCGATATTAGAAGCCTTAAAAATATATCCGGACACAGGATTTCCGGCCCCAAAAGCCCCTACAGAACTGTTTCCGTAAACATCTATTTTCTCTGTTACTTTTTTGGAATTGTAATTATTATTGGTAATTTTTATATTTCCTGAAGATCCAGTATCAAATGTGAAATTTATTTTCTGATCAAGAATACTGGCTTTTATAATAGGTGTTTTCTGATCTTTTACATCAAAAGGAATTATAATATCATAACCTGTAAGATCAAATCTTGAAAGATCCCGAGTTGCTTCCAATGAATTTTCATCATAGTTTATCCTCCAGAAAAGTTTAGCCATCTGATTAGAACCAAGAATTCCATCCACTTTAAAGCATTCGAATTCAGTTGCCGTAAGATCCATTACCATGACTCCAATATTTTTAAAAACCAACTGGTCTACAATCATTTCAGGTAATACCGTAAATATCTGATCCTGCTTATTTTTTTGCGAATCTTTCACACTGCTTTATATTTCTTCTCAAGACCCAGATCTGTATAAACTGCCGTAGAAATAACAGTTGGAGCTCCGGTATCTAAAAGAAAATTATATATTTTTCCATTAATGCTTACTTTTACAAAAGGTAAATCTGTGGAATATTTTAAATTGATTTTTTCAACTGTCGACTTTAGCTGAACATCACCATTCTCAAAGAATTTCTTCCCTTGGGCAATAAGACTAAGATTGGAAAATATAAAAAGAGTATAGAAGATTTTTTTCATGAAACAGTTTTTACTAAAGTAGTCATTTTCAGAGTACAGACAAAACCATCTCATTAATATAAACAAAAAAGCCGCCCTTTTCGGGACGGCTCTCATATCTTTAAAGATTCAATTATTTTACTTTTACAAGCTCAACATCGAAAACTAACCAAGAGTTTGGCGGAATAACTCCTCCTGCTCCTCTTTCTCCATAAGCCATTGCTGGCGGGATCAATAAAGTAGCAGTTTCACCTTCTTTCAATAATAGGATTCCTTCATCCCATCCTTTGATTACTCTCCCCATTCCGATTGGAATATCAATAGGTTCGTTTCTCTTAAATGAAGAATCGAATTCAGTTCCGTCTACTAATTTTCCTGCATAGTGTACAGAAACGTTATCACCTACCTTTGGTGCTTTACCATCAGCCGTTTTAGTGATTTTATAGTAAAGACCTGATTCAGTTTTTTGCATTCCGGCTTTTAGGTTTTCAACTAATTTTTCCTGGTTTGCTTTGAACTCTTCTTCTTTTTTCTTTTTTTCCGCTTCTTCTTTAGCAATGAAAGCTTTGTTATTTTCTGCGATTTTAGCCTTTCCCTCGTTGAAAGTTTTAGCTGCATCGTAGTTTTTATACTCGTCACCTTTACCGAAGATAGAAACTTTTTCTAAAACGATATCTGTTTTAGGTTTATCCTGAGCTCCTTTTTCAACATTAGCAATAGTGTCAATTACATCATTACCTTTTACCACTTTTCCGAAGATCGTGTGTCTTCCGTCTAACCAAGGAGTAGCTACTTCAGTGATGAAAAACTGAGAACCGTTTGTATTTGGCCCTGAGTTCGCCATAGAAAGAATACCTTTTCCTGTATGTTTAAGATCGTTTCTTTCATCTTCAAATTTATATCCAGGATCTCCCATCCCTGTTCCCTGAGGATCACCTCCCTGGATCATGAAATCTTTGATTACTCTGTGGAAAATAGTTCCGTCATAATAAGGAACTCCCTTAGCCTTAGCTTTGTTGTCGATTTTCCCTTCTGCAAGACCGATAAAGTTGGCTACAGTTACTGGAGCTTTCTTGTCCTCAAACTTCACAATCAGGTTACCTTTTGTAGTTTGAAGATTGGCATAAAGCCCGTCATTAAGACCTTCGTAAGTTTCTTTGTCTACGTTCATTTTTTTATAAATTGGGGTACAACTCATCAGCGAAACACTTGCCGCTGCCAGAATTATATTCTTGTTAAACAATTTCATGTATTATAAAGCTTTTAATTTTATGATTAATGGTATATCGTTGTCTATTTTCTTTTCGTCTCCAAAAGTTCCATAAGCCAAAGAAGACGGCACCAAAAGCGTCACTTCCTCTCCATCATGTATAAAACGCAAAGCATTTTCCACTGCTTTCAGTTCATCAAAATGCCCGAATTTGGCATCTCTTCTTTCAAAAGGCTGATCATAAATTTTGGTCTCATCAAAATCATACAGTTCATAAGAATAGGAAATCAGAGTATTATCTGCTCTCCTTTCTCTATAATCAAAACCATCAACCGTTACCCAATAATTAAGCTGTGTAGGATAAAATTTTATCGTTTGTCCACTAATCCAATCCTGAATCTGACCCCTTTCAATGGTATTCAGATTTTTCATTCTGTTCTTAGAAACATCCAGATCTTTCTGGCTCAAAACACCTCCTACTGGAGGATGTGCCGTCTGTACATTTCTATTACAGCTCAACAGGCTTATGGCTGATATGAAGAGTATTTTTTTCATAAACTTTTGCGAAAATACACATTTTGTGAATCAATTACAAAAGCTTTAAACCATTAATGTAAATTATATAAAAACCTCCATTGCTATTTATGATTAAAATCCAATTACAAAAGATACAAAAGTTTTTAGATACTTAAGTCTTATAAGTTAAAAGTATAACGTTGGCAAGAGCACTTAAGTTTAAAAAATGAAAGATTTTTTTGGTTGGGCCAGATCTCACTCAATTTATGAACAGTGATTACATACAAACATCTGTGCAAATCTTCGTCATCTGTGGTTAAAATCTACCTACATATACTCCAGTTTCTTAATTTGTGTGAATTTAAATCTATAGGATAATAAAAAAAGCCGGGTGATTCCCGGCTTATTATAATGTATTTAAATACTTTTAAACTGTTTCAAGAGCATGGTCTACAACCACTCTCCATCCGAATGGATCTTCAGCAAGATTATTTTGAAGGTCTACTAAATCTTTCTTAAGGATCGCTGCATAGCTTTCTTCATCTGATAATCTTGGAAGTGCTAATTTTTCACCCTCATATCCTAAAGCCTGGAATTGAGTGGTTACCACTGCTGTACCTACTCCCCATACTTCTTTAAGTTCTCCGTTTTTCAAAGCTTCAATGACGGTTTTTACTGGGATTGGCTCAACTTTAACTTCGATTCCTCTTTTCTTAGCTAATTGAAGGAAGCTGTCTCTTGTAACTCCGTCAAGGATTTTCTCAGATGTAGGTGGTGTATAGATTGTATCGTTGATTCTAACAAATACATTCATAGTACCACTTTCTTCGAAATACTCATGCGTTGCATCATCAGTCCAGATGATTTGCTCATAACCTTCTTCAATAGCTAATTGAGTTGGATAGAAAGAAGCGGCATAGTTCCCCGCTGCTTTAGCAGAACCTACTCCACCATTTGCTGCTCTTGAATAGTGATCAGAAATTTTTACAGAAACCGGTTCTGAATAATAGCTCTTTGCTGGTGTTGCTACGATAGCAAACATATATTTTTCAGAAACTCTTGCTTTTAAAGCTTCCTCTGTTGCGAAAATCAATGGTCTGATATATAAAGACATACCTTCTCCCTGAGGGATCCAGTCTCTGTCGATATCTACTAATGCTTTTAATCCGTCTAAAAACATTTCCTCAGTCACCTCAGGCATAGCAAGACGCTTCGCTGACTTGTTGATACGTTCAAAATTCTTTTCAGGCCTGAAAAGGAAAACCTGCCCATCTTTGTCTTTATAGGCTTTCATACCTTCAAAACAAGCTTGTCCATAGTTTACCCCCATCATGGCAGGTGTAAATGGTATTGGACCGTAAGGAACTAGTTTCACATCACCCCATTTTCCATTTTCATACTCACATATAATCATATGATCTATAAAGGTACCACCAAATGAAAAATTGTTAGGGTCAAATGTAGAAATTCTGGAGTTTTCAGTTTTTTGAATTATCATTTTTTAAAATTTTTACGATGTTCTACAAATTTAACATAATTTTCTAAATATAAAAATTTTAGAGTAAATTTGACAAAAAATTAGCTTGAAAAGAGAAATTAAGACAACAAACGACGGAAGTAAAACACTGTTTATCAATGATTTAAATGAAAATTATCATTCTCATCATGGTGCTCTTCAGGAAGCAGAACATGTGTTTATTAAAAATGGATTAAACTTAATAAATAATTGCGAAATTAATATTTTAGAACTAGGTTTTGGAACAGGTTTGAATGTTTTAGTGACAATTAATGAATATTTAAAAACTGACAAAAATCATGTCATTAATTATTTTTCGCTCGAAAAATATCCCATAAATGAATCTGAAGTTAATGATTTAGCCTACTTTGAACTTTTTGATAACCCTGAGTTTAAAAATATTTATCAGAAAATTCATCTGGCAGATTGGGAAAAGTCAGTAGAAATCATTAGTGGATTCAACCTTAAAAAGATAGAATGTGACTTTTTTGATTTGAAGAACATTAATCTGCCTGAAATCAACCTTGTTTATTTCGACTGTTTCGGAGCAAGAGTACAGCCGGATCTTTGGGAAAAACCACTTTTCGAGTTAGTAGCTGACAAAATGGCCATTAACGGATTATTAACAACCTACTCTTCTAAAGGAAGTGTGAGGCGAATCCTTCAGGAGCTGAACTTTCAGGTCGAGAAGAAACAAGGACCTCCAGGAAAAAGGGAAATGATTAATGCAATCAAGCTTTAATCAAGTAAAAATGCATACTAGTGAAATTACATTTTCATCCTTTCATCAATATTTGCCTCATAAAAATTCCTTACCTTAGCTATACAAAATATTATACATTATATATATGATAGACAAGATCAACATTAGAGTGTATGGCTGTGCAGTAAAAGATAAGAAAGTACTCACTTTATTTGAAGAATATGCCGGCGAACCTTTAGTGAAATTTCCGGGTGGCGGATTGGAATATGGTGAAGGAACATTAGAATGTCTCCATCGTGAATTTGATGAAGAACTGAATGTGAAAGTAGATATTGTAGAACATTTCTATACTCAGGAAAACTTTCTTGTTTCCCGTTTCAAAGAAAACGAACAGCTTCTTACCATATATTATATTGTAAACATTGTGGACGAGAACGAATTCCTTATTATGGATCCTTGCATTGAAAAAACGGAATGGATGGATATTGACAGGCCTGATAATCCTTTCCCCCTTCCTATTGATAAAATCGTATTTGATAAATTAAAAGAAAAATTCCTGTAAGCTCACTTACAGGAATTTTTTATATTATTATTTTTTTACTTTAAAATCAGTTGCGCCTGGATAAGGTTTCAGATATCCTGAATTCCAGTTAGACTGCAGTAATGACTCTACAAATTCGTCTGTTCTGTTTTTATGGGGATCATATCGCTCTTTTAAATCAATATCAGCCATTTTCCCTTTCAGGTTCCACCAAAAGGCACTAAACCCGCCTCGCATCTCTTTAATGATTTCGTATACATTTTTACCGGTTGCTCTATTCATCAACTTTGCAAAAACCTGCCCTTCGGTAGTGGTAAGATCTCTCAACTGTTTTTCATATTGATCGGCAAGCATATTTTGTCTTTCTCTTACAAACTTTCTCTTGGCTTTATTATCCATGTCATTCATGTCTACCTGAATGTCTCTGTACTGCTGCAAAGCGGTTACAAATAGCGGATATACCCTGTATAACTTCTTATTTAAGAAATAGTAGTAATTCTTATCCAACTGATTATTAAACCTCGGCTTATTAACCAAAACCAATTCATCCATTACTACCACAGGCTCTCCGTTCACTTCATAGATCTTGACTTTCTGCTGCTCGTCGTAATAATATTTATTGCCAAATTCATCTACTTTCAAAGATTCAGCGGGGTATTGATTCAGTGGTTTTGCCACCACAGTATCGTTCTGTCCAAAAACACTGACTCCAAAAAAGAACATAAAAAGACAGACAATCTTACTAAAATTCATTATTTTTACACTTATAAGAACAAAAATTAAACGCAAAAATCATTCCTTTTTATGAAATTTGAAAAGAAATCTTTAAAATTTTTAGAGAAATATTTAAACACTTCATCTCCAACAGGTTACGAACACAAGGGACAAGAGGTTTGGATGGACTACATCAGACCTTATGTAGACAAGATTGAAGTGGATCATTACGGAACATGCTATGGAATCATTAATCCTGAGGCTGAATTTAAAGTAGTGGTTGAAGCTCATGCGGATGAAATCTCGTGGTATGTTAATTATATCACAGATGACGGACTGATTTATGTAATCAGAAACGGAGGCTCAGATCAGACGATCGCTCCATCAAAAGTAGTACACATTCATGGAGAAAACGGGATTGTAAAGGGTGTTTTTGGATGGCCGGCTATCCATACGAGAACAAACCAGAATGAACCAACTCCAAAAATTGAAAATATCTTCATCGACTGTGGAGCTACTTCTAAAAAAGAAGTGGAAGACATGGGAATTTTTGTAGGATGCATGGTTACCTACCCCGATGAGTTCTTCGAAATGAATGACAGGTATTTTGTCTGCAGAGCTCTTGACAACAGAATCGGAGGTTTCATGATTGCTGAAGTGGCAAGACTTTTAAAAGAAAATAAAAAAACGATCCCATTCGGTCTTTATATCACCAATTCCGTACAGGAAGAAGTAGGTTTATATGGAGCAGATATGATTGCAGACACCATTAAACCTAATATTGCTATTGTAACCGATGTTACGCACGACACAACGACTCCAATGATTGAAAAAAAGAAAGAAGGAGATCAGAAATGCGGTGCAGGTCCTGTAGTATTCTTCGCTCCAAGTGTTCACCATATCATCAGAGAGTTAATTATTGACACTGCAAAAGCAAAAAAAATTCCTTATCAGAGAGCTGCAGCAAGCAGAGCAACAGGAACAGATACTGATGCTTTTGCTCATTCCAATGGTGGGGTACCAAGTGCTTTAATTTCCTTACCTTTGCGCTATATGCATACAACAGTTGAAATGGTATCTAAAGAAGATGTAGGTAACGTTATTAAATTAATTTACGAAACTGTCTTGAAGATTAAACCAGAAATGAAACTGAAGTATCATTAAAGACATTAGATAACAGATATCAGACACTAGACTATAACAACAGTACTCTAAATCTGATATCTGATGTCTAATATCTGAAATCTAAGTAAAAGTATAAAAAGTAAAAATGAAAACGAAGCTTATTGCTCCATCCCTTTTATCTGCAGACTTTGGGAATCTGCAAAGAGATATTGAAATGCTGAACAACTCTCAGGCCGACTGGTTCCATATTGACGTTATGGACGGTAGATTTGTTCCTAACATTTCATTTGGTTTTCCGGTGATGAAAACTGTTCAGCAGCATGCTAAAAAATTCGTGGATGTTCACCTGATGATCGTGGAACCTGAAAAATATGTTGATGAATTTATCAACCATGGTGCTGACCTTGTATCTGTACATTATGAAGCATGTACTCACCTTCACAGAACCATTCATCATATTCAGAGCAAAGGAGCTAAAGCAGGTGTTGTTTTGAACCCCTCCACTCCCGTTTTAATGCTTGAAGACATTATTGCTGATGTGGATCTTGTATTATTAATGAGTGTAAATCCAGGATTTGGAGGACAGAAATTCATTGAGAACACCTACAAAAAGATTGCTGAAACTAAAGATCTTATCCTGAGCAACAACTCTACAGCACTTATTCAGGTAGATGGTGGAGTAAATCTTGATAACGCTTCTAAGCTTTTTGAAGCAGGAGCTGATGTTTTGGTTGCCGGAAATGCAGTATTCTCTGCTGAGAGTCCGGAGAGAACCATTGAACTTTTGAAAATCTAATAAAAGATATAAGTTTTACATAGACAAAAGGCAGTTCCAATGGAGCTGCCTTTTTCAGTTTGAAATTGAGTCGTCCTGGTTATTAATTTTTTTTCAAAATTCTTTTAATGTTTAAATTCCTTCTTACTAACAACACAAAGATCAGTATAAAATTCATTTCTGTCAATCCGTAGAAATACGGAATTTACACTTGAGTGGTTTCCCTTATTATAAAGGCTTATCTACAATTCTCTATGCCAGATACAGGCACAAACCACTAACGTTATACTAACTATTGAAAAAACGGTTCTTACATTATTCAGAAAATCCCATCTGTTTTCAAAGTTTTCGCGCATTTGTTTAATAGCTTCAACTGTAGAACCTGAAATATCAAATTGATCAAGCTGATCATTCATGGGAACATTCCCAACTACCGTAACCCCGAAAACACCTATCAGATAAGCCAATGTAGCCAATAAAAGAAAAATAAAAACAGGTTGTTCCCCACGCAGAAAAAAAGTAGACACAGGAAGAAGAATAGTCGTTCCCATAAAGCTCAGGAAAAATACCGGATTAAGAATTTCACGGTTGATGCTCTGCATAGACTTCAGATATTCCACATCAGACAATTTTCCCAGTCCCAGAACTACAGAACAGGAGTAGGCGTAGAAAAGTCCGGCAATGAGAGCCATAAGCACAGCTGTGATAATTAACAATACTATGGTCATTTTCATATAATTTGGTTTGTGATTATTAGCTTCTTATCAGGGGGATTAATAGGGATTCCATTTTTTAATGATATTCCGGGCCGTAATAATCATTTCCAGGTCCCATTTTTCTGTTTTGAAATATTGAAATGTATGATGATTAACAGATTCAGGTTCAACATTATCAAACAGTAATTTTGTGAGTAACGTCTGCTCTTCGTGTAGAATCCTATCTTCCAAAGGATGTTCCGGGAATTGTATTTCTTTCCTGTTTCGGTTCTCCTTATTTTGGGTCTGCCAATCTGATGAATCAATCAGCATTTTGACCTTTGTAAAATCATCCAGAAAACTTTTCTTTTTTTCTTCCGTATTAATTGTATGACCGAGCCTTTCAATAATTATATATTCCAGATTTCTGCATTGAGATAAGACTGAAGGCAATACAGACAGAATATCTTCAGGAATTACATCATCATGGGTATCTCTCCGTACCGGCTTTTTTCCATAGGCACTTTCCTGCCAGCTTCCTCCTGAAAGATGAATCTCTTTAACCTTATCGAGTGGGTATAGTTTAATAATATCCTGCATCTGTACTTCAAAATTACAGGACTGACAATAGATATTGTGAAGATCAAGAATCAGGAATCCATCAGTATCATCTGTCAGCTTGTCAAGAAATACACCCTGCTCCAATACATCATCCAATGAGAATGAGAATGCAAGGTTTTCTATTCCTACCGGAACCTGTACAGCATCCTGTAATCTGTAAAGCCTGTCTTTACCTATCGCTAGTGTTTTTGAATGCAAAGAGACAGGCAGCGGTACTCCCTGATGAAAGTTTTCGGTATTCATGAAACCGAAATGTTCCGTAATATGGTTGTATTTTCTTTTACGAAACTCTTCTTTTAGTTTTTGCAGCCAAAGATCTTGCCTTTCGGTCCATCGGGCATCAAATAGAGAGTAATACACTCCATGACCAATCAGACGATTATTTTCTGAGTAAAAATTAAGCAGATCACTCAACCAATCCGGTTCTTCCGTATTGTAGAATGTATCAAATGACCATTCAAGCACTTCAATAGAATTGCTTTGTAATAAAGGCAAAACAGCAGACAGAAATTCTGCTTCTGCCATCATAGACAGCCCTAACAGAGGTTTTCCCATAACCTATCCCATTCCACAAGCCGGGCAAGAAAACCCGTTAAGTTTAATGGTATCTTTTTTAACAATGGCTTTAGGAGTAGTCGGATTAGGTTTTTCCGGACTTTCAGAAGCCGGTGCTACTTTTCTAACTTTCTTCACTGGCTTTTTAGTTTTTGAAACAGGTTTTGTAGTTTGTGCAGAAACTCCTGCTGCCAATAAACTCGCCATTAATAATGTTGGAATTTTCATAATCTCTTTTTTAAAAAATTTACAATAAACGTTCCATTTTTAAAAATACAATAATAAGAAACGTTTTAACAACAATTATTATCAAATATTAAAAAACTATTTTACACTGTAAGGTTTTCTTTATTTATATTTAATGTTAAATAATATAAATATGCAAATCAGTCTTATTAAAGCTGTTTTCCTTGGATTAATATTATCTGCGAATAGTATTGATGCACAAGCCCAAACAGTGGACAACAGCAAAAAAATGGAGTGGTTTAAAAATGCAAAACTGGGTATTTTTATTCATTGGGGAATCTATTCCGTTAACGGGATCTCTGAATCCTGGTCATTCTTCAACAATTACATTAATCACGAAAACTATATGAAACAGCTGAATGGTTTTTCAGCTTCAAAATATCAACCAGAACAATGGGTAAATCTTATTAAGGAATCTGGAGCAAAATATGCTGTCATTACCACAAAACATCACGATGGAGTTTCCTTGTGGAACTCAAAGGCCGAAAAAGCGACAAGTATTCCTCAAAACTCTCTGGCAAAAAAGGACATTTTAAGCCCTTTTGTTTCTGCTCTGAAAACATCGGGCTTAAAAACAGGGCTTTATTTCTCTTTACCGGATTGGAGCCATCCATATTATGATATCAATACAAGGACAAAAAAACGTTATGAAATAAAAGATGAGCCAACACGCTGGCATAATTTCATCAGTTATTATCAAAGTCAGCTCAATGAACTTTCCACTCAATATTCTCCAGATCTTCTTTGGTTTGATGGAGACTGGGAACACACTTCTGAGGAGTGGAAAGCTTCTCAGACTCTAGATTTACTCAAGAAATACAATCCTAATATTATCATCAACTCCCGACTCAACAATCATGGGGATTATGATACTCCTGAACAGGGCATTCCTGTAGTTCCACCAAAAAACCCATATTGGGAGCTTTGCTATACCATGAATGATTCCTGGGGCTATCAGCCTTATGACAAAAATTACAAGACCCCTAATATGATTGTAAGAACTTTCACAGATGTAATCAGTATGGGTGGAAATCTTTTACTTGATATCGGTCCGAAGTCAGACGGTACCATTCCCGAAGAACAGATTGAAATTCTTAAAAACCTTGGGCGCTGGACATCCAAACATCAGCATGCCATCTACGAAACGACTCAAGGGATTCCTTTCGACAATTACAAAGGGAAGTCGGCTTTGTCAGTCTCTAAAAAATCTTTATTTCTTTATCTTGATGAAGCCAAAAATTTTACAAAGATCTATGGATTGGCAACAAAGCCAATTTCAGTAAAAATCGTTGGAGATCCATCGGCTGTTGTTAAAACAGATTATAATGCTGAAAAAATACTCACCTTGAACTTCTCCAATGTAAAGTTTGACAAAGATGTTACCGTAGCAGAAGTTACTTTTGACCATCCACCTTTATTTATTAAAGATTTTAAGAAGGAAGAACGTCCGCTTTCCGAAATACTGGAAATGAAAAACACTCAGGAAGCAGTTTACGATATCACCAATGCTCTGAACTACGATAATAATCTAGTAACACTTGATGGACTGACTAATGATGGCCTTGACATGAAAATTAAAAAAACATCTAAGGCAAACCCAGAGACCGTACAATGGATAAGCAAACATGCAGAGGCCTTATTTGAAACAGGCAAAGGACTTCCGGAGGGGCATTTTCCTGGAATGAGTGCTTTATCAAAAGACAAACAGACTCTTTATCTTTTTGTGGAAGGAATCCCTACCGGCCCTATTGCTCTAAAAGGAATAAAAAATGATATTTCCAGGATAAGAATCGTAGGTGACGGCAGTATGCTTACCCATACTATTTACAATAAACTTTACTGGAGTGACCGTCCGGGAATTATTTACATTGATATCCCAAAAGAAAGACTGGATCAACAGATGACTGTGATCGCCGTTTTACTTAATAAACCTATTGAACTGTACAGAGAAAGTGTAGGAGCTATCGAAAACAACCTTTAATCAATTTTGAAACAGGAGTTCATAAAAACAAAATCCGGAGAAAAAATTCTCCGGACCTTTTATTTTGTAAAGTAATTTTCTTAGAAAATCTCTCTTCCTGAAAAATGGAACTGAGCTTCGATTAATGCATTCTCGTCAGAATCTGAACCGTGAACTGCATTTTCTCCGATGCTTCTAGCAAACATTTTTCTGATTGTACCTTCTGCTGCTTCTGCAGGATTAGTAGAACCGATCAATGTTCTGAAATCTTCAACTGCATTGTCTTTTTCTAAAACTGCAGCTACGATAGGACCAGAACTCATGAACTCTACCAATTCACCATAAAATGGTCTTTCAGCATGTACTTCATAGAATTTTTTTGCATCAGCAACTGTAAGCTGAGTTAATTTTAAAGCTTTGATTTTAAAACCACCTTCAGCAATCTTACCCAATATTGCACCGATATGTCCGTCAGCTACTGCATCTGGCTTAATCATAGTGAATGTAATGTTAGACATAAATGTATATTTTTTTAATGCCGCAAAATTACAAAAAATATCTTTGATTTTTATTTTAATTTTTTTTTAACATAAAAATAACTTTTATTAAGAAATCATGAACCAAACTTTGGCACAGTAATTGTTAATTCTATTACGATTCTCATGTTTAATTTGAGTTTTCATGGTTATTAGTTTTTACCCAGCTTCGGCTGGGTTTTTTATTTGTAAAAAAACATGCATTTTATTATCAATTTGACAAAACTAAAATACATATAAAACTATATTAATATAGTATTGCTTCCATTTCAATCAATGAAATAATTGATATTTTTCACTTTTTTTTCATGGTAGGAAATTCTGACATCAAAAAGTGGAGTTATACTATAAATTCCCATGACAAAAAGTAGAGTTATTTTAAAATCCTTTATTTTTTTATCTCCAAAAAACAAAAATAAGTTCCTGAAATTATTTTTATTACAGTTTTTTTAAAAATTATTTCCAAGATTACAAATGAAATAAGAAAATTTATTTGCTAAAACAGGACAAAGAAAACTTAATAGGTTTTTAAAATTTGTTAGGTTCAGATAAAAAAAACCTCCATACTTATTATATGGAGGCATATTGGTAGAAATATTTTATAATTATTTTTGGGCAGCTTCTTCAGCTTCATCCATCAACTTTATATAAGTTGCGTAACGGGAATGCTGGATCTCTCCGGTTTCAAGAGCATCAATTACGGCGCATTTCGGCTCATTGACGTGAAGACAATTATGGAACTTACATTCTTCTCTTTTTTTGAATATTTCAGGGAAATAATGCTGTACTTCTTCCTTTTCAATATCAATCATTGCAAATTCGCGGACTCCTGGAGTATCAATAACATTTCCCCCGAAATGCCAGAAATGCATCTGCGCAAAGGTCGTTGTATGTTTACCTTTCAAATGCGTATCCGAAATTTCAGAAGTTTTCAGATTTAATCCAGGTTGTAAAGCATTTACCAATGTAGATTTTCCGCATCCTGAATGTCCGAAAAAAACAGAGGTTTTATCTTTCAGAAGATCCTGAAGCTGATCGAGATTCAATCCTGAATATGATGAAATCTCTAATGTATCATACCCTATTCCCTGATAATCAGATTCAACATCTTTTACAATTTCAATCTCCTCTTCATGTAAAACATCAATCTTATTGAAAAGAATTAGCGGCCTAATGTTATAAGCTTCACAGCATGCCAGAAACCGATCCAGAAAACCTAATGACGTTTCCGGGTGCTTTAAAGTAAAAATAAAGCAAGCCAGATCAATATTGGAAGCGATAATATGCGCTTCCTTTGAAAGGTTTACGGATTTCCTGATCAGGTAATTTCTGCGGGACTCAATCTTTGTAATCCATGCAATATCATCCTGTTCCAGCTGGAATTCCACAAAATCTCCTACAGCAAGCGGGTTGGTAAGTCTTGTTTTGATGAGTTTGAATTTCCCCCTGATCCTGGCCTCGAAAATTTTATTTGTTTCCAATTCCAAAACCTGGTACCAGCTGCCTGTAGATTTAATGATTTTTCCTTTCATAAATAATATGGTGCAAATATAAGGAATTAGGGCTTAGGGTTTCGAATATAGGTGAAAACAATGTTCCGATTTCCTAAATTCTATTCCCTAAGCCCTATTCTTTGTTATCCTTTGTCAACAGTTTATTTCTTATCGATCATAATACTGTTCTGTACTTCAATAGATTCTTCGTGAATCGCTTTGAATACTTTCTCAATAAAGTCCTGAGACATTCCTGTTTCTTTTGCTTTTTGGGTTGCGTATTCTGTAATCACTTTCCAACGTTCAGGCTGGAAGATTGCAATATCGTTTTCTTTTTTAAGTTTCCCGATTTTTTCTGAGATTTTCATCCTTTGAGAAAGAAGTTCAATTAATTGGAAATCAAGGTCAGAGATCAGGGTTCTGTGTCTTCCCATTTCACCTTCGAAACCTGCAAGATTTGTACTTCTTACTTTTAAATTACCGATCAAATCAGCCAAAACTTCAGGGGTGATCTGCTGTGCTGCATCACTCCATGCTTCATCAGGATTGGAATGGGTTTCAATAATTGCTCCTTGGTAACCTACGTTAAGTGCTTCCTGAGTAATATCTGCCAAACCTGTTCTGTTTCCGCAAATGTGAGACGGGTCAATCAGCATTGGAATATTCGGGAACTGGCTTTTGAAATCAAGAGCAATCTGCCAGTTAGGGTTATTTCTGTATTTTGTTTTTTGGTATGTTGAGAATCCTCTGTGGATAACTCCCAGATTTTTAATATCCTGCCCCAAAAGTCTTTCTAATGCTCCAGCCCATAAAGCAAGATCCGGATTTACAGGATTTTTAACGAATACCGGCTTGTCTGTTCCTCTTAAGGCCATTGCAATTTCCTGCACCGTGAAAGGGTTTACTGTAGAACGTGCACCAATCCAAAGAACATCTACATCTGCCTCCAACGCTGCAAATACATGGTGAGCATTAGCAACTTCAGTCGCTGTTTTGAAACCATACTCTTCTTTTACTTTTTTCAGCCAGTTCAAACCGATTACTCCTACTCCTTCAAACCCATTAGGTTTAGTCCTAGGCTTCCAGATTCCTGCACGGAAAACCGATACCTGAGCATTGGATTCTTTAATTCTTCTGGCTGTTTCAAGCATCTGAGCTTCACTTTCAGCACTGCAAGGTCCTGCAATCATTAACGGCTGTGTAAGCCCACTAATCCATTCGTTTTTTAAGTCTTTTAAATTCATATTCTAAATTTTATTGTTTTTATATTTTTTGTTAAGTCTACAGCAATAGCCCTTTTGATCATAAAATTTAATTTATAATTCTTTTCAAAAAATGCCGTTCAAAATTGTTTAAAGGAATCAGGAAAATGAAAGGGCTCTACTTCTCCTGTATTTTTTGGAAAGAAATTTTATTAACAGTACCAATAAAATCGGTAATACGTTCTAAAATTTCTAAAATAAGAAGCAGAAAAGCTAAAATAACCGCTAAAATAATTAGCGGGTGCAAAGAAAGACAGATATGTATTAGATAATTTTTCCATTTTGTTCTGGAAATGTCTTTGTTTTAGCGTTTCGTACTATAATTTGTTTTTGTCGAAAAGTTATTTCTCGCAGAAAACTTTGACAAATATATAAAAATTATGTCAAATCAAACTTCATTAAATCATCAAGATCTTTCAAAAGTGGATTTTTTTCAATAAATTTTTCGAATATTTTCCTTTTGGTCACTACCTCAATCTTCAGATTTTCAACGTCTCTCACGTATTCTACCTCAATTGAATAGTTCTGAACTTTTCTTCTGAAATGATTAAAAAATTCTCCACTTATTTTATCAAATTCTACTTTTGCAGAGTCGGAAGGGAACAAAACTTTGATTTTATTCTCTTCTTTTTTCTCCAGCTTAAAGGTTTTTACGGCATTAAAAACGAAATTATTTTTTACCTGCAGCTGCTTAAGCATGATTTTCCATTCCATCTGCAGATCTGTATCTGTAAAATGGTTTTTGGGAAGATGATCAGTTCTCACTACTGCATCTTCTTCAGTAACCACTTTCTCTTCTTTATTCAAAAAGGAATTGATACTGAAGCCGGAGGAAGCTCCAGGTCTGGATAAAGGTTTTGTAGTTTTGCTGATAACAGCCTGTACATTATCTACTTGTACGGCCTGTTCTATCTTAGCGGGTTCTTTTTTCTCCGGAGCTTTTTCAGGAATTTTCACTTCCTGTTTCTCACTGAGAAACGGAGCCAGTATCAGGAATTTTTTTTTTTAGTAACGTCTGAATTAGCAGTCAGCGAAGCCAATTGCATTAAAGCAATCTCAACAGTAAGTCTTGGATTCTTGGAATTTTTATAATTAATATCTGCGTGGTTGCAAATCTCAATACCATCAATCAGCAGTTGTGCGGACCATTTCTGACCTTGCTCCACAAACTTAGATTTTGTTTTCTCACCCACTTCGATCAGGTCTATGGTAGACGTATTCTGAGCCATCATTAAATCGCGGAAATGATTTCCAAGTCCGGCAACAAAAATATGGGGATCGAAACCTTTTTTAACAATCTCATTAAAAGCAGAAAGTACTTCAGGAATTTTATTTTCCTTGGCAAGATCCACAATATTCAGATACTGATCGTAATCCAGAATATTCAGTACTTCGGCGGCTTTTGCCAGGGTAATATTCCTCTGAGAGAACGTGGAAAGCCTGTCGAAGATAGAAAGTGCATCTCTTAATGCACCATCAGCCTTCTGAGCGATCAGATACAAGGCATCATCTTCGTATTGGATATTTTCTTTCTGAGCAATATTTCTGAGATGTCCCTGAATATCTTCAATCATGATTCTTTTAAAATCATAAATCTGACAACGGGATAAAATGGTTGGAATAATTTTATGCTTTTCTGTAGTAGCCAAAATAAAAATGGCATGAGCCGGCGGTTCTTCCAGGGTTTTAAGGAAAGCATTGAAAGCGGCAGAAGACAGCATATGAACCTCGTCAATGATATATACTTTATATTTACCTACCTGAGGTGCAAAGCGTACCTGATCTATCAGTTCTCTGATATCATCTACAGAGTTATTGGATGCAGCATCCAGTTCATAGATATTATAAGCAAAGCCATCTTCTGAAACAGAGCCGTCTTTCTCGTTAATTTTTCTAGCCAGAATTCTGGCACAGGTAGTTTTACCTACACCACGAGGACCACAGAAAAGTAATGCCTGAGCTAGCTGGCTCTCTTCAATTGCATGTTCTAAAGTATCCGTAATATGGGATTGTCCTACTACAGTGTCAAATTCCTGAGGACGATATTTTCTTGCAGATACTATAAAATTTTCCATTGGTCAAAAATAAGAAATATAGTTTTAATTTGAAAATTAAAAGTTTTCAAATTATCCACAAGAATTATTATTCTGTTTCAATTAGAAAACTTTTAACTATCATTTTTTTGTAGTATAGTAATGGTTGATAATCTCTACAATTACTTTTTTCACTTCATCTCTTCCTTCGTCTGTTCTCATATCAATACCACAAAACTCTGTCCCATTGTATGCAGGGAATAAATTCAGATAGTAAACTCCTGCTGCAATTAAAGCTAACATTGCTCTGATTTTTGTAGCATCTTCTCCAAAATAAGGATCTGTTACATTTTCAAAAAGATTAGCAGCTACTTCTTCTCTTTGCTTAAGAATATTTTTAAGGATTGGCTTACTTTCAGAAAGTTCCCAAAGAATAATTTTTTGAAGCTCTTTGTTTTTCTTCAGGTTCTCGAATTGTGCAAGAATTCCCTGGGTTAAAGCCTCCTGGCCTTTTCCAACATGTATTTCTTCTTCAATATCCGGGCTGAATTTACTCCAATAATCCTGAGATTTAATGTATTCATCAATCAGTTTATCTGTACTTCCAAAGTACTCATAGATAAGCTTTTTATCGAATCCGGCCACTGCGGCGATCTTACTTACTTTCAGACCGGAATAACCTTTTACTCTCAAAATTTTACCAACTGCAGCAAGCAGTTTTTGTTTTGTTTTTTCTTTGTCCCTAATAGGGCCCTGCACTACTTTTCTAGGCATAATTTATTATTTTTTTGCAATATGCATTTTTTTATTAATATCATCAAAGACATTAAGAGTTTTGTCGAGATGCTCCTTCTCGTGTCTTGCTGTTACGCTCATCCTGATTCGGGCATCTTTTCTGGCTACGGCCGGATACATAATCGGATTGGTATAAACACCATTTTCCAGTAATATGCGTCCTATATCCCACATCTTATTCTGATCACCGATCTTCACGGGAATAATTGCAGAACAGGTAATCCCGGTATCCAAACCTAAATCATTAAGTCCTTTTTTAAAGTAATTGATGTTGTCCCATAGTTTCTGTTGCCAGAAAGGCTCTTCATCAATCAAATCAATTGCTTTCAATATTCCAAAGGAAGAAGGTGGAGGCGTCACTGAGAAAATATGTTGTCTCGACTGGAATTTAAGAAATGATGCAATTTTTTTGTTTGCGATCACATATCCTCCCAGATTACCGAAAGTCTTGCTAAATGTTCCTGTTATAAAGTCTATTTTATCAAATAATGCATCATCTTCTAAAGCTCCTCTCCCGGTTTCTCCTAAAACCCCTACTCCATGTGCATCATCTACCAGAAGATAAGCATTATATTTTTTAACAAGATCACAAATTTCCTTAGCGCGTGAAACATCTCCTTCCTGAGAGTATACTCCATCTACGATAACAAGCTTTGTACGGTACGTATTTTCACATACCTTCAAAATATGTTCCAAAGCCTCCAAATTATTATGAGGAAATGTTTTTTTATTGGTAAAAGCACATCCTTCATGCACACTGGCATGCACCCCCATATCTAAAATCGCAATATCCTCTTTCTGCATTAAAATCTGCAAAGTGGCACTATTAGCCGTATATCCGGAAGTAAACAACACTACTTCATCTTCATTTCTTCCAAAGAAATTGGCAATTTTTTTTTCTATATCACTATGGTAATCAAAGTATCCCCCGATAAGAGGTGATGCTCCTGTACCTGTTCCATATTTTTCTATTCCATCAATAGCAGCCTGTTTTACTTTCGGGTGCTGTGTTAATCCAAGATAATCACTGGTCACAAAGCTTACATACTGTTTATTCTGGTCTGCAATATCAATATTTAATATTGCGTCGGTTCCTGAAGTATTTTTCAGTCTGTAATTCATGTGCCCTCTAGATTTCATAGTATCTAGAAACTCATAAAAATAATCTGCTCTTTGAGCAATATCGTAGTCTGGGATATTCTCAAAATCTTTAAATGTTGCTGTTGCAAAATCAATACTCATCCTAAGTTATTTAGTGGGGTTCATGTAACAAATATATGACTATTCAAGAGGCTTCAAAAGTTTAATGAAATTAAAAAATTATTAAAAGCATATTTTCTGAAGTCAAATAATTTATATATCAGTAGTTTCTTTAATTTTTGATTTAATTAATTTTCTAGATTTAAATTTAACAAAAAAAAGAAATCCATAAAGCAATATTAATAAAGAAACCATAAAAAAATTCCCATGTACAACACAACTACCTCATTTATAAAAGATTATTTTTTATTATCTTACAATTTAATTAACATGACTGCTGTTACAAGAACATACCAACCAATACTCCTTCTAAATTTATCACAAAATAAAGAAATAAATTATATAAAACCATACTATAATAAGGTTTTTTGATAACAAATTAAATTTCATCTACTGGAAGAACTTCTAAAATCACCAGGTGTCTTACCTGTCACTTTTTTAAAGAACTTTGAAAAATTTGAAGGATCATAAGTAAGAATACGGGCAATTTCTGCAACGGATTTATCTGAATCAACTAACATTTGTTTGGCTTGCCGGATAATTTCTTCGTCATAAAAGTAGCAGGGATGCTGTCCGGTCTTCTTTTTAATGGTATCTGTAAGATGCTTGTGGGATACTGCGAGTTCCCCTGCAATCTCGTTTACTTCCATAAATTCAGGAACTTCTCCTGAAACCACCTGCCGGATATGGTTTATCAAAAAGTCAAAATATTGAGTCGTAATTTCTTCGCTTCTTTTCATGTGTTTTTTTGTTATAATTAATTAAAACTATAAATCTAAAAATACGAATTAAAAACAACATGGTGAACTTTTCGGATTACTATAAGAAAGATTAAGGTTTTCCTGCTTTTAATATTAAAAAATCTGTCGGATCCCAGGTTACTCAAATTTCATTTTATTAAAAAGCAAAAGATCTCCTGAAGAGACCTTTTTTTGGAGGGAAATCATTTGTGCTTTCAGAATCATCAGCATAATAAAAACTCTTTTATGCCGCTATAGGATCTGTTTGCAAAAGTATGGACCTTTCTGAATCCGGTCAAAAAAAGAATGTAGAATAATCACAACTTTTTTGTAAAATTTTTACTACAAAACAATAGAAATCAATGAAAACCATCAACGTAAATTTCATAACAGACAGGCAGACCACCTGCAGGCTTTAGATTACTGAATTGTAATTAATTAAACTAAAAAACGATAAAAAGCCATCTCCAAAACCTGCCCTGCGCTGTATGAAAATGTTTCAGTTTTTATACAAAACAAGAATTTCAGAAATAAACCTGCAGGCTAAGAATTCTCCTAAAACAAGATTCAGCAAAATAAACTATCACATCATGTAGAAATATTACTACAAAAAAGCAGACTAATATCAGTGCTATTGTCAATAAATACAGACAAAACTTATAATAAAACAAATCAAAACATACTGATTTATCTATATAATTTCATTATTTTTACAGCATCAAACAAAACTATTTAACTCTTAAAAACACAGAGGCAAAGAATTAATGACAAAAATTTATTTCCAATCGTTCCTATCTTTTAAAAAAACTTCGACTTGTACAAAAACTATTATTAACCGTTTTTTGCTTTAGGGCAAGAGATAAAGATCAGTTTTGCATGAGAGTTTGGGCATTGTTTTTCACTTGCTTATATTTCAACATATACGGACAACGCTATACATCTACCTGGTATAATATTGACAACGGACTTCCACAAAGCAGTGCAAAGGCCATTGTTAAGGATAAGTATGGCTTTATCTGGATCGCTACAGAAAACGGGATTGTGCGGTATGACGGAAGTTCCTTTATTACTTTCAACAGTTTTAAAATAAACAATCTTCACTTTGGTGAATTCATTGGTGATCCTTCTCAGGACAGTATTACCGTCCTTAATGATTTCCAGGAGAACAAAGTCATTATTAAAAACAGGTTTCCTAAACTGACAAAACTTCACAGCAGTGATAAAATAACTTTCACAACGGGGAATGAATTTTTGCACCGGGTTGCCAATAATATTCTGGCCTGTAATTTTTATAATGACGTTCAGTATTTTGTAAGACTCAAAAATTCAACTTACAGTTTTACTGAAAAGAACAGTATTGTCTACAAAGACCATAAAGGAAGAGAAACCAAAATCTCCATCCCTTTTTCCAATAAAGATTTGAACAATATGTTCGTATTTAATGAAGTTCTTTTCATTAATGATATGAAGAACAGAAAAACCTACTCTATTGATAATGGAAAGGTGTCTGTTTATGAAGGTCCAAGTCTTTTTAATGACCCAAATACCAGAGTGTATTGGCAGCAGATTACCAATCAAACCTTTGTCATCAATCACAATAATATCTATATTGTAGTAGGTAATGAGAAAAAACTTGATCTGAAATTCCTTGTAGAATATGATGAAATAGGAAGTCACTCCTATTGTTCTATGTTTTATGGATGGAAATTCAACAAACTTTATCTCGGAACCCTGAACAATGGTTTAAATGTACTGAAGCTCTCCGACTTCTATGTAGCCAAGAAAAAAGAAGACTTCTCCAATAATGTTTACTATGCTTCTCTACCCATGAGTAAGAAGACTATCATTGCGGAAGACGGAACGGAATTCGGAAGAGACGGAATTGTAAAGAAATATCCTTTGGGTAATAATGACAACTATCTTATGATGTATGACAAAGCCGGAAATATACTGATCCGGAAAAGAAGCAGCGTCATTAAGTTTTACAAAGATTCTGGTTACAAAAGGAAGGATTCTACTTTTATAAAACATGGATTTCAGGCTTTCTTACAGAGTGGAAGTCTTTATGGAGCTTCCTTTTCAGATTCTTCAAAAAGTCAGCTTCAGATTTTTAAAGAAGATACTTTCTCAAAACCTGATTATACCTACGAATTTGACAGTTTCGTCAACACTTTCTTTCAATACCGTGAAAATGAGATCTTAGTGGGCAACAGTGACGGTCTGTATTCTGCAGTCTTGGGAAGTAAAACAGTTACTCCCATTCACAAAAACATCCATGTTAAAAGCATTATCAGGACAAAGGACAATCTGATCTGGGTGATGACCAATAAAAGCGGCTTCTATCTTCTCAGAGATAGAAAACTCATTAAAATGCCTACCGACAGAAATAACCATCTGATGTCTGCCCATTATATTCTGGAGGACAGGAATGGTTTCTACTGGATATCTTCCAATAACGGACTTTTCAAAGTTCCAAAGAAACAGCTGCTGCAGTATGCACAAAACAGGAAAAACCCTGTCTATTATTATCGTTTTACGAAAAGAGACGGATTTCTGACCAATGAGTTCAACGGCAGTTCGCAGCCTAATGCCTATGCACTGGAAAATGGAGATTTTGTATTTCCTTCGATGGATGGATTTGTGTTTTTCAATCCGGACCATGTCAGAACCTTTTACCCAGACAAAGATAAAATATTCATAGAACGGGTAAAGATTGGAAATTCTGAAACAGAATATTTTCATGACAGATTGAATCTGGAAAACAATTATAAAACGGCAGAGGTATTTATTGACATTCCTTATTATTCTAACCTGGAAAATCTTTATTTAGAAGCTAAGATAGCAGGAAAAGAAAACTCTGAATGGGAGCCTGTCACTACGGGAAAAGAACTTAAATATACGATCAGTAATCTTGATCCTGGAGAATATACCCTAAGTGTAAGAATACTGCTTTCTCCGGATGGAAAATTTGAACAAAAATCTATTAAGTTCAAAATAAAACCACTCTTTTATCAGACATTAGTGTTCCGGGTTTCAGCTTCAATTATTATTCTTGTCATCATCATTGTGATTGTTCAGCTAATGACTAATTTTTTAAGAATCAAGAATAGGGTACTGAAACAGATTGTCCACAATAAAAATTCTGAACTGAAAGAAACCTCACTTAACCTTGAAGTGGTAAAAAGTGATCTGCGAAAAGAAACGGAATACCAGAAAAAGCTGGTGGAGACGATCAGTCATGATATTACTACTCCTATCAGGTTTATTGCCATGCTTTCACAGAAACTTCATGAATCTGATGATCTGGAACTTCAGAAAAAATATTTCGACAGTATTTATAAGTCTTCAGAGCAGCTATATCAGTTTACGCTTAATTTAAAAGAATACACTGAACTTTATAAGGCTGAGAATATTTTTGAAGAAGAAAAATATCTGATCAACAGGATCCTGGAGATCAAGAAAAAACTATTCTGTGAAATTGCAAAAGAAAGAGGTACTACAATCATCAATGCAGCAGAAAGTAATGTTTACTCCCAGGTGAACGAAAGTATTCTAACAGCTATTATTCATAATATTCTGGATAATGCTGTGAAAAATACGTTTGATGGGGAGATACACCTTAATACAGCAGAAAATAATCAAAATATTACCATAACAATTTCTGATACGGGAACAGGAATGCCTGATGAACAGATCAATATGTATATGAGTCTGTTCAGGAACCCTAAACTGGAAACTCCAAGCTTTAAAGGAAAAGGATTAGGATTGCATATGGTAATTCACCTGGTCAAAAAAATAAATGCAGAAATCAGTTTCAGACACAACCAGCCTCAGGGAACGATTGTAGAATTAATGCTCAATAAAAACTAACTTATTATGAATGAAAGAATCTTAATCGCTGATGATCACTATGTAGTCAGAGCAGGAACCGCTTTGGTTCTTGAATCCGGATTTCCGGAACTGAAAATAGATTTTGCGGAAAACTACGGGCAGGTAAAGAAAATGCTGGAATCTCAGGATTACAGTCTTATTATTTTGGATATCGATATGCCGGGTACACAATATAAAAAGATGATTTCTGAGCTTAAAGCCATACAGGCTAATATAAAAATCCTTGTATTTTCAGGATATGATAAAGATGTAGCCATCCAATACATCCGGGAAGGTGCTGAGGGCTACCTGAACAAGCAAAGCAGTGAGGAGGAAATTAAAAATGCAGTACGCACAGTGATTGAAAAAGGCTATTTCTACCCTGCAGAGCTGATAGGACTTATCATTCAGAATAAAAAAAGCAATCCCGCTGAGAAACTTTCATCCCGGGAATATGAAATTTTTAAACTTTTAGCAGATGGAAACGGAAACCTTGAAATTGCCAACAGGCTCAATATCCAGATGTCAACAGTAAGCACCTATAAAAAAAGAATTTTCCAGAAACTTGATGTAGCCAATATTGCTGAGCTTATCAAGGTGTATGAAATGATGCACTGACAGTTGGAAGACAGGAAACTGGAAGAGAGAGGTTATCAAGCCTTCAGAATCAATGTAATCTCATTTTATTAATTGGAAAATTATTGATTTTGTTCTCTATTCCAGTATCCTGCCTCATCACCAATTCCTATCACCATGATTGAGATAATGATTTTTACAATTAAAAAATAATCAGGAAATTTACAGAACCATATTTTCTAAGAAACACTGCATTTTAACTGCAAAATCAAAAATCTATTGGAAAAAGCAGATCAGGGAAGCCAACGTTTCCGATATATAAAACTTTGTATTTTCTTTTCCGGACTGTCGGTATTTGCACAGCTTTATCTTTTTCAGCCAATGCTGCCCATGGCTGCGGAGCATTTCAATGTATCTGTTGGAGACACTTCTCTTCTTGTTTCATCGTCCACTATCGGAATGGCTCTGGGACTGCTGTTTTTTGCCTTTAAGGCGGATAGTTATTCCAGAAAAGGACTGATGACTTTTTCATTGGTCTCCTCCGCTCTGCTCACTATTATTTCAACATGGATTCCCAGCCTCAGCCTTCTGATTGCTATCGGAATTTTTAAAGGATTTGTAGTTTCCGGTGTTTCAGCCGTTGCCCTGGCCTATCTTACCGAAGAAGTAAGTGCCGCGGTAATTGGTGCTGCCATCAGTATGTATCTTAGTGGAAATACGATTGGTGGAATGAGCGGAAGAATACTGGCAACCATTTTAGCCGGAGAATTTGGATGGCGGAATGCAGTGTTGGTGATTGGTATAGAAAGCCTGGTTTTGGGAGCTATATTCTGGAAATTATTCCCTGAATCAAAGTTTTTCAATCCACAGAAAACAGATTATCATCTTAAGGTAAAGCAGATGAAATTTTTCCTCACCAATCCTTATATGCTTCGCTTATATCTTATAGCAGCCCTTGTTATGGGAGTTTTTGTGAGTGTTTACAATTATCTGACCTTCAGACTGGAGGCTCAGCCATTCTCGCTAAGTCATTTTATCATCGCTTTTATCTTCCTGATGTATATCTTTGGAGTTTTCGGAACCATGACCGTTGGCCGGCTTTCCAAAAGGTTTTCTTCAAATAGTATTCTGAGGTGCTCTATTCTAAGTATGCTGGTCGGAGCTTTATTACTGTTGTCTGAAAATCTATATATTCTTATTTTTGGCCTTGGATTATTTACTTTTTCTTTTTTCGCAGCTCATACCATGGCTAGCCAGATGGCTGCCCTTTATGCCAAACGGGGAAAGTCTTCGGCTACGTCTATTTACTGGCTGTTTTATTATTTTGGATCAAGTATTCTGGGAAGCGGTACAGGTTATCTCCTTCACTCTTACTCCTGGAATGTCTTTATTGCTTTTCTTATTGTTTCTGTGGTAATTGCACTTATTCTGGCAACAGCAAATCAATCTCCGAAAGATAAAAAAAACTGATACCACATCCATACCACATTTTATTTTATTGGAAATTCATTCCAAATGGCTATAATATTATTGTTTTAACATACTCTTAATTTTTCTTATTGAAAATTTAACCTAATATTCACGTAAACACGACTTTACACTATAATGCAGGGCATAATATTTGCTATTTATATATCACCATATCATCCATTAAAATTCAAAATATTATGAATGTAGCAGATCTTAAAATCAAAAACTTAGTCGAGTACAAAAATCAGATTTATACGATCACTGAAATTTTTCAGAGTATAGAACCGGCATATTTTGTTAAAATTGAAAATGATATTCAAAGTATTTCAGTTCCGGCAGATTCTATCAAGCCTATCAAGATAACTGAGGAATGGCTTGAAAAGCTGGGATTTTCAAAAACGTTCAGTTCGGATCAGAGCATCAGATACGAAAGACCGGAAACTTTTATAAAATACGACATCGATCTGAGTTCCAGAAAAATGCTGGAAGGATTGAAAATTTACGGGAATGCCATCAAATGTAAATATATCCATGAGTTCCAGAACATTTTCTCATGTTTATTCGGGAAAGAACCGGCATTGCATTTTGGCTATCTGAAGACAGAATCGTAGTTAAATAGTTCTTAGTTATCGAAAACCACAGTTTAGTATCATAAACTGTGGTTTTCTTTTTAGAATAAGAAATGTCTAATCAATACTCTGAGGTTAAATTAAAAGTTTTTTTCAAAACATCTATGCTGTCATCTACAAATTAAAAAAAATCCGAAAAACTCACCATGCGTACTTCATTCATTTCGCGCATATTTGTATTAATCTATTATTCCATTAATACAAAAAACACTCGACATGATTTTAAAAATTATTAATTCCATCCTTATTCTTACTGCTGTTTTTATGGGGATTAAACAGGGAATTGCCATGTTTTCAGGAAAACCTGAAATGACCACTATGTTTGGAAAATGGGGATTTGATAAAACCGGACTGATGATTAATGGCGCCATCACCATCCTTGCTGCCGTACTGATTCTCTTTCCCAAAACATTTGTCTGGGGAAACTTTCTGATGGCTGCAGGAATTTTACTGATCATCTGCTTCCATCTTTTGGATAAAGATTTCAAAGGAGTACTGATAGAACTCCCCTTTCTTTTCCTCAATCTCCTGATTATCTATCTGCAGCATCCTCTTAAAAATTAACTTCAATATGAAATATTCCAATTTTGCAATACTATTGGCTATAGGACTTTCATATACAGCCTGTGGTCAGAATACCATTAAAGAAAAACAAATCTCAACACCAACTTCAAAAAAACAACAGACAATGGATGTATCAAAAATAACAGACTCACAGGTAAAACAGGCAATAGAAGCTCTTCAGACGGGAGATAAAAGCTGGTATAGCTTCTTCATTGAAAACCCAGCCATGACTGATGATGGCAATAAGGTAGATTTTAAATCTTTTTTTGCCAATGCACTGGGTAAAGAAGTCTTTCTCAGTATAGACCGTGTAGAAAATGATGGCAAGGATATTTATGGCAATTTTAAAGCCGGACAATGGGGAACATTTCCGGTATTCTTCAGATTTCATAAAAATACGGAAGGAAAGTTTGACCGCCTGGATATCGGACAGGATAAATAAAGGGTGATTTTCAAAAACATAAAAGGCTGCCTCAAAATGAGGCAGCCTTTAAGCACTTTATCTAAAATCGTTGTGCTTTAATACTAATGAAGATTATTTTTAGCTTTTAAAAACTACTTTGTTCGCTAGTTTTAATGTATAAGCATTTTTGTTTTTTGTCAAAGTATACTGTCCTTTTTTGTACACTACGGCTTTTTTAGAAGCTAATTTATCAAGTACCAAACTTCCATCAGATGAAGGCAGAAATATTTCTGCTCTTTTTCCATCTTCGCTAAGAATTACAGCAGCATTAGAGATGTAAGATTTTTTATTATCTACTTCTTTCAACTGTATTTTTTCTTCAAAGATTCTTACACAGTCATTTTTTATCACTGAAAATGTATATCCTGCAGATCCTTTACAACCGTGTTTATCCTTATCTGCACCTTTGGGACTAAGTTGTGCTGAAGCTACTGAAGCAAACATAACAACTGTCATTGCTGTAATAAATCGTTTTACGTTTTTCATATATGTTTAATTTAATCAAATTAATTTACTTATTTTTCCTTAGATGGAGTTCTATTGGTCCATTAAATTTATCTTATAATTTTCCAACACCATTTTTTCATTAATTCCATTCATCATAAAGAGGGGCTTCGCTTTGTGTTTTTAGAATCTTTATTATTTTTTAATATATTTATTTTTGCCCCTCTTTTGGTTTTGCAAATTTTAAAAACTTATTAAAAAAAACCACAATTTTATCATACTACATTTATACCACATTTACTGTCGCACCCCTAAATAAGGCCATTTATCGATAAAAATCTATAAAAAACACGTTGAATCTGGCCAACGAAAATGAAGACTCTCTCATTTTAACACAAGGGTAAGGAAAAGTCTGGAAATTATTTTTTCCTTTTTAAGTATTTACCACATAATACCTGTCCTATATTAATCAGAAACAATACATGAATATTCAGAATCTTCAGCTACCACACATATACTACATTGCTTGCAGTTATTTAAAAATCCAGAGCAGTAAAGATGTTCTTCTTTTTGGAAGAAGTTCTTTCTATTTTAATGTTGTATTTATAAAGAATCAAAGAAAATAAACAGTTCCTGTTCGGTAGGAACGTTCAGTTTTTTCCTTAACCGGTGTTTTTTCTGCTGTACAGACTTGTGTTGAATAAAGGTATATTCTGCAATTTCCTTTGACGTAAAATTAAGCTTTATCATCGCACAGAATGCCAGTTCAGAAGCGCCAAGCCTTGGATTGATCTCCAGAAGTTTCGGGCAAAATTCAGGATAGACTTCCTGAAACCTTGTTAAAAATGTAGAGTCATTCTTCTTGACAAGGACTACTAATTCATCAAACGAATCATTGATCCTGTTTTTCAGTGAAAGAGCTTCACTTTTAAATTGATTTTTCTTTTGTCTTAATGCCCGGTTATGATTGTAGAGTAAGATAAATACAACCAATAACAAAATAACAATAAAGCCAATATAAAGATAAACTTTCTGCTGAAAGCCGTTAGACTCTTCCTCTTTATCATTCAGCATATGATCTATTGAAATATTGATCGCTTCATTCTGAATATTTTCCAATTCCGTTTTTTCATCTGTATATTTTTGCATGGCTTCTTCTTCCTTCTGAGGATCATTCAGCATCTTATAGGTTTTAGCTATGGATTCATAAACTCCCGGAATATTATACATTCTGTTCGTCTTACTGTAGTAATCCAAAGCTTTACTGTAATACTCCAGTGCCATTTTATAATCCTCCAGCGCAAAATAATAATCTCCATAGGTTAAATATACAAACCCACTCTGAACATTCACTTTACCGGTATTTACAATCTTATCTGAAGCTTTCTGAAGATAGATCAGAGCAGAATCTTTTCTTTTAGTATATATTAAATGGTGTTTGGCCAAAAGCGTATTCAGTAGAACTCCCTGTCCGTCAATCCTTTTTCCTTTCTGTAAATAAATGTACGCTGAGTCTGCTTTATTGGCTTTATATAGAAAGTCTGCTCTATTAGCATAAAGCCTGTATAGGTAAAATTTTCTTTTCTCCTTATCCGGAATATTTTTTAAATAATATAGCCCTTTCGCATTCAGATCAAGAGCACTTTTATAGAGTCCTATGACTCCATTCAGCTGGCCATGCTCCTGATAAAGTCTTGCTTTTAAAGCCGGATTACTGATCTTTTTAAGTTCCTTTTCAGCAAGGGAAAGATAAGACAGTCCTCTTTTATAATTTCCGATGGTGGCTGAAATATTGGAAATATTGATATAACAAAGAATAATTCCTTCCTTATAGTTTTTTTCTTCTGCCAGATTCAGATAATCTTTATTAAGACGCACAAGATTTTCATAATCTCCCTGGATCCGGAGTGATTCTGTTTTCTTCAACAGGATACTATCGAACCTTTGATGTGAAAATACACCCTGACCATAAGCAGATCCGGTGCAGCACAACAGAAGAAAAAAGAGGAGATTATATGAATAAAATATTCTGTTTAATTGAGGAGGGAACATTTTTTTATTATTTAAAGGTAATAATTGTTAAATTTTAAATCATCTATAGGTTCAACATAAATATCTGATTGCTAATAAATTCTATCCATTTCATGTTTCGGTATGCATTACAAATAGTATTCCATTTCCAAAACAAAGGATTCTTTTCCCTATGAAAAAGGATGATTTATGATTAAAAAGAGATCATTTAAGTGAAAATATTTGAGGAACCATTTTCCATTTGTCCAAGTGGATATCTAAAGAAAGTTTCATTTTTTCTCCCTAAGACTATCCGGGCTATATTCCAAAATTTAAAAAGGAATAAAATAAATTGAATTGATGGCTTCATTATATTTAGTTTTAAATGATGAAGCAAATCAGGAATTTTGTATCAATTTAAATATCTGATTATTGAAATCGGACTTTTTTATAGGGGAAAATCAGTCTGATTTAAAGCCCGACATCAACAAACTCACTGATTTTCTGTAATCTGTAAGTGTTTGATTGGTTTCTTTTTTAAAGGCTGTGTAAAAAGATGATTTGGAATTAAATCCTACTTCGTACAGAATCTCCAGTACTGTAAGTTGAAGATTCTCTTTTAAAAGTACCTTTGCATCATTGATTCTGAACTCATTTGTAAAGTCAAAAAAATGTTTACCCGTATGTTGATTAATGAGCTGGGAAAGCTTTTTTTCAGACATGTTCATCTGCTCTGCCAGTTTCTGTAAGGTAAGCCTATCATCCCGATAAGGCTTTTCCGTTTTCATAAAACTTATAAGTATTTTCAGTTGTTCCGGCTCCTCTTTGATTTCTTTTACAGGTTTTACAGGACTCAGGTTTTTATCGATTCCAGCAAATAGACTGTAACGATATAAGGCATTCAATACCAACCAGCTTATCACGAATAAAACAAATACTGAAGAAAAGGTATATAATCCTATAAAAACAGTATTATTATCCTTTCAAACTCTCCATCTGGACAAACCATTCTTCATATACATCCTGTGCTGTTTTTGTTGTATAGTCTGTAAACATTTTATGATAACTAAAATCACTATTGAATTTATCTGTTTTAGGATGATAGGATAACTTAAACATCACCGGAACTTCCCGCCCATTATTTTTGAAAAGGTGTTCAATATTCTTCAATATCTGATTACCTCTATTAAGCATTCCAAAAGCCCTCTCGTTACTGATGTCATACTGCATATCAGACACTTCATTCACTTTATGGGATTTTACCAGATAACCATTGATTTCATAAAATACTTTATAAAAATAACCAGATTCTATCAATCCGATGATATAAACAGCATCTACTTCTTCTGAATTACTACCGACAAATTCAAAGCCTGTTTCAACCAGTTCTGCAAGATATTTTTGAAATTCGTTATCAAAATGACTCATATTCTGATGGTTTACAATTGCATCAGTTAAGATAGTAAAATTTAACCATCCAATCTTCAGTCTATTTGAGCATTTAATCTTACTATCAATCATTCTTGACATTAGCCATAATATTTACGTAAATTTGGCCCTGATCTGTCTGTTAATAAGCAAGACAGACGATATTGAAACTTCATTATGGATACAGATATTATTATTTCGCAGCTTACAGAACATTTCCAAGAAATAGTCCCTTTAAAAGAGGAAGAAATTGCTCTTGTGATTCAAAAACTGGAATTTATTCAGCTAAAAAAGAAAGAGTATCTGCTTCGTGAAGGGCAAATTTCAAGACATATGCGTTTTATTGCCCAAGGAAGCCTGTATGCTTATCATATTGATGAAAAAGGCAAAGAAAATATTACTCAGCTCGGTATTGAAAACTGGTGGATCAATGATCTGTACAGTTATCTGAGTGAGCTTCCTTCAAGAATGTTTATTCAGGCTAATGAAGAGGCTACCATCGTTCAGATCAGTAAAACCAACCTTGAATTATTATACAAGGAAATTCCTGCCATCTCTGAGTTCTGGCGCCTGAAAATGCAGTCTGCCTATGTTACGTTGCAGGAAAGAACGTTTGAACATTCAAGAGTAGATGCTTATACCAAATACAGAAATTTTGTTACTTCCTATCGTAATATTGAACAGCGTTTTCCTCAGTACATGATTGCATCCTATCTTGGAATCACTGTAGAATATCTCAGTTATTTAAGGAAAAAACATCTGTCTGACGTTTCTTAAGATATCTTAAGTTTATTCCGTCCCTGCCTGAATAGTTTTGCTCTCAGAAATTTAATGAGTGCAATATGAAGGCAAAAATTATCGCCATAACAGCTCTTGCATCAGTCTCTCTAAGTCTGAATGCACAGAAACTAAACTTTACTCCGGACCTTGTTTTAGGACACCGCTCCTATACCTATATGCATAATGTCAATTATTATTTCAATGATCGGCTTAAGCTCAATAATCTCACTCTATTTGATACAGAATATACCAAAGACAAAGAGAATATATTCTTCATCCGAAATACTCTTGCTTACAGTTTTACCAAAAGATTCAGCGTAAATGCAGCATTCGGTATCAAAAATCCGGGTGCATTCTTCAGCGCTTATGTACAATACCGGATTGCCAAGCCCACTTATTCCCTTTCCTACTCCATCGGAACAACCTATCAGAAAGGATTTTCTCTTGAACAGTCGGTATCATTTGAATACACTCCTTATCTGAAAGAAAACCTTCAGGGGTACTTCAGTGTGCTAGCCATTGGAAACCTGGATGACAATGGTTATCCAAGAGGGTTACAGTTTATCCGTCTGGGGGTAAAACAGGACAAAATAATGTATGGAGTGGCCTCTAATTTCGACCAGTTCAACAACGCAAAAAAGACCCTTGAAAATGTAGGGGCATTTGTAAAATATAACTTTTAAATAATAATAAAATGAAAAAAAACATTGATTTAGGACTATTAATCAGCAGAATAGCTATCGGATTTCCCATGTCAGTTTATGGCGTTAACAAATTGATTCACGGAATCGGATTTATTGAGGATATGCTCACGATGCACGGCCTTCCTTCATTCTTCGCTTACGGAGTATTTGCGGGAGAACTTATAGCTCCGGTTATGCTGATGATAGGTTTCAGAACACGTCTGGCAGGCTTAATTTTCGCTATAAACTGCTTTACTGCAACAATTCTTGCTCAGACAGCTAATATTTTCAAACTTAATGATTTTGGTGGATGGGCTTTGGAGTTATTGGTGATCTATATGTTAGTAGGAATAAGCTTCTTCTTTACCGGAGCAGGAAAATATGCGGTTTCAGTTGCTAATAAGTGGGATTAGTTGGAAAACGCAAAGGCGCTATTTTTTTCCTTTTAACACGTTTTTAAGGCGCAAGGATTTTATCTCCGATAAAATTTTGAAACGCTTATTTTTTTGCCACGGATGCACGAATGATCTTATTTGTGCATTCGTGGCTAAATATCCTGAAGATCATTTATTGCACCTGATTATCCTGTTATTAATAAACTTAAGTATTCATGTTAGAAAACGCAGAGGTCTATTTTTTTTTTCAATACGTTTTTAAGGTGCAAAGATTTTATCTAAGATAAAATTTTGAAATATATTCCGTCTGTCTGAGGTTTATTCTGAATCCAATTTGGTCTCTTCCAGCTTTTTCCTATAATTTTTTGGAGTGGATCCGGTTTTTATTCTGAATAAATAAGAAAAGTGAGAAAAATTCTGAAAACCGAGCTCAAAAGCTATTTCTTTAATGGATTTGTCTGAACTGTGAAGTAAATTTTTAGCCTCAAGAATAATTCTTTCTTTAATAAACTCGAGTGGTGAAATTGTATACTGTTTTCTACAAAGCACCCCCAAATAATTAGGAGTAATACATAGCTCGCCAGCATAAAAAGCTACATTCTTTTGCGTTTTATAATATTTATCCACCAACATATGAAAACGGAAAGCCAGATTATCCGGCGTACTCAATGCTTTATTTCCGTAAGCATGTTCTACCCAAAGATTAATAATTAGTGCTAACAGACGCACCCTTGCATTGATAAGTTCCGGAAAAACAACATCAGCAGCAATTTCTTTCCTGATGGCATTAAATTCAAGGCTGAATCTGTGATAGGTTTCATCATCAGGTTCTATCATTTCATATTTACTGTAAGAGGAAAAAGTAAATTTAAGCGTCGGAGAAAATGTCTTAAGAATAGCATCATTAATAATAAGCCTTCTTCCGACAGTATGAGGAGCCAGTTCCCATTTGTACTCTCTTTTCGGAAGATGGATGAATAGTTGCTGAGCTTTTAACCCATATTGATTCAAGCCAGTGGTGCATTTTCCGCCCTCACATTGATCCAGTAAGATAATGGTAAAACAGTTTTCAGGAAAAAAGTTGAGTGAATCACCACTGATCTCATCCTGAAAAACAACGTCAATTCCTTTATTAAACACCTCTTCTACCGAATTTTTATTAATCAGTTCTTTATCTATTATCATATAACCCTTTTCAATACTAATTTATAAAAATACCTCATATATCATCGATGACCGTTACAATATATTTTATTTCCTGTTGTTTTTTAGCAGCATGCAAAGATACATTCTTCTTCTCCGTCTGGAAATATCAGAAACCGTGATAAGAATATCGCATTTTCATATTGTTTGCTGTCAATAAGAATATTAAAAACCCATAAGACCAGGCTCTATTTCCTTATATATCTTGATTTTAAGACCTTTAATCCTATTTTTCCACACATCATTTTCAAAATTTATATTTTTAGTTTTTCGTTAAAACAATAAGTATATTTGTGTAAGTTCTTTTTGCTTTACTCCTATGTTAACAGACAAATTCGGAAGACATATCAATTATTTAAGGCTGGCTGTTGTCGACAGGTGCAACCTCCGATGCACTTACTGTATGCCGGAAAATGGGCTTGCATGGATAAAGCAGGATGACCTGATGACAGATGAGGAAATGCTCAGCATATGTACTGTCTTTACGGATCTTGGTTTAGATAAGATCAGAATAACGGGTGGAGAACCTTTTGTCAGAAAAAACTGCGTCAGTCTTATCGAAAAAATCTCGGAGCTTAAAGGCCTTACTGATCTCAGTTTAACCACAAACGGGCTTCTCACTGAACAATACATCCCACAGCTTAAAGCATTTGGAATAAAATCTGTCAATCTCAGTCTTGATACATTGGATGAAGATCGTTTTTTCAAAATTACGCGCCGCAAAAGCTTCGATAAGGTAATGAAAACCTTGGATGGTTTATTGAAACATCACATCAAGGTAAAGATTAATACGGTAGTTATGGATCATCAGAACATAGAAGATATTATTCCTCTGGTTCAGCTTACCAAAGAACTTCCGGTAGATGTACGTTTTATTGAGGAAATGCCATTCAATGGAAATAATAACAGTGATATAACCCCGAAATGGACTTATCCGCAAATTTATAATCACATCAGAGATCATTTTCCCGGGATTAAAAAATTGGAAGATCCTAAAAGTTCCACATCTTATAATTATAAAATACCCGGTTTTATAGGAAATATCGGCATTATTGCAGCGTATACACGTTCTTTCTGTGGAGATTGCAACAGAATACGGATTACACCTTCTGGTATTTTGAGAACCTGCCTGTACGAAGGCGGCGGGATCAATTTAAAAGATATGATTCGCTCAGGTGTAACCGATGACGAATTAAAAAATATAATTATCAACAGTATACATCATAAGCCCAAAGACGGATGGGAAGCGGAACAACAAAGCCTGAACGCTTCATCTATTCATCAGTCTATGGCTACAATAGGAGGATAACTATGGAAATGATCACCGTACAACAGGCAGAAGATATTATACTTTCCCAGACGAATAATTTTGGAATTGAATATATTGCCTACAACCAGGCATTAGGAAGAGTCTTGGCTGAAGATCTTACTGCAGACAGGGATTTACCTCCTTTTAACCGCCCTACCGTAGATGGAATTGCCATCCGCTATACTGCTTATGAAAAAGGAATACGATCCTTCCCTATCATAGCGATACAGTCTGCAGGAGAGTCTTCTGTGCCTATTGATTCAGAAACTGAATGTATAGAAATCATGACTGGCGCTGCTTTGGATAATTCAGTGGATACTGTAATCCGATATGAGGATATCTCAACCCATAATGGAGTGGCAAGTCTTAGCATTGAGATTAAAAAAGGACAAAATATCCATCTGAAAGGCAGAGATAAAAAAGAGGGTGAAATATTGGTAAAAGCCCATCAGATGATCACTCCCGCTATCATTGGAATAGCCTCGTCCATTGGAAAAACCACCATAGCTGTAAAAAAATTACCCAAGATTATCATTATTTCTACGGGAGATGAAATGATAAGTCCGGAATCTATCCCTTCTCCTTATCAATTAAGACGCTCCAACGGAATCACCATACAGTCTGTTTTGAAAAAGTATCATATTAAAGCAGATACGCTTCATCTCAATGATGATTATGAAGAGATAAAAAAAGAACTTTCCCGTTGTATTAATAAATATGACGTTCTCCTTATGAGTGGCGGTGTATCTATGGGGAAATTCGACTATTTACCCCAGGCCTGCGAGGAACTTGGGATAAAAAAGCTTTTTCACAAAATAAAACAAAGACCGGGAAAACCATTTTGGTTTGGTAAAAGTAATACTCAGAAACTTGTTTTTGCATTTCCGGGAAATCCTGTTTCTGTATTCATGTGCTTACATCGGTATTTTATTCCCTGGTTGGAAAAATCTCTGGAAATATCCGGATGCTTTTCTGGGTTCGCAGTGTTACAAAACGATATCGAAGTTCCCTTTTCCCTGCAATATTTTGTTCAGGTGAAACTTGGTACGAATCAATTGGGGCAGGTCACTGCTGAGGCGGTGAATACAAATGGTTCAGGGGATTTCTCTCATCTTGCGGACACGAATGCTTTTATGGAACTTCCTTTGGAGCAGAATAGTTTTAAAAAGGGAGAAGTATATCGAGTATGGAAGTATAATGATTAAAATAATTTGTAAAGATGCCACGAATGCACGAATACAATACTGAGAATATTTTGATTATTGAGAATTATTACTAAATTACTCAACAGTACAGTTTAATTAGGAAAGCGCAATAAAAAAATTCGTGCATTCGTGGCAAAAAAATTCCCATCAGTGGTTTAAAAAAGAATATATGTCAGAATTTACCCATCTTAATAAAAACGGAGAACCTGCCATTGTAGATATTGGCGGAAAAAATGTTACCAAGAGAAAAGCCGTTGCACAAGCCATTATTTCTTTACCCAACAATGTGTTGGAGGCTTTGCAAAAAGATGATTTCCAAACAAAAAAAGGCTCCGTATTCCAGATTGCCATTATTGCAGGAATTATGGGGGCTAAAAAAACAAGTGAACTCATACCTCTTTGCCATCCTATCGGACTTGACAACTGTAATTTACAGATAGAGCTGAACAATCAAAACGACATCGTCATCCAATGTACAGCCAGTATAGAGGCTAAGACTGGAGTGGAAATGGAAGCATTGACCGGAGCATCTGTTGCAGCCCTTACTATTTATGATATGTGCAAAGCATTGAGCCATGATATTGTCATCAAAGAAATTAAATTAATTGAAAAAACAGGTGGAAAAAATGACTTCAGAAGAGCATAATACAAATCCAAAAATCAACGGCCTTGTTCTCGCTGGTGGAAAAAGTGCCAGAATGGGAACAGCTAAGGATCTCCTTCAATGGCATGGAAAGGAACAGCGTTATTTTGCAGCTGATCTTCTGGCCCCTTTTTGTGATGAAGTTTTCATTTCCTGCCGGCAGGATCAGTTGGAAAATTTCAACCCTCATTATAAAGCTCTTACTGATACTTTCCTGAATATGGGACCTTTTGGCGGAATTCTTTCAGCATTACGGGCTCAGAGAGATAAAGCATGGTTGGTTGTGGCCTGTGATCTGCCTTTATTAGATCCAAAATCTCTGGAATTTTTAATACAGTCGAGAAATCCTGAAAAAGCAGCTACTACTTATGAAAGTCCTTTTGATGGATTACCTGAACCCTTAATTACGATTTGGGAGCCTAAAAGCTATCCTTTGTTACTTAATTTTCTGGGAATGGGAAATACCTGTCCGCGAAAGGTTTTAATCAATAGTGACACGCTTATTTTAAAACCGGGTAATCCGGATGCTTTAATGAATGTGAATACGCCTGAGGATGCTGAAAAGGCGCAACGAATCCTGAAAAATTAATTTTATTGGAAACTTTTTTGGAAACGCGAAGGCGCAAATTGATTGTCTGCTTATACTTTTAAGGCGCAAGGATTTTATCTGCGATAAAATTGAATGCTGTAAGTAGCTTGTGGATATAATTTATATCTCGCAGATTACGCTAATTAAGTAGATGTTTGTGAAAAATATACGCCACGAATGCACGAATAAGATTCTCAGATGTAATAATTAGAATCTATAATTAAGGATTCTTAGAAATAAGTTAAAAGGAATAAACTGAATAGTAAACATTAAAAATTCGTGCATTCGTGGCTAAAAGAAAAAAAAACAGATTATGAGTACATCATTTGAAAGATATCAGTGTCAGATAGCTTTACCAGGGTTTGGTATTGAATCTCAGGAACTGCTGAAAAATGCAAGAGTTCTTATTGTAGGAATGGGAGGCCTGGGATGTCCTTCTGCCCAATATCTGGCTTCTTCCGGCATAGGGACCATTGGTATTGCGGATGATGATCTTGTTTCTTTAAGCAACCTCCATCGCCAAATTTTATATACGCCTGAGGATGTAGGAGCTTACAAAGTAGATGTTGCAGCCAAAAGATTACAGCAGCAAAACCCTTCTGTTTCCATTATTCCTTATCGATTGCGAATTACTTCTTCCAATGTGATGGAGCTGATTTCGGAGTTTGACCTCATCATTGAAGGAACCGATAATTTTGAAACCAAATGTTTATTGAATGATGCCTGTGTTTTAGCTGGAAAACCTTTAGTATATGGAGCTATTTACCAACATGAGGGTCAGGTAAGCATCTGGAATGTTTTACAAAAGGACGGTACCTATTCTCCCAATTACCGGGATGTTTTTCCTAATGCAGAAGAGTCTCAGGTTCCTAACTGCAGAGAAGGCGGTGTCATTCCTCCCTTAGCCGGAATGGTAGGCTGTATGCAAGCTAATGAAGCCATAAAATACCTCATCCGGTCTGAAGAAACCTTAGTGGGAAAACTATGGATGATGAATGTGATGAATGGCAGAACGCAAATCATTAAGTTAAGGAAGACTTCTCCTCAGATTACAGGTCTGGTTCAGACTGTGCAGCTCATAAGTTGTGAAGAATTTATGCAGAATCAGAAAAACTTTGAAATTATAGATGTACGAACAAAGGAAGAACATCAAAAATTCAATATTGGCGGAAAAAACATTCCGTTGGATGAATTGGATGAACATTTCTCCTTTATTTCTTCAATTTCAAATCCTATTGTTATTTATTGCCAGTCTGGTAAACGAAGTATGGAAGCTGTGAGGAAAATTAAAAAAGAATTTCCTGAAAAGGAGGTGTTTTCTTTGAAAAACGGTATTAATGAAATACCACGCTAGTTTCTTAATTGCAAATAGAAGGTTCAATAAAGCCAAAAGGGACAAAAGGTTTATTAGCCACAAATGCACGAATAATTTTTAGTTGAATAAGATCTTTTTTTACATACATGAAAATCAACACAGTGCTTTGTCATTCCGTAAGAAACTCAACTTTGTTTTTAGACTATTATAGTATAGATTCCTACGGAATAACAAACAGGAAGCTAAAAACTAATAATTTCCAGTAAGTAAGATTGCTTCACTTTGCTCGCAATGACATAAAGTATCTATTTAATCAAATAAACTTGCATCTGAATAGAAGACTTTGCCATTACTTATTCTTGCAGGGGCAGTATAAGGATGTTTTTCAGCTTTTCCAATATTCATAATATGTTCCACATCCCAACCTTTTGCTTTGAGATCATCTGAGATCATAGATCTGTGACAACTCCACCATACGGCTTCTGAGCACATAAAAGCAGTTGTTTTTGTCCTTGCTATGGTTTCCAGTTTTCCAATCGCTTTGGTAAACTCTTCAGTCTGCATATAATCAGCATATCCACGGAAAGATTCGTTTCTCCAACGGCTATTGACTGAATCAGGCTGAACTTTTCTCCGGCCTCCCAATGCTTCAAAATGAATATATTCAATATTATTTTCCGGTAATACTTTCTCAAGATTTTCTTTGCTGAACCACGGATATCTCTTTGACCCTGCAAATCTCCGTACATCAGCAAGAACTTCAATATTAAATGACTTCAACATTTTTAAAAATCCCTCCAAAGGGCGAGTAGAGTGTCCGATGGTATAAATAACCGGTTTTTCCAAAGATTCCATAAGTTTACAATCTGCTACATCAGTCTATGATCGTTTGTTTCTCTTTCCTGGAAGTGGTAATCTCCTCTCCTGCCATTTCATGAATCGTTTCCTCAATCATTACAGACATACTGTTCAGAGCCAAATCATTAGCTTCCGTACCAAATGGTTCTTCAATTTCATCTGCAATGGCTTCAAATGCTACAAATGTATAAGCAACAAACACAACAATAAGTGGTGTAAACCATCTCAATGAATCAACCAGTCCGAAGGGTAAAAGAAAACAGTAAATATATACGGTACGGTGCAATAAAACACGGTAACTGTAAGGAAGCGGAGTGGAAACAATTCTTTCGCACCCGCCTACAATATCAGAAAGTTTATCAAAATTTTCATCAAAACGGGCTTGCTGAATCGTATCTATACTTCCTTCTTCTTTTGCCTGCTGAACCCATTCCGCCAATAATCTCATAATGACAGCAGGTTTATACTTTGCCACAGAAACTATTTTTAGCTGATCTTCATTCAATCTGTCTTTTAAATCTTCATGAGCATCGGTTCCTCTCAACTGATGTTTCAATGCAAAAACAAAAGCGCCTAACAGCTTGATAAATTCCGAGGCAGAAACTTTGCTTTCTTTTGTATTTTTTAAAGTTAAAGCCTGTCTGGTTAATGAACGGGCTGTATTCAATAAAGCACCCCATAATTTACGTCCTTCCCAGAATCTGTCATAGCTGGCATTATTCTTAAAACCTAAAAATAAAGCCAATACAAAACCAAATAACGTTAATGGTGCCGGATTAAGCGGTATTTTAAAGGAAAAGATAACCCCACGCAGATACACTATACCCAACGATAAAATAAAAAGCAAAAAAAGCCGTGGCAACAGTCCTGGTAATACTGAACCATGCCATACAAAAAGCATTTTAAACCAATGTTCCTTCTTCCTTATAATCATACTGTTTCTTGTAAAGCTTTTATCTTAAAATTTATTTCTTAATCTGACCTATCACTAAAGACTGTAGCTGATAAGAGCTGCGTGCAGGTTTTTTTTCACCTTCTGCAACAATGCGAAGCGGACCTTTTGACTCTGCCAAAGGTTTTCCGTCAATGGTGTCTGCAACAATCACGTTTTTATCTGCAATAGAAGCATCCAGCTCAGCTAATGAAAATAAAACCTGATAGCCATCTGCACATTTTGCCAATACATATTTTGATATATTTTCGCCATGAAGTTCCTTTCCTGAAGGAGCTCCCGCTTTTGCGAGAATATCCTGAACAGCAACTCCGGAATATATGTGAACGCTTCCATCTTTGTCCTTAAGTGAAGCTTCTTTTCTTGGCATCTTTGATAAATCCGCAAGACTCAATTCTAAAGGTGCAGGAATTTCCCCACTCACTTTAAGTTTGAATCCGGATTGACAGAATGCCCAGCCAGAGAGTAACAACATCGCTACAGGCAGTATTTTTTTCATACAACAATATAAGAATAATTATGGTCTTTGAATGGCCCCCTGATATAGCATTTCATCTACTTTTTTATACACTTCAGGATCATGTTTTTTGATCTTAATTTTCACATACTTGGAAGCAGGCATATTACTTTCCTTCACCACATTATTGACAGAGACCAACACATTGGTTTCCGGGAAATAAGTAACCGTATTCTTTTCAGGAATCTGATAGGATACAATAATGAATAAAGGAGCTACCCTTTCTATCCCGTCATCATAGTTGAAAAGATCTACTTTGTCTCCTGCTTTAAACCCTGCTTTATCAATATCTTTTTGATTCATGAAGATTACACGGCGTTCATTTTTAATTCCACGATAACGGTCATCTAATCCATAAATAGTCGTGTTAAATTGGTCATGAGTCCGGGTTGTAGCCATCATATATTCATCAGAAGCCAGCGTATTATCCGGCACTTCTGTTAATGTAAATGGAGCACGTCCGCCAAGTTCCTTCGAAAAGCTTTGTTCATCTCTTGCCGCATTGGGAAGATAAAATCCTCCTTTTTGTCTGACACGGACATTATAATCTGTGAAACCGGGAATACATTGCTCAATATCATCTCTTATGGCATCGTAACTGTCATGATAGCGCTGCCAATTTACTACGGAACGGTTTCCTAATGTAGCCATTGCCATGCGGCATACGATCTGAGTTTCATTGATGAGGTTATCTGATATAGCATCCAACATTCCTTTTGAACTCTGAACAACTCCCATAGAGTTTTCTGTCGTAATAATCTGGACTTCACCATTGACAATATCTTTATCACTTCTCCCATAAGTAGGAAGAATTAAAGCTTCTTTACCATGAACAAGATGTCCTCTGTTCAGCTTGGTGGAAACACATACCAACAGGTTAAGTTTTCTCAAAGCATTGGCTGTATATGTTGTATCCGGAGTGGCAGAAAGAAAATTCCCACCCATACAGAACATCATCTTTATTTTTTCTTCGTGAATGGCTTTTATGGCCCGCACTACGTCATATCCATGTTTACGGGGGACTTTGAAACCATAGAAATTCTCCAGACGGTCAAGCTGTTCTTCCGTAGGTTTTTCATCAATCATCATCGTTCTGTTTCCCTGAACATTACTGTGACCACGAACCGGACAAACACCAGCTCCCGGTTTACCGATACTTCCTTTCAGCAAAAGAATATTCAGTATTTCGCGGATCATATCTACTCCGTTAGGTTGCTGAGTGAGCCCCATTCCCCAACTGACGATAATTTTCTTTTTGAAAGCCATCATTTCTGCGGCCTGACGGATAGCATCCTTCGGTACTCCTGAAAGTTTAGCCAATTCATCCAGTTTATACTGATCAAACTGCTTCATGAAGTCCTCGTACCCTACTGTTTTATTTTTAATGAAGTCTTCATCAAAAACCTGACCCGGGTTTTGTTTCTCAAATTCGATTAAAAGAAGTTCCAATGCTTTCAATAAAGCCATATCTCCATTGATCTTTACAGGTAAATAAAGGTCTGCCAACTGCACCCCGCCAACAAGGACTTCCCTGACACTCTGAGGGTTAATAAAGCCCATTAATCCAGCTTCCGGTAATGGATTGACCGCTATAATTTTAGCTCCATTTTTCTTTCCTTTTGCCAGCGCACTCATCATTCTTGGGGCATTGGTTCCTGGATTTTGGCCAATGATCACAATGACTTCAGCATCGTAAAAATCTTCCAATGTTACGGTTCCTTTCCCAATTCCAATGGTTGGACGGAGTGCAGAACCTGAAGTTTCGTGACACATATTGGAACAGTCGGGCATATTATTCGTTCCAAACTCCTTTGCAAATAACTGATAAACAAAGGATGCTTCATTACTTGTTCTGCCGGAAGTATAAAAAGCGGCTTCATGCGGAGATTCCAGCGCATTGAAATGTTCTGCTATTTTTTTAAAGGCATGATCCCAACTGATAGGTTCATAATGAGTTGCTCCGGGAGCCAGATACATAGGATCGGTAAGTCTGCCCATTTTCCCGATCTGATAATCATCTAATTTTGCCAGATCGTACACAGAGTTCTGTTTGAAAAATTCAGGTGTCACTTTTTTAGTGGTAGCCTCTTCTGCCAGGGCTTTTGCTCCATTTTCGCAATATTCTCCCAGAACGGAACGCTCATCATCAGGATCCGGCCAGGCACAGCTTGGACAGTCAAAACCTCCCATCTGATTCATTTTGAACAGCGCTCTCATTCCACGGATAGGTGCTTTTTCTTCAAATAAATCACTAAAAGCAGCCATCACAGCAGGAACTCCTGCGGCGGCTTTTTCCATATGGGTCAACTTAAGGTCAAGTAAAGTGAATGGATTCTCGGCATTGGGTTCTCTACCGATTTCTTCTTCTACTTTCTTTTTATTATTTTCTTCCATACCCTTTTATTTTGTAAAGTGATTAACATTTAAGATGGGGATTCGGGTAATTATCGCTTTGATCTTCCATCGTATTGTCTATACATACAAAATCTTTTTCAACCAAAAGCATTACTACCCCTGCCTGCCCGTCAAATCCTACAATATCTGTAGAAACTAATTCTTCAACCATGGCTTCTGGCATTTTCATCACGATTTTATTTTCAATAAATGCTGCAGATAATGTGGTGTCATTTGTTTTCTCAATAGTGTAAATGAACGGTCGATCTACAAATTCTGTGAAACTGGAAACTATTCCGTTTCTTACCAGTTCTGAAACTTCGGATTGGGTTAAACGGAATCTGATGGAGTTGTCTTTTATTCTTATTTTCATTTGTTTATTTCTGTTTTTACCACGGATTCATAGATCATGGATTACTAAATCTCTTATTTTTTTCGCCACGAATGCACGAATGGTTTTTGTGCTCATAGCTACTTAATTTATTTTTACTTTATCCACTATTTTTATTCGTGAATTAGTGACCATTTATAATAATTCGAGTACAAAGATTTTTTTTTGCCACGAATGCACGAATAATTTTTGTGTTACTAATTATTATTTTATAATTTTCATCCAATCATGTCATAATTTATGAGCATTCTTAACTAATAATTCATATTATTTATTCGTGCATTCGTGGCCATCATAATTTGAATAATTTGATTACAATATCTTTATTTTTTGACACTAATACACAAATATTTTTTTGTGTTAGTAACGATGATCATTTATAAAACTATTCGCTTATAATTTAATTTTACTTCTCCGAAGTTGACTACTAATGCCAGTTTGTTTTCAGATACTTTTAAATAATTAATTGCCTGAGCTATATGCTCATCTGCTATATCTGATGTTCCTTTTATTTCTAATATTATCTTATCAAATATTACAAAATCTGCGTAAAACTTATGGGGAAGTACGGTTCCTTTATAATGAACTGCATATTCTTTTTCACGTTCATAAATAATACCAGCGTAGTTCATTTCATATTCTAAAGCGTCTTTATAAACAATCTCTGAAAACCCGGAGCCCAAACTATTATGTACTTCCATGCATATTCCAATTATTGCATAGGATTCCTGCTTGTAAACTAAATCTTTCATTCATCATTTGTTTTTTTATTACCACAAATCCATATTTCTTATTCGTGTATTCGTGCCCATCATATTTCGGATAATTTGATTACAAAATCTTTATTTTTTGCCACGAATGCACGAATGGTTTTTGTGCTCATAGCTACTTAATTTATTTTACTCCTTTTAGGATACTTCATTATTATTATCCATTATTATTATCCATTATTATTATCCATTAATCTTATTCGTGCATTCGTGGCATTTATAATCTATTTTTCAACAATTTTGTTGAAACTGCTCTCGTTATAAATATTAAAACGGTTATCACGAAGGAATCCCACTAATGTCATATCAAATTCTTTTGCTAAATCTACCGCCAGGCTGGATGGAGCTCCTATTGCTGCCACCAAAGAAATTCCTGCCATAGCTGCTTTTTGAATAAGCTCAAAACTAGCCCTGCCACTGAGCACTAAGATTTTGTCCTTCAATGGAAGTTGCCCGGTAAATAATGCATGTCCGATCAGTTTATCCAATGCATTATGTCTTCCTACATCTTCCCTTAGAGCCATCAACTGTCCTTCAAAATCAAAAATCCCGGAGGCATGGATTCCTCCTGTAGCACTGAAATTATTCTGAAAGGACTGCAAATTTCCGGATAGTTGGTATAAAACCTCAAATGATAAATGATGATGTTCTCGTACAATATGTTGAAAAGTACTTACTGTCTTGATAGATTCTATAGAGCCTTTTCCACATACTCCACAACTGGATGTGGTATAGAAATTTCTGTCAACATTTTTTAAGTGAGGAATAAAATATTCGGCCACTTCCACTACAATAATATTTTCCCGGTTCCTGGAACATTCTGTCTGTAGATGATCTATATTTTGAATTTGATTTCCATCTGAAATAATTCCTTCCGTAAATAGAAATCCTGCAGCCAATTCTGCATCATTACCGGGAGTTCTCATGGTTACAGATATATTTTTACTCTCCCTCTGACCTTTTGAGCCATAAGAAATCCGGATCTCCAGCGGTTCTTCTACAGAAATATCGTCTGTATAAGGAAAACTTTTGTCTTCTTTTACTTTGACAATCTCTATTTTCTGTACAGATTTATTTTCTAATGTATTGGTTTTCATATCTGAATAATCTGTTATAGTAAATATACGAATTTCCGGTCTTCAATTACGGATGAGCCGAAACCCATTCTTCCCCATCTTCAAAAATCTCTTTTTTCCATATAGGAACCGTTTTCTTTATGGTATCTATAACGTAACGGCATGCATCGAAAACAGCATCCCGATGCCCATCACTTACCACAATGATTACAGCAGCATCACCTGGAAACAAAATTCCGGTACGATGATGAACAACAATATTTCGTACAGAAAACAGGGTCATGGCCTGATCTGTTACCTTTTTAATTTCTTTTGTGGCCATAGATTGATAACATTCATATTCCAAACGGAGAACAGACTTATTTTGAGTAATGTTACGAACAGTTCCTATAAAAGTTGCAATCCCACCACTGCTCAGATCCTGGGCCAGATCAAGACATTCGGTGATATTTAATGCGTCTTCTGTTATTCTGATATCAATCATTTCTTTACATTTTTAACTTTGATTCTACACAGTATTTTTGTTCCTGTGTTTGTGATAAATAATGCCACGAATGCATGAATTATTTCTGAATGTTTAAGTTTTAACCTCCACTTACAGGAGGAATGATGGCTATTTCGTCTGTGTTTATAAGGATCTGATCGTCTTCAGCATATTCTTCATTCACAGCAATGAAATAGGATTTCAGTTTTATAAGTTGAGGAAAATCTTTTTCTAACTTTTCTTTTAATTGCCTGACATTCAGACCAACCTCAACTTCCAGTTCTTTTTCTGATGCTCCGAAAATATCTTTCGTTATTCCAAAAGCCAATATTTTAAGTTTCATTTTATTTTTAAACTAAATTTTCACCAATATTTCATGAGAATATTTACTCCTGCCACCAATACAAGAATGGCAGTCATTCTTTTTATAACTAAGGGATTCCATTTCAGAGACATTCTGGATCCGATCTGTCCGCCTATAAAAACGGCAAGACATAAACTTAAAATTCTAAAGTAATCCATATCTACCGAAAGTTTTGATAACTGTCCGAAAATGCCTGAGACAGAATTCACCAGTATAAAAACACTGGAAGTGGCTGCTATCTTCCTTGGCGTATCCCATTTCATCAGATTCAATAAAGGGGAAAGAAAAATTCCGCCTCCTATTCCTACCAGTCCTGATAAAAACCCGATTCCACCTCCCAAAAGACTGTTCCCAAAGACTGCTGATTTTGAATCCTGTTGCAATTTCTCTATGTTTTTGGTTTCCGTTTTAATCCATAATAAGATGGCAGCTATGACGAGCGTGATTCCTAAGATCAGGAAGAAAGTTTCCTGACTTATTTTCATTACGGCTCCCAAATAGGCCATGGGAACACTCACCAACGTTATGGGCAATACTTTTTTCCAATCGACCTGTTTATTCTTAATATAAATATACACGCCTCCCACAACTACAATCACATTACAGATCAATGCTGTTAAACGGATTTCCTGATATGGCAGGCTATACATTGCCAATACTGCCAAATAACTGGAACCACCACCAAATCCTACCGAGGAATAGACAAAAGCAATTATCAAAAATAACAGAAAAATCTCCCAATGCCCCATATTATGTATTGAAGGTTAATTTTATTACAATAATACTCATTTTACGGCTTGTATACTGTCAGAAAATATAAAAGTCTCTACGGTAATTTGTGAAAAAATTGTCATAAATTGTTTATCTCAAGAATAAAGTGATGAGGTACCATTATCATTTATTAAATTTGATTCATTAGAAACAGTAAAAATGCCTGCAAACGAAACACAAAAAAACATGAGTTCTCAAAATGTCACCGACTATCCTAACAACAATACTTATTTTCTGGTATGGAATTTCAAACAGGATGCAGATCCATCAAAAGTTAAATCGGTATTCCAGAGAGTCTGTGCATTAGTCACTAACCTGAATAATTCGGCACTTGACCGTTTTCCCAATTCTAAAGCAAGCTGTGTTCTGGGAATTGGCTATGAAGCCTGGTTACAGCTTGACTTACCCAGCCCGTTACCTAAAGAGTTTAAAAAATTTGAAGAAATAAAAGGCAGTAAACATACAGCAGTAAGTACGAGAGGAGATATTCATTTTCACATTCGTTCTGATGAAAAAAGTCTGGCGTATGATATGGCTTCCACGATTTCGGATTTTATGACAGAAATTGCAGATTGTGTGGTTGAGGTTCAGGGCTTCCGTTATTGGGACAGCAGATCTATTTTAGGTTTTGTAGATGGCACAGAAAATCCGCATGGTAAAGACCGTGATTATTTTGCTGTTATTGGAGATGCAGATCCTGAATACGAAGGCGGAAGTTATCTTTTTGTCCAGAAATATATCCATAATATGAATGCCTGGAAATCTCTTTCTGTGGAAGATCAGGAAAAAGTGATCGGAAGATCAAAGGAACAGGATATTGAAATGGATGATGAAGTAAAGCCTAAAAACTCCCATATTGCATTGGCCAATGTAGGTGATGATTTTAAGGTAGTGAGAGATAATATGCCTTTTGGAAATGTTTCTACGAATGAAATGGGTACTTATTTTATCTGTTATGCAAGCACATTCAGTACAGTAGAAAAAATGCTGACGAATATGTTCATTGGTGATCCTGAAGGGAATTACGACAGAATCCTGGATTTCAGTACCGCCCAGACGGGAACTTTATTTTTTGTTCCTTCAGCAGATATGATGGATGAGTTTTCTTCATAGAATCATTTCTTCTGAATAATAAAATAAAAGGATCGCCTCAGATGAAGCGATCCTTTTGATTAAGGCTATTTTACAGCAACTTCATCATATAGCTCTTCCTTCCATAAGATCGTCTTCAGTTTATCCTTATGAATCCTGACAACATCTCCGTTCTGAACTTTATGTTTTTTTTGTAAAAGTCTTTCATGAACGAAAATAGCTTCTGCATCAATTAATTGATTCAACTTACTTGATGAAAGGTTCAAACAGGTTCTGATCACCGTTGATAATCTGAGATTAAATTCAAAAGGACATTTGATGGTAAAGCTCAGCATTTCATCCTCACAAGATGTTATCTCTTCTACCGGAACCTCATCAAACTGAATTTCATATTCTACACTATCCAAGTCCGCTTCGGCATTATTTTTTCGTCTTGCTTCGCGGGAAAAGGCATATTCCCAGGCCAAATCAGTATCATTCGCCGAAAGTCGATTAAAGATTTCTTTACTGATAGATTCCGTTCTGATTCTGGAAAATACTGTCATATTGTATCGGTGGTGGCATTTTACACATCTGTAGATTAACCAGATATCGATGTTCTTTTTTTGGGCATTCAGCCTGAATTTATCACTGCAATGAAACCTTTCGCTGTCACAATGGTTGCATTTCTTTTTTAAAAGGGGTGTATTTTTCGTTTTGATTACCCACGTATACTCTATACTCATTATAATTTGTGCTTAATATTCTTTAGTAATTTTTTTACCTATTATTCACGCATTACAAAATCAGTACAGCTATTGAATAGAAATATCCTCTCCTATTCTCTTCTGAACAGTAAAACCGTCAAAAACAGAAATAGAGATACAGTTGCCTTCATTGGCAATACAGTAAATGATAGGATTAAATGAAAACCTGTTCAGGTAGAGTTACCCGAACGAAAGAATAATTAGCCTGCGGTTTCTGAAGGCTAATTTTAAGCGATAACAGGTTTAAGAGTAGTTCTCAAAACGAATTGTTTACTTGGTTAGAATAAAAGTAGGGATTTTTTTGCTTTAAACGTATTTTTTCTACAAATAATACAATTTTATTATTCCAATTTCAAAAGGGCTGTTTTGTTGGAAACGCAAGGGCGCTAATTTTTTTATATACTGTATGTTTTTAAGTCGCAAGTATTTTATCTGCGATAAAATTGAATGTGGAGAGATATTCTCACGCGGATTACGCAGATTCTGAATAATGTTTTGATGGCCACAGATGCTCGAATTAAATATTTTAATGGCTAAAAACAGGTAGATATTCAGTTTGTTTTTTTATTACATAGGCTATGGTGAGAAAGCAATTTTTAATGTTTATAAAATCTCACTTTTTCTATCAATTTTGAAGGTATTAGAAACCAAAAAAGGGCCTTCATAATGAAGACCCTTAGCAGGGAAAAGAGAGAACCACCACTCTTCAAACTTAGGCTTGATAATTCAAAAACTTCTGAGCTTAAAGGTTTTTGAAACTTTCCCGCTTTATTTTTAAATTAATTAATAACCGGCATTCTGGGTTAAATTAGGATTAGCTGTAATATCTGCAGATGGAATTGGGAAAATATTGAATTTTGAATCCACCGCTTTGCCGTCTTTGGTATTTCCTTTCCAGCTCCATACATAATCTCCAGATGTAAATTTGTTGAAACGGATCAGATCAGTTCTTCTGGTTAATTCCCAGGAAAGCTCTCTTGATCTTTCATCTAAAATAAAATTCAGATTCAGATCGGAAGAAGAAATGGCTCCGGCTCCGTTGCTGTAAGCCCTATTTCTGACTACATTAATATTACTAAGTGCAGATGAATTATTCCCTACTCTGAAATACGCTTCAGCAGCTGTTAAATAAGCTTCTGAAAGACGGAACATTGGAAAATCTGTATCTACATAAGCTGCGTCGGATCCTGCTTTTCCGGTTTTGTCTACGTTTCTCCACTTGGTAAAGGCATATCCGTCCTGGAAGGTTCCCGGAAGAGCTGCAATTTCTTTTTTATGGCCCACATTAAAGATCAATGCCCTGGTATCCCCTTTTGTAAATGCATTAGGATCTGAAGTATTGAAATTTTGGTCTGCAGTCTGGAATTTATTCACAAACTCCGGACGCAAACGGATATTCCCCCAGCCTCCTGAAATTCCCATATTCAGGTAATTCAGCATGGTACCCCCGGTTTGTGCCAATACATAAAAGGTAGTTCCACCATAGGTTTTGGATTTTACCCCATCCATATTTAAAGACCAGATAATTTCCGGAGAGGTATTGTTGTCTGCAAGGAAGTTATAAAGGTATTTGGGAGATAAACTGTAATGACTTTGGATCACTTTTTCAGCATATTCTGCAGCTTTAGTCCATTGCGCCGATTTTATGTAGACTTCTGCATTCAGATATAATCTTGATAATAGAAAATCGGCAGCTGTTTTATCTACTCTTCCGTATTCATTGGTTACCGGGAGAATTGTTTCAATCTCTTTCAATTCTTTTTCTATGTAAGCATACAAGTCACCAGGCATGATCTGTTTAGGTAAAAACTGAGGATCCTGCTTGTCTGCATCTGTTACAAACGGAACTTTTCCAAATGTGTCTAATAATACCCAATAGGAATAAGCTCTCAGAAAACGGGCTTCTCCTCTGAAATAGGCGACTTCCTGTTTAAATTTAGGGTCGGTGTGTCCTCTTCCCTGTAGTTTTTCATCTGTAGTCTGTCTTAAAAACTCATTGGTATATCCAATAATCTGGTACAATCTCGCATAGTATCCATTCAGAATTGCAGTATTGGAATCCCAGCTGTTGGTTGCCATTTGTCTTAATCCATTGGTTTGTGAACCCATAATAGCTTCATCCGTTGTCAGAACCTGAACATAGAAAGCCAAACGGATAAATGAGCTGTAGCCTTCATCAAAATTTCCCATATCCGGATCTCCTGTAGGCCCCTGCTGTCCACTAAGACATAAAGCAGCATAACATTTGGCTAAAACTCCTTTATAGTTATCAGGATTGGAATATACCTGTTCTGTGGTCACGATATTCGGATCAATGGGCTCTGTATCCAGATCTCCAACACATGAACTCACCGTAAAAAGTAATAGTATAAGAGGTATTATATATAAACGTTTCATATTCAAATTATTTAAAATTAACATTTAACCCAAAAAGGAATGAGCGAGGTCTGGAATACATATTATTATCGATTCCCAAATACACTTCAGGATCCAGACCGCTATACTTTGTAATCACAAAAGCATTCTGAACAGAAAAGCTGACTCCCAGATCAAATTTATCACTGATATTCTTAAATGTACGCCCTAATGTCATATTATCCATTCTGAAGAACGATGCATTTTCAAGGAAGAAATCAGAGTAAAGCTGTAGATTTTCAAAGCCCTGCTCTGCGGTATAGCTTAAAATATTGGAATAGGTTCCGTTTCCGGAATAGGTTTTAGTTTTATAATCCTTGGACTTGATATTGTTATACACATAATTTCCAAAATTAGCATGCCCGTTGAATCCGAAATACCAGTCTTTATAGCTTAGTTTAGAAGAGATTCCTAAATAGGATTTCGGCATTGGGCTTTTATCTTTTACGAGGCCGCCTTTATATTTTCCTTCAATAGGTTTTCCGTTAGCATCATACTCCTGTTCATACAGATAAAAAGTATAAGGAGAAAAGCCTACAGAGTGAACCTGAATGGTTCCGGCCGTAGAGCCTGAAACATTTCCGATGTTCACCCCGTAATTCGGATTGTCAACAAGGGTAAGCTTTGTAATTTCCGATGTATTGAAGGTAAGGTTCATATCCAGATTCCATTGCCAGTTTCCTTTTTTAACAGGAATGGTATTCAATGTAAGCTCCAGCCCTTTGTTTTCCATGGAACCTATATTGGTGAAGATCATATTGGTAAGATTAGAACCTGCTGCAACCGATATTTTATTCAAAAGATCATCAGTAGTCCTTTTATAAACCTCCACAGACCCTGAAATTCTGTTTTTTAGAATTCCGAAATCTAATCCCAGGTTATAAGTAGAAGTGGTTTCCCATTTCAGATTAGGATCATATCCATTGGGACGAATCGTTTGATAGAATTGATCTCCAAACTGATATAAAGCCTGGGAATCACTGTAGGTATAAGTCTGCATCCATTCATAATCTCCACCAATATCCTGCTGCCCTGTTTTACCATAACTCAGTCTTAATTTCAGGTCGGAAAAAAAATTGCTGTCTTTAAGAAATTCTTCTTCCTTGATCTTCCAGGCAAAAGCTGCAGAAGGAAATAGTCCCCAATGATTATCCTTAGCAAAGCGGGATGAACCGTCATTTCTAAGAGTAGCGGTAAAAAGATAACGGTCATTGAAACTGTAATTTAAACGTCCATAAAATGAAACAAGAATATATTCTGATTTCGGAAGAATACTTTTATAGATTTTGTTTCCTGTAATATTGGTCTGGTAATCATTATAACTTTTCCAGAACCTTTGCCAGGAATATCCGCCCATCACATCAAATTTATGTCTGCCTAATGTTTTGGAATAATTGGCAAAAGCATCAAACTGCAGATTGCTTTTCTTCTGGGTATAATTCTCCATAAGTCCCTGACCGTCATTTCCGATGGAAGTCCAGGCAAGTGGTGCATTGTCTGGAACGAAGATATTCCCTTCGCTTTTTAAAATATCAAACCCTGTATTAAGATTTAATTTCAGGTCTTCAAACCCATGAATTTTATAATCCAGCTGTATGTTTCCGATATGTCTGATTACTTTTGACTGATCTGTTCTCAGATCAAGCATTGATACAGGATTTGCCCCAGCCTGAGTAATAGGTCTTCCGGAAGCATCCGTCCAGATGAAATATCCGAGTCCATATGGCGTTGAATGGTCAAAAACCGGACGTGTAGGATCGAATGATACCGCTCCACTAGCAGGATTGGAAATAAAGTCGTTGTTTTCTATGCTTGGTTTATAGTTTAGGTTTACATTTAAGTGTTTATCAAAAAACGAAGGATTCAAAGCTAAACTCAGGTTCATTCTTTCGTAAGCATTTTTTCTGATGATCCCTTCCTGATTGGTATATCCTAATGATAAACGATACGGAATATCCTTTACAGAACCTGTCATACTGAAATTCTGATCGTTGCTTACAGCTGTACGGTAAATTTCTTTCTGCCAGTTCGTGTCATTAATTCCCAGACCATTAATCACGGCAGCATTTCCGGCATATTGATTTTTTATAAAACTCCTGTATTCATCACCATTCAATACATCCAACATCTTGGGATTGTAGCTCACCTTGGTATTGGATGAATATTGATAACGCGTTTTCTTACTGCCTTTCTTGGTGGTAATAATAATTACCCCGTTGGATGCTCTTGATCCATAAATCGCTGTAGAAGAGGCGTCTTTCAGAACGGTATAGCTTTCTATATCATTGGGATTAATCATCCCAAGAATATTGCCTGATCCTGAAGTGGAAGAATTATCTATCGCAATCCCATCAATAACGATGAGTGGATCATTACTTGCTGACAATGAAGATCCCCCTCTGATCCTGATTGCAGAACCAGCTCCTGGTGCTCCTCCGGGAGAAATAATATTAACACCAGCGGCTTTTCCCGTTAATGCATCCTGCGCGGAAACCGGGTTTCCGTTATTTTCAGCATCCATTTTTACCGTAGTAAGAGATCCTGTAGCATCGGATTTCTTTACTTTTCCATAGCCGATCACAACAACTTCATCAATCTTATTTTCCTTCACCGTAACGGTATCTTTTGCCATGGAAATAGCTTTACTCGGAACAACGGCTTTTATAGAGGTTTTCCTCAACATTACAGTATTGTTCCTGATCTCATATTCTACAGGATAATACGTTTTAAGGTATTTCAATGAAGCATCCAGTGATGAATAATTTACTCCACTCTCATCCACAAGAATATCTTTAAAATCTGTGCTGGAGTAGAAAAAAGGCACTTTAGAAGATTTACTGAGCTTATCAAAAACCTTAGCAATGGACACCTTTTTTTGTTTTGCCTGTGTAGCCGGAGGCTGTTGTGTAGTTTGGCCATAAGCCACTGGAAGTCCCATCGCAACCAGAAATGTCACGGAAATTATTGTTTTTTTCATAAATTTGGGAATAACTTTATTAGACTTTAGCGAGTTAAATAGTTAATCGGCATCAATAACCCTCATTATTGGTGCTTTTTTATTTTAGTTGTATCTCTTTATCGGATTTTTTTTCTGTTTTAAGATTAAACGGATAGCAGATGGCAGATAAAACCTCGTTCAGATTCCCTGAGAAAGATCCTTTGATTCTCTTTTCTCCATATTCCTTTGGGTATTCTATTTTAATATTATACACCTGTTCCAGCTCTGTGACAATATTTTTAAGTGTTTCATCCTCAAATGAAAATTCTCTTTTTGCATCAACAGCATAATAAAAACGGGCAGGCTTTTCAATATTTTTATTCCAGGACTGGTTAGGTAATAAATAGGTGATCTTCCCCTGGTGATCTACCTTCACTTTTCCCTCAAAAAGTTCTACCTTTTCCTTTCCATTGGTCTGATCCAGGAAAAATTTTGTTCCCAGTACCTGTACTGTAAAATCTTTTGCATTGATTCTGAACGGACGGGTCTTATCTTTTGCAATATCAAAGGTTGCTTTACCAGTGAATGTAATTTTTCTGTCTGCTTTCCCAAAATCGGAAGACAATACAAGTGTACTGTGAGGTTCCAGAACAATATGACTTCCGTCAGGAAGGTCAATACGTTTTGTAAAATCTGAACTGGCATAAGCCTGAACTGTAACCTGTTCTGCCACAGAAGAAGACTCAGATGGATTGTAGAAAAACAAACCAATCCCCACTACAGCTGCTGCAGAAGCAGCCCAAAAGATATTTTTCAGGTTTCTTCCGGTCTTGATCTTACGTTCAATTCCAGACTTAATCCGTGCATCAGTAAGCTGATCCATTTGCTGGTTTTCCCTGTAGGTTTCTTCCCAGTTTTTTTTGAAATCTTCGTCTTCCATGTTGTTCATATTTAGTATTACGCAGAAAAATTAAATCGTCAACCTTTTTTAGAAAATATTTTTAAAATTTTATACATTTCTATGTTTTGAACGGGAGTAGGATCTTCTTACCGTCATTTCGTTGAGAGATTCTTCAGTCTGTTTCATTCAGAATGATAAAAGGCTTTTTTTGAAACCACAAAAGATTAAGCATCTTAATGAGTTCCTACAATATTTTCTAAATACGGTTTAACCTCTGTCCATCGATAGTATGGGAAACTGTCGGTTTGTAAAGGAATATGAACTTCATTCTCATTATGAAGAAACTTAACCAGAATATCATTCTTTTTGTTTTTATAGAAGATCAATTGTAAATTAGCTGCCATAGGTGCTGCCTGGAAGGTGTTCCAGACTTTATAGACTTCTTTTGGATCGGTTTCTTCTTTATTCATTCCTTCAATATTCAGAAGGGCAAGTAAAGGCGTAATATTCCCATCATGTCCGAACCTTAAAGAAGCTCCGTTTTTATTATTTTTAATATAATCTTCTGCTTCATCCAGCATGTTTTTCACCAATGGAATAGAATTGTTCTTCACCAATCCTTTGCTTAAGGGAGACGGACCGTCATTCACATAAGTCTGATAATTGATGGCCTGATAAATATTGAATAATTCGTCTTTTGTAAATAAATCATAGAAGGAAATATCCGTTTCAAGGTTCTGCATATCGCTGGCAATCCAGTAGAAGGCTTCAATAACTCTTTCGGGATTGATGTTTTTATAGATATATTCGTCATTATTGAAAAGGTTTTTGATAAACCTGTCAGACTTCATATTCTCCGATCTGAATTTCCTTTTTTCTTCCTGCCAAAAGTTATCTGCTGCCCTGAAATCAATAGATTCTTTGGTATGGTGGTTAAGATACTTCATGTATTTATCCGAAGATTCCATACTGACCTGAAGTTTAGGATTGTTGGCTACCAACTCGTTCGTAAAGTTAGCCATACTCAGAATACATCTTGGGACTACTGTTGATTTTGCAGTTACTACAGCATTTTTTTCAAATGCTTTAGGATTGTTCTTAAACATTCTTTGTGAGATCTGTTTGTGCTGTAATGCTCCCAGTTCTGTAAGATCTCCGTTGTGGCCTTCCGCCTGAATCCATATTCTTTTCAATCTATCCAAAGCAGATTTCCCCTGTTCGGTTAATGCATTATTATCGGCTGCTTTTTGTAATACTCCCATCACTCCGGAAAAATCTTTATCATTGATGAGCCATCTTGAGCCATGTCTTCCGTAATGACTGATGTAGAATGATTCATATCCTGCCGGAGCCGGTGTTTGTTTATGGGATGGTGTTGGATAAGCATAATATACTCCGCCGGTAGTTTTGATATCCGAAAAAATTTCTTCTTTCGTTGTCTGGGCTTGGGTTGAGAAAAATGCTGATACCAATACAAGCAGTAATGTTGTCTTTTTCATAGTAAACTCTTTTTAGTCGGTTGAAATTCAGCTTCAGCAAACGAAACTGAAAATATGATTTTGCATAATCATACTTACTATTACGCAACAGTAGTGAAATCGTCAACCCTAAAAAAAGCTTTTTATAAAAATTAAGAATGAAAAAAACAGATTGAGGTGGGTTTTCAGAAGACTTAATACCTTATTAACATGTTTAGCCACGGCATTTTTAGAAATACTGTGTTCCTTGGCTATCTGTGAATAGCTCTGTCCCTCCACTTTATGTTTGAGAAAGAATGCCTTGCTTTTTTCAGGCATCTGATGGAGTAATTTTTCGATCTGTTCTGTATGATGTTGGTAATCGTCTTCGTCTTCCTCCTCTTTTACCACTTTCAGATGGCTTTCTTCCCGGAGATCCGAAAAAGCGAGTTTATTTTTTCTGTAGAAGTTCGAAATTTCCTGCTTAGCTGTTTTAAAGATGATAGCTTCCCTGTTTTTCTCCAAAACATCCCTGTACTTCCATAAATGGACAAAAATATCCTGCACAACATCTTCAATATCTTCTCTTCCATGAATATATTTTTTCACGAAAAAAAAGACCTGATGCTTGTATTCATCATATATTTTCTCAAATAATGGTTCCACAGAAAATTAGAAATACGGTAATGCTCCAAATATATAAAAAATAAACTTTAGACAAGTTTTAGGGCTCTGTTATCGTTTTAACCCCATTAAAACATTGAAAATATTTAATTATTTAAACGTTTTATTAATATTTTTTTCTTGACAAAAATCTGCATTTTCATCGTATTTTCTTAGACACAAAGATGATTTTTGATTATACTGAATTTTAAGTGAGCTAAGAGATTAATCGATTGATGAAGCATACTGTTCCCATTAGCTTAGTCAACGAAATAGTCGAAAACTTTGCTCACCTAAAATCCTAAGCTTCATAAATAAATCTTTGTGTTAATTTATTAGTAATGATAAGTTATATAAAGGGTAAAATATGATGATTATTTAATATAAAAATAAAGAAAGGTATCTCTGATCAAATAAAAAGCTGCAAATTTGTTTCTATTCACCAGAAGTATTTACCATGAACATGAATTATCTCGAAAAAATAGAACGCTTATATCAATTATCTAACGATAACCATTCTGGTTTTTCTGAAACAGAAATTACAGAAGCAGAACAAGCTCTGGGCTTTAAATTTCCGGCAGTTCTTCGTGAATATTATCTGAGCCTAGGTAAAAACGAAGCAATTAATCATTCTCACAACAGGCTTCTGAGTCCCAATGCTATTTATTTTACAGAGGACCGGTATCTTATTTTCTATGAAGAGAATCAAGGAGTTGTACAATGGGGAATTAAAGAAGCGGATCTTTCTCTTGAAAATCCTTCGGTATGGGGAAATTATGATACGGTTTACGAATCCGACTGGCAGCAGGAAACAAAAACACTGGAAGACTTTTTCCTATCTATGTGTGTCTACAACGGAACTCTTGGCGGACTTCTCTATAATGCCAATTCATTTTCACCTGTAGATACGGAAACTGTGAAACTTATACAGCAAAGCTGGTCTGAAATTCCAGAAATTTCCTGGGAAAGGCAAAAGATTTATACAGATGACTATTTTGAGGTCATCAGTCTTTCATTTGATGAAGCGGATCAGTGTACGGCTATCTTCGTAGGTACCTCTATAGAAGAAAGGTTTGAAAGAATACTGGATATTTCTGGTATTGACTGGTCGTATACTTCCTATGAAGATATGGATGGTGAATATGAAGAGGAAGATTAACCATTGTTTTAAAAATTATTCTTTCAGTGATATTTCTTGGGGAATCTTTTACTTTAAAATTAGTATTATTATCCTATTTATATTGTATCAATCCACTTATAGAGATCAATATCAGCAGAAATCCCAAACGATTTTCTGAGTCTGCTTTTTCTGGTCTGAATGGTTCGAACCGCAAGGTGATTATATTCTGCAATATCTTTTGTTGTGAAGCCAAGTTTAATCAAGGCGCAAAGCTTAAATTCATCGGTACTCATATCAGGGTTAAGTTCCATCAGGTTGTCATACAGACTGGGAAACATCTGCTTTACTTTAGGAATAAAGGCAATATCGTCATTCATGGCCAGCTTTACAATACTTTCCAAATCTATTTCATCTTTGTTGTTGAGTTTAGCTCTCAAATCAGTAATAATCTTCTCACTTCTCATAGCCTGCTGATATAATTTCACAATTTTGAATTGTTTTGAAAGTATAAAATATCCCAAAATACTCACTCCTAAAAACACCTGCAGAAAAGTAATCAGTCTCTGATTTTCTGAAAACAGTACATTATCTGCTCCTTCAATGGTAAATATCCTGAAATCATAGTAATGACTGATGCTGAAAAGAATAAGTGCCGTAAGGTAAACGATCAAATTATACCAGACTGTTTTTTTGGAATTAAAAATAAACAGTGAAGCCAGCATAATGACAAAATAATATAATGACAGGCCATTTTCAAAGCCTGTGGTAGATGAAAAGAAGAAGATCAGAAATAAAAAAAGCTCCAGACTAAACAATGTCACAAAATGATTGTAACGTACTTTTGTAAAGAAAAAAAGGAAAAGATAAAAGATTCCCAATGCTGATAAGACAAAAAAATTGACCTTTAAACCAAACAAAAGGTCTCTACATCCGTTAAATATCAGAACTGCTCCAATGGAAAATGCAAATAAATTCATTCTCTGTGCTTCAATAAGCTCAAGCGGACCTGTATTGGGAGCAATATGCCTATTCGCTATATAATCCCAGATTTTACGAAACATAATTTATAAATATTTAGCAAAAACATAAAATTCAATACAAAATAAATAAAATGATTTTATATTTTATTTAAATAATCAATTTTGATTAAAAATACATTTTCAAATATTCTCTATTGGTAATATCTATCACGCTCCTCCAGTTTTCCTTATTTATATATAAAAACTTCTGAGTGTTATAGAAATATCTATTTACATCAAAAAGATTTTTCTCCATTTTGCAATGGTATTGCGGCTTAGTTTAAAATGAAGGGCCAACTGAGTATTGTTGAGCATATTTTCTTTCTGATAATCCAGAATCTTCAGAATATCAGTTTTTTTATAAGAACGGTATTGGCTGCTGTATTTTTCAGAGGTTCCAAAAATAATAGTATTAAGCTTCAGAATGTCTAAAGCTAAAAGTTCATTTTTCGAGAGTAAATATTCACACAGATCATATTTGTCCGGATATTTACGTGTAATGATGTCTTTGTAGATCTGTTTAAAATCAGGTTGTTTATATTTTTCCATATTGTGTTGCAATATATTGACGGATTACTCTTTCGGTAAAAGCATCAAAGTCTCCTTTAAATTATTAAAATGAGTTCCATGATTTCCCTGCCAACAAAATCTTATAACAATTTACCGGCTGTATTTCCCAATCCATTTATGAAGAGTTGTTTTAGGAATTTTATATCGTATAATAATTTCTTCCTTCGTCATTTCACCATTTTTTATCTGTTCAAGAATAAAATCTATGACTTCCCAGGTATAAATATTTTTTCGAAACCGGGGCAATACTGTTTTTTTCTCTTCCGATGGTATAGTCTTTATTTTAGGTGAAGCCGGAGCATAAAGAATCAAATGTTGGGTATAGATTCTGAAAAAATCATATTCCAGAAGTTTGCTCCATTTCAATACAATTTCGGTATCCAGGCTGCTGCAGGTATACATTTTACCAACCTCTTTTTCTGTACAGTGAAGAAAATTACAGATACGGGATAATTCTATATTACTTTCGGAAACAGCATTCTCGATCAGGTTTCCTATATGAATGTTTTTATAATTCATACTGCTTTTCATTTTAAATACTTTCAGTCTATAAAGAGACCTGTATTTATAATCAGTTTGTATATTATTTCAAATGTTCAATCAACTCTGTCAAAGGATGTTTATTTTATCAGACTGAATATTTTAAAGGTTCCGGCGGGGCTCCGC